>JADGHX010000053.1 GCA_019683695.1 Steroidobacteraceae bacterium
GTGCCGGCACGAGCGCGACCGCGATGCTCGCAATGAGCAGAGACCGCCACATCACTGTCACTATGACCCGATGAGCTTCCGATGCGAGTACAGGGACATGAGAATACCGAAGCCCGCCAGCAGGGTCACCATCGAGGTGCCGCCGTAGCTGACCAGGGGCAGTGGCACGCCCACCACGGGCAGCAGGCCGCTCACCATGCCCGCGTTGATGAACACGTACACGAAAAACGTGAGCGCGAGGCTTCCGGCCAGCAGGCGGGCGAACGTGTCCTGCGTCTGCATGGCGAGATACAGCGCGCGCCCGACCACGAAAAGATACAGCAGCAACAGGATCACGAGCCCCAGCATCCCGAACTCTTCACCCGCCACCGCGAAGATGAAGTCCGTCGAGCGCTCGGGCAGGAATTCGAGCTGCGCCTGGCTGCCGTTCATCCAGCCCTTGCCGAACGGGCCACCGGAGCCGATCGCGATCTGTGACTGGATGGTGTGGTAGCCCGCGCCGAGCGGATCGCTCTGCGGGTCGAGGAACATGAGCACGCGCTTGCGCTGGTACTCGTGCAGGAAGTGCCAGCCGATCCACGCGCCGATTGCTGCAAGCCCCAGAAGAGCCATGATGATGCGCACCTGCAACCCCGCGAGCACGATGACCAGCATGCCGCCGATTGCGATGAGCATGCCCGTGCCGAGGTCCGGCTGCGCGACCACCATCGCCACGGGCACGAAGATGAGCGTGGTGAGCACGGCCAGCGAGAGCGGGCTCGGAGGCAACGGCCGCTCGTGCAAATACCACGCGCACATCATGGGCACCGCGAGCTTCATGAGCTCCGACGGCTGGAAGCGCACGATTCCGAGATCGAGCCAGCGCTGAGCGCCTTTGCCGATGTATCCCGTGAGATCCACGATGAGCAGCAGCACGCAGCCGAGCGCGTAGAGCCAGGGCGACGTGCGCCGCAGGAAGTTCGGATTCACCTGCGCCAGCACGAGCATGGCGACGCCGCCCATCACGAGACGGATCGCGGCACGCCCCACCATGGAGAGGCTCTGCCCCGAAGCGCTGTAGAGCACGATGAGCCCGTAGAGCGCCACGAGCGAGAGCCCGATGAGCAGCGGGCCATCCAGTTTCAGGGCGAGCAGCATGCGCGCCGTGCCGGTGAGCGTACGACGCGTGCGGGAGCCCGATGTCACTTCCTCGTAAATCATGCGCGCACGCTCACTCGCCTTCCTCCAGCTCCAGATCCGGCGGTGGCGCGCTGCCGCCGCCGGGGATCACCGTTCGTGGCGGCGTGGCCGGGCGCGCGCCGCGCGACTGCGGTCCCCTGGAGGTGTCCTGCGCCGGCAGGGGCGCCTTCAGCTTGCCCTCCGCATCGAGCAGGTAGGCATCCAGCACCTTGCGCACGATCGGCGCGGCGCCAGTGGAGCCGAACCCGCCGTTCTCCACGATGGTGGCCACCGCGATGCGCGGCGCTTCCGCGGGCGCGAATGCGATGAACCATGAATGGTCGCGCAGGCGCTCGGAGATGGTCTTCTCGTCGTAGCGCTCGTTCGCGTCCACGGTGAAGACCTGCGCCGTGCCGGTCTTGCCGGCAATCGTGTACGTCATGTTCCGCCCGGCCGTGGCCGCCGCGGTGCCCCGGCCTTTCAGCGTGCCCATCATGCCTTCCGTGACGATCTGCCAGTGCTCCTCGGGAATGTTCTTCAGATACGCGGACTGCACGGGCGGGATGTGGCGGATCTGGCCGGTGGTGGGATCGCGGAAGCCGTTCACGAGCCGCGGTTTGTAGGACTTGCCGCGGCTCGCGAGGATGGCCGTGTAGTGCGCGAGCTGCAGCGGCGTGACGAGCATGTAACCCTGGCCGATGCCGAAGCTGACCGTCTCGCCGGGGAACCACACCTGGTCTTCCGGCCGCTTGAAGGACTTCCGCTTCCATTCACGCGAGGGGAGGATGCCCGGCTTCTCGCCACCGATGTCGATGCCCGTCACGCTGCCGAAGCCGAACGGCGCGAGGAACTCGGCTATGCGGTCCACGCCCAGGCGGTTCGCCAGGTCGTAGAAATACACATCGCAGGAGCGCGCGATGGCGTTCCAGAGGTCCGTCGGGCCGTGGCGGCCGCCGCGCCCTTCACGAAATGGCCGACTGCTGCCCGGCAGGCGGAAGATGCCCGCGCAGAAGCGATGCGCGTGCGGGTCCACCTCGTTGTAGGCCAGCCCCGCCAGCGCCATGACGGGCTTCACCGTGGAGCCGGGCGGATAGGTGCCGCGCAACGCGCGATTGATCAGCGGCAGATCGACATCCTCGTTCAGCGCCTTGAACTCGGCGCGCGTCAGGCCGCGGCCGAAGAGGTTCGGGTCGAAGCCGGGGCGGCTCACGAGCGCGATGATGTCGCCCGTGTTCGGATCGATCGCGACCACCGCGCCACGGCGGTCGCCGAGCGCCTCTTCGGCCACGCGCTGGGTGGGCATGTCGAGCGTGGTCAGCAGGTCCGTGCCGGGCACGGGCGCCTGCACGCGCAACTTCGGCACGAACGCGCCCTGCCGCTGCACGGAGCGGCCCTTCGCATTCACGAGCACTTCGCGGAAGCCGTTCGTGCCGTGCAGTTCCTTCTCGTACGCGCTTTCCACGCCCAGCTTGCCGATCAGTGTCGTGCCGGCGTATGCGGCGCGGTCGATGCGGTCCAGGTCCTGCTCGCTGATGGCCGCCACGTAGCCCAGGGCGTGCACGGCGATTTCCTTGTTCGGGTACCAGCGCGTCTGGCGTGTCTTGATGTCCACGCCGGGGAATTCGAAGCGCCGCACGGCGAACTTCGCGACGTCCTCTTCCGAGAGGCGAAGGCGGATCGGCACGCTGTCGAAGGCGCGGCGCGACTTGATGGTCCGCCGCAGGTTGTCGAGGTCGTCCGGATCGAGCAGGCCGAGGTTCACGAGCCCGGACAGCGTGGCGTCGAGGTCCGGCACTTCTTCGGGCACCAGCTCGAGCTGATAGGCGGGCTGGTTGGCCGCGAGCACTTCCCCGTTGCGATCCAGAATCAGGCCGCGCGCCGCCGGTATCGGCTCGATGCGAACCCGGTTACCTTGCGAGAGCTCCGAGTAGTAGTCGTGGCGGATCACCTGAAGCAGGAACAGGCGTCCGATGAGAACGAGCGTGAGCGCGACGATGAACACGCCAGCAATGAGCACGCGCTGATCGAAGATGCGCTGCTCGCTCCAGTGATCCTTGATGCGGACGCCGCGGACCACCCGCCCTCCTCAGCCGCGCCCCGGAATCGCCTGCCGCGACTCCTTCGTCCAGCCGTTTCGCTCCCGCGCGCAGAACGTGCGGCATGAGCGCCACGGGCGGTGTGCGCACAGCCCTGAATGCGCTTGGCTCGGGAAGCACCGCTGCCGGTTCACGTGCTCACCTCAGCGAGGCGCGTGACCGCGCTCGAGCAGCGCGATGGCAATGGGCCAGGCGAGGGCGCCCGTGACGGTGTGCACCCATCGCAGCGGATCCGTGATCGGATGACCGGTCCATCCATCGATCGCAAACACCGTGAATTCATACGCGATCAGCGCGAAGAACACGATCAGCGACTGCTGGAACGCGGGCTTGGAGCGGATCTTCTGATGCTCGCGCACCATGATGTATGCGACGAGTGACAACGCAAGCGCGTGCTGCCCCAGCACCGCTCCCTGGAAGGCATCCAGAGCGAGCCCCGCGAAGAAGCCGAGGCCGATGCCGCCGGCGCGTGGCGCGGAGATGGAGAAGTACAGAACGGTCAGCACCAGGAACGCAGGGCGCACGATCTCCAGCCACCGGGGCAGCGGCAGCACGGAGAGAAACAGCGCAACGAGCGCCGTGAATGCCATCCACAGCCGCGGTTCGCGGTTCATCGTGCGCCTCCCTGTCCAGAGGCAGCGCCTGCGGGTGCCTGCGTGCCGGCATCGTTCGGTGCCGGCGAGCCGGCCGCGGGTGCGCCGGCTGCAGGCGTGTTGGCTGAACGCGTGCCGCTTCCGGGCGCATTGCCTGCGGGTCTGCCGGCCTCGCGTGCGTTAGCTGCCGGCGCGCTCGCTGCAGGTGTGCCGGTTTCGCGTGCACTGGTTGCGCCAGTCGCAGGTGCGCCGGTCGCGGGCGCTCCGGTGGCGGGTGCAGCGTTGCCCGACGCGCCCGCTGCCGAGGCGGCGCCGGATGGATTCGCCGAATGAAGGGCCGCTCGCGCGGAGCCGTTTGAGTCTGCGGTCGGTGCCCGCGCCGCACCCGTAGCCGAACCCGCGGCACTGGCCGCAGCGCCATCGGGCTTGCGAGACGATGCGACCTGCGAGGCCGCAGGTGCCTTCGCGTCATCGCCCGGGGCGGCAGACTCGGCCGGCTTGGGCCGGGCCGGCGCCGGTTGCGGCTGGATTTTCGGATCGCCGGTGAGCAGATCGGCGCCCGTGGTGCTGCCCGGTGCCGCCGGATGTTCCTCCCGGAACCACACCAGCATGACCTCGCGCGCGCGATCGATGCGCGCCAGCGGCGCCGCGCGCACCTGCGCAAGCGGCTGAACGCTTTCGCGAGAGACGGCGGAAACGCGCCCGACCGGATAGCCGTGCGGGAACACTCCGCCCAGCCCGGAGGTGATGAGGAGATCGCCCACCTGCACGTCGGCGTTGGCGGGAAGGTACGGCAGCGCCAGTCCCTCACCCGTGCCCACCGCAATCGTGCGCAACCCGGTGCGCTCGATCTGGACCGGCAGGGCATGCTCCTGATCGGTGATCAGGATCACTTCGGCGCTCCAGGGCCCCACGTGCGCGGTCTGGCCGATGAGCCCCTGGTCATCGAGCACCGCCTGCCCCTTGAAGACGCCATTGCGCGTGCCGCGATTGATGAGCACGCTGTGGCGGAATGTGTTCGGCGCCACGTTGATCACTTCCGCCACCAGCCACTTCTCGGCCACGGGCGGCAACGCATCCCGCAAGCCACGCAGCTCCGCGTTCTCGCGCGCCAGCGCCTGATACCGGAGTGTGCGTAATTCCAGCTCCCGCTGCCGTGCCCGGAGCCGCTCGTTCTCGGCGCGCAGCGCCTCACGGGTGCGCGAGGCTTCCTGCAGCCAGCGCCAGGCCGCAGACGGGGAGCTCACTGCAAGCTGGACGGGATAGGCCGCGGCCTGCAGCGCGTAGCGCACTTCGCTCAGCCACTGCCCGCGCTGATCCAGATACATGAGCGTGACAGCAAAGATGGCGTACAGGGTGAAGCGAAAGCCGGGCGAGGGGCCTCGGCTGGACGAGGAGGAGCGGTTGGCGCTTACACCGAAGGCCATCGCAGATACCCGCAGCGGGAGGACGGAATGTTAGGGGGAGGGTGAACCCTGCGGTGTGCTCCACCGCAAAGTCCGGCATCGGCAGCGCGGCAGCGTCCTGAAGCGATCGCGTCGATCCCGTGATGGCGTGGGTTTATTCCAGACCGAAATGGCCCGGGCCGAGCTCGTCCATCAGCTCCAGGATGCGCCCGCCGCCACGCGCCACGCAGGTGAGCGGATCGTCCGCCACCACGACGGGGAGCCCGGTTTCCTCGGTGAGCAGCTTATCGATATCCCGCAGCAGGGCGCCGCCGCCGGTGAGCACGATGCCGCGCTCGGCGACGTCCGCGCCCAGCTCGGGCGGGGTTTGCTCCAGCGCCTGCTTCACGGCGCTGACGATGCTCTGCAGGGGCTCCTGCAGGGCTTCGAGAATCTCGTTGCTGTTCAGGGTGAAGCTGCGCGGCACGCCCTCGGAGAGATTGCGGCCCTTCACCGAGAGCTCGCGCACCTGCTGCCCGGGGTAGGCCGACCCGATCTCGATCTTGATGCGCTCCGCCGTGGCCTCACCGATCAGGATGCCGTAGTTGCGGCGGACGTAGTTCATGATGGCTTCGTCGAAGCGGTCGCCGCCGATGCGGGCGGAGTTCGCGTACACGATGCCGTTCAGCGAGAGCACCGCGACCTCGGAGGTGCCGCCGCCAATATCGAGAACCATGGAGCCGCGCGCTTCGTGCACGGGAAGCCCCGCACCCACCGCAGCGGCCATGGGCTCGCTGACGATGGCGACGTTGCGCGCGCCGGCGCCTTCGGCGGATTCGCGAATGGCGCGCCGCTCCACCTGCGTGGAGCCGAAGGGCACGCACACCAGCACGCGCGGCGAGGGCTTCAGCATGCGGTTGCCGTGCACCTTGTTGATGAAGAACTGCAGCATCTTCTCGGTGTACGTGAAGTCGGCAATGACGCCGTCCTTCATCGGGCGCACCGCGTTGATGTGGCCCGGCGTACGGCCGAGCATGTTCTTGGCCTCGGACCCGACCGCGACGATGACCTTGCCGCCGCGCGAGGGCTCGTCCTGAACCGCGACGACGGAGGGCTCGTTGAGCACGATTCCCTTGTCGCGGACGTAGATCAGAGTGTTGGCCGTGCCCAGGTCGATCGACAGATCGCTGGAGAAATACCCGCGCAAGCGTTTGAACATGAAGCGACCGAGAAAAGTGCGAGCAGGAGGGGAGACCCCGAAAGTGGCGCGTAATCTAGCAACCGGTGGGACAATGGGCAAGGCAAGCTGTATGATTTTGCGCTGTTTTTCACGCTGATTTCCCGCACTTCACCATGGCACTCACACGCGAACAGATCGAGAGCATCGCGCACCTTGCGCGTCTGCAGCTCCAGGAAAGCGAAATTCCGGTGTATCAGCAGAGCCTCTCGAGCATTCTCGATTTCGTGAGTCAGCTCGATCGCGCCGAGACGCAGGGCGTGGAGCCCATGGCGCACCCGCTTCCCGGGCTTGCGCAGCGGCTGCGCCCCGACGTCGTCACCGAGCGGGATGCGCACGAGCGCTATCAGGCCAATGCCCCACAGGTTGAGGCCGGTCTCTATCTGGTACCCAAGGTCATCGAGTGAGCATTCATTCCAGCACGCTCGCGGAGCTCGCCGCGGGGTTGCGCAAGAAGGCGTATTCGAGCGTGGAGCTCGCCAAGCTGTACCTGGACCGCATTGAGTCCAGCCAGAGCGGGCTCAACGCCTTCATTTCCATCACGCGCGAGGAGGCGCTGGCGGCCGCCGCTGAGGCGGATCGGCGGCTCGCGGCCGGCGAGGGCGGTCCCCTGACCGGCGTGCCCATCGCGCACAAGGACATCTTCTGCACCGACGGCGTCCGCACCACCTGCGGCTCGCGCATGCTCGAGAACTTCGTCTCCCCATACGATGCGACGGTCGTCTCGAAACTGAAGGCGGCCGGCACCGTCATGGTCGGCAAGACGAACATGGACGAGTTCGCCATGGGCTCGTCCAACGAGAGCAGCTACTTCGGCCCTGTGCGCAATCCGTGGAACACCGCGCTCGTGCCGGGTGGGTCGTCCGGCGGGTCCGCGGCCGCCGTGGCCGCGCGGCTGGTGCCGGCGGCCACCGCAACGGATACCGGCGGCTCCATCCGTCAGCCCGCCGCGCTCTGTGGTGTGACGGGCCTCAAACCCACGTATGGCCGCGTGTCGCGGTACGGCATGGTCGCGTTCGCATCGAGTCTCGATCAGGGCGGCGTCATTGCCGCCACGGCCGAAGATGCGGCGCTGATGCTGGGGGCCATGGCGGGGTTCGATCCGAACGATTCCACGAGCGTGGACCGGCCGGTGCCGGACTACACCGCCACGCTGAACGATTCCGTAAAGGGCCTGCGTATCGGGCTCCTGAAGGAATTCTTCGACAAGGGGCTCGATCCGAGCTGCGAAGCGCGCATCCGCGAGGCGCTCGGCGTGTACGAGAAGCTCGGCGCGCAGCTGCGTGAGGTGAGCCTGCCGTCCCTGCCGCTGTCGGTGCCCACGTATTACGTGGTCGCGCCGGCCGAGGCCTCATCGAACCTCGCGCGCTACGACGGCGTGCGCTTCGGCTATCGCTGCGAGAACCCGAAGGACCTCATGGACCTCTACTGCCGCACGCGCGGCGAGGGCTTCGGCGCCGAAGTGAAGCGCCGGATCATGACCGGCACCTACGTGCTCTCGGCAGGGTACTACGACGCGTACTACCTCAAGGCGCAGAAGGTGCGCCAGCTCATCAACCGCGATTTCGAGCGCGCCTTCGCCGAGGTGGACGTTCTGATCGGGCCGACCACGCCGACGCCGGCCTTCCCGATCGGCGCCAAGATCGATGACCCGGTCACCATGTATCTGAACGACATCTACACCATCGGCGCGAACCTCGCCGGGCTTCCCGGCGTGTCCATTCCGTGCGGCTTCGTGCAGGGCCTGCCCGTGGGGCTGCAGATCGTGGGGCCGCATTTCGGTGAGGCGAGAGTGCTGAACGTCGCGCACGTCTATCAGCGTGAGACGGACTGGCATCGTCACGTGCCCGACGCGTTCAAGTGAGACCGACGCATGAGTGAATGGGAAACGGTGATTGGGCTCGAGATTCACGCCCAGCTCGCCACCAGATCGAAGATCTTCTCCGGCTCGTCCACGGCCTACGGGGCGCCGCCCAATGCGCAGGCGAACCTCGTGGACCTGGGGTATCCGGGCGTGCTGCCGGTGCTGAACGCCGAAGCGGTGCGCATGGCCGTGAAATTCGGCCTCGCCATCGACGCCACGGTGGCGCGGCATTCCGTGTTCGCGCGCAAGAACTACTTCTACCCGGACCTTCCCAAGGGCTACCAGATCAGCCAGTACGAGCTGCCCATCGTGGCGCACGGGAAGCTCGAGATCGTGCTGGACGACGGCGCGAAGAAAGTGATTGGCATCACGCGCGCGCACCTCGAGGAGGATGCCGGCAAGTCCCTGCATGAGGGCCTGCCAGGCGCCTCGGGTATCGACCTCAACCGTGCAGGCACGCCGCTGCTCGAGATTGTCTCGGAGCCCGACCTGCGCTCGGCCCGGGAAGCCGTGGCCTACATGAAGAAGCTGCACACGCTCGTGCGCTACCTCGAGATCTGCGACGGCAACATGCAGGAAGGCTCGTTCCGCTGTGACGCGAACGTTTCCGTCCGCCGCAAGGGCGAGACGAAGTTCGGCACGCGTGCCGAGATCAAGAACCTGAACTCCTTCCGCTTCGTCGAGAAGGCCATCAACTACGAGGTGGAGCGGCAGATCGACATTCTCGAGTCCGGCGGCAAGGTGATTCAGGAAACCCGCCTGTACGATCCGGACAAGGGCGAGACGCGCTCCATGCGCACCAAGGAAGAGGCGAACGACTACCGCTACTTCCCCGATCCGGATCTGCTGCCCCTGAAGCTCGATGACGCCTTCATCGAAGAGGTGCGCACCTCGCTTCCCGAGCTGCCGGACCAGAAGGCGGCGCGGTTCACGTCGCAGTACGGGTTGTCCGCCTATGACGCGGGCGTGCTCACCTCCAGCCGGGAGCTGGCGGCGTACTACGAAGACGTGGTGCGCCAGGTGCCGGAGGATCCCAAGCTCGCCGCGAACTGGGTGATGGGCGAGCTCGCTGCCGCGCTCAACAAGGAAGGGCTCGAGATCACGGAGAGTCGCATCTCCTCCGGCGCGCTCGCCGGGCTCCTGAAGCGCATCCGGGACAACACCATCTCCGGAAAGATCGCCAAGGATGTCTTCGAGGCCATGTGGAGCAGCGGGCGCGATGCCGATGCCCTCATCGAGGAGAAGGGTCTGCGGCAGATCACGGATACCGCCGCCATCGAGAAGGTCATCGACGAGGTGATGGCGAAGAATCCGGGGCAGCTCGCGGAGTATCGCAGCGGGAAGGACAAGCTCTTCGGCTTCTTCGTCGGCCAGGTGATGAAGGCCACGCAGGGCAAGGCCAATCCGGCGCAGGTGAACGAGCTGCTGAAGAAGAAGCTCGCCGGCTGAACGCGGCGGGCAAACGCCGCGGCGTGATCGCGTCACTCGGTGCCGTGGTGGTGAAGCCGAGGCACGCTGCTCGCGCTGCGACCGCGTCGCGTACACGCATGCGGCAAGCCGCGGCCGCACGGGCTGCAGCATTGGCCGTTGCAGCTCAAATCGGCCGCGGGTTCCGCAGACCTCGCTTTCCGCATGTGGCCTCCTTCAGCCTGACGGTGAATCCGAGCACGTCTCGGAGGTATTAGCGGACCTGCTCACGCCCGTGGCTGCAGCCCGAGCGAATGGATGATGTGTCGGCGGGCGCCGACTCTCTCATAGGGGTCAGGGCGGTTGTGGTTTGCGCCGCCTGGCCCCATCCTGCCGCCCCATGACCGAGCTCAAAACCATTCCCAACGAGGTTCGCCGCTTCATCGTCGAAAACCAGCCGGTCCGCGGCTACTGGGTGGATCTGGAGAGCGCGTGGCAGGACTTGCGCGCCCATCAGGACTATCCCGCTGCCGTGCGGGACCTGCTCGGCGAAGCGGTGAGCGCCTCCGTGCTGCTGGCGGCGACTCTCAAGTTTCAGGGTACGCTCACGCTGCAACTGGAGGGGCAGGGCCAGGTTCGTCTGCTCGTCGCTCAATGCACGCACGATTTCCGTGTGCGCGGCGTTGCGCGCCTGCGCGGGCAGGATGTGGACGAGGAATCTGACGAAGACGATACGGATGACGCTGCCGCACCAGACTCTCTCGCCAGCGCAGTGGCGGATGCCGCTGGCGCAACCGGCGAGGACGCCGGCGGCGCACCGGGCTTCGAGCACGGGCGTGTCATCGATCTCGGCGCGCTCGCATCCGCTGAGCGCAACCCGTTCGCGTTGCCGCCGCAGGCAGACGATTCCGCCGCGGAGTTTCGGCGCCTCGTCGGGGAAGACGGCCGCATCGTCGTCACGATCGAGGCGTCCGAGAAGGAGATGCGGTATCAGGGCATCGTTCCCCTGACGGGCAGCTCGCTATCCGAATGCCTCGAGGAGTATTTCGCGTCCTCCGAGCAGCTCCCGACACGCGTGCGGCTCGCGGCAGATGGGCGGCGCGCGGTCGGCTTGCTGGTCCAGAAGCTGCCCGAGCGCGGCGGTGAGGAAGCGCGGCCCGACTCGGCGGCTGCCGCGGCCTGGCGGGACGCGGAGCGTGGCATCCAGGCCGTTCAAACAGCGCAGCTCCTCGGCACGTCGCTGCAGAGCCTGCTCGAGAGTCGATTTGGCCGGCAGGATCTGCGCGTCTTCAAAGGCGCTCCCGTCCAGTTCTCGTGCCGCTGCAGCCTGGCGCGCGTGGCCGGGCTGCTGAAGACGCTGGGGCAGGACGAGGTGCGGGACGTGCTCCGCGAGCAGGGCGCCGTCGAGGTGACGTGCGAGTTCTGCCAGCGCCCGTACCGGTTCGATGCCGTCGCGGTGGAGCAGCTCTTCGCGCCCGACTCCGACCTCGACCGGGTGCATTCGCTGCACTGATCGCGTGTCCCCGGCTGCCGTCGCAGCCGGGGACTTTCCTCCGCTCGTTTCTGTTCTTCGTGCCTCTGGTCTGCGCGCCCGTCTACGGGCGCTCGGTCGCCATCGTTACACCCGCTGATTCATTAGTGAGCCAAACGAACTCGTCTGGGCCAGTTGCAGGCCAAATTGCGCGCTAATCTGCGGAACACGCTCGGCGGTACTCGGGCGCAGTCCACGGCTTCGCCATGGTGAACTCCGGCTTGCACGCCCGTCGGTGAGGCTGATAGCCTAGCACTTAAAGATTTCTACAATCCTTTAAGTCAAACGTGACGGTCTCCACCCACAGCGCTGCTCGACTCCTCACCTGGCTCCGTGCTGCCGGTGAACACACGCGTCTGCGTCTGCTGGCGCTGTGCTCGGAACGCGACCTCAGCGTCTCCGATCTGGCGATGGCGGTTGCGCAGAGCGAGCCGCGCGTCTCCCGTCACCTGAAGATCCTCTGCGACGCCGGGCTGCTCGTGCGCCTTCGCCAGGGCCAATGGGTGCATTACCGCGTGACGCAGGAGCAGCCGCAGGTGGATTTCGTCCAGGGCTTGCTGGCTCAGCTCGACCGCAACGACCCGGAGCTCGTGCGCGATCGCGGTCGGCTCGTCGCCGCGGTCTCGACGAGTGCGCCGGATCAACTGCCGGCATCCGAGTCCCGACTGGGTCGCGCACTCCGGTCCTTTCTGGAAGCCAGCGGCTCGCGCACGCCGCCCGCCTCCGCGCTGGTGGTGGGCGTGGATCATCTGGAGCTGCTCGAAGCCGCGGCGCGTGCCGCGGGTCGCTGCACGGCCATCGCGCATTCGCGGCGCGCCGCGCAGGCTGCGCGGTCGTACGCGGAGCGCGAGGGCTTTTCCTGCACGGTGCTGCTTGCCGCCTGTGGCGAAGCGCTCAGCTCCCGCGATCTCGAACGCGCCGGCGAGACGTTCGATGCAATCGTGCTGGACCGTTTTCGCGCCAGCACCGGCGCGCTCGCCACCATGCTGAGCACCGCGAAACGGGCGCTCGCGCCCGGCGGCCGCCTCTGGCTCTTCGAACGTTACGAATCCCTCGAGAGCCCGCGCGAACGCGTGGTCGAGCATCCGATCGCGCGCGTTCGCCGCCTGCTCATCGAAGCGGGGCGGGCGTGTGCGCGCATGAGCCCCATCTAAGCGGATGGCGAGCACGTGCGCGCCGCCGTCGCTGCCCTACGGGCCACCACCACGACCCACACCGGCGTCGCCTGACCCCGGCGTCTCGAAGCGAGTACGGCCTCCATGAGCATCAGAGTCTCTTTCGAGTTTTTTCCGCCCGGCGATGCCGAAATGGAAGGCACGCTGTGGAAGTCCATCGAGCGGCTCGCACCGCTTGCGCCGCGCTTCGTCTCCGTGACCTGCGGCGCGGATGGCTCCACGCGCGAGCGCACGCACAAGGTCATCACGCGCATTCAG
Source organism: Steroidobacteraceae bacterium (assembly GCA_019683695.1). Taxonomy (GTDB): domain Bacteria; phylum Pseudomonadota; class Gammaproteobacteria; order Steroidobacterales; family Steroidobacteraceae; genus JADGHX01. The sequence continues at coordinate 12,705 of JADGHX010000053.1, forward strand.
CGCGAGACGCAGCTGACCGCGGTCCCGCACCTCACATGCGTAGGTGCATCTCGTGGCGAAGTGCTCGAGATTGCGCGCCGCTACTGGGACCAGGGAATACGCCATCTCGTCGCCCTGCGCGGAGACCCCGCGCGCGGCACGGAACGATACGAGCCGCATCCGCACGGTTTCGCCTACGCCGTGGATCTCGTGGCCGGCCTCCGAAGCGTGGCGAACTTCGACATCTCGGTCGCTGCGTACCCGGAGGTGCATCCGGAAGCACCCTCGCCGCGGTTCGATCTGGACAACCTCAAACGCAAGGTGGATGCGGGCGCCTCGCGAGCGATCACGCAGTTCTTCTACGACCCCGGCGTCTATCTGCGTTTCAGGGACCGGTGTGCCGCCGCGGGCATCTACGTGCCCATCGTGCCCGGCATCCTGCCGATCACGCGCTTCCCGCAGGTGCTGAAGTTTGCGACGAAGTGTGGCGCGTCCATTCCGGAGTGGCTGCAGCACCGCTTTCACGGCCTCGATGATGACGCGGATACCCGGCGCATGATCGCCGCCAGCGTCGCGATCGAGCAGGTTCAGGCGCTCGTGCGCGAAGGGGTGCGCGAGTTCCACTTCTACACACTGAATCGCGCGGAACTGACGTACGCCATCTGTTACGCGCTCGGCGTTCGTCCGCCGTGGGCCGCAGTGCCCGCGCATGCAGCCGCCAGGCTGCACGGTTCGACAGCTTTCGGGAGTGCGATTGCATGAGCACTTGTAGCCACGGGCACTCGACCCATCGCCCCCAGGCCCTGCAGAACGACCGCGGCAACGAGGGTCGCATCACGCGCGCGACCGCCGTACCGTTCGGCGTCGCCAGCATCGACGAAACCGCGCGCCGGCGGCGCCTCGAGCAGCTGAAGCGGCTGCTCGATCAGCGCATCGTGCTGCTCGATGGCGCCATGGGCACGATGATCCAGCGCCAGAAGCTCGATGAGCACGCGTTCCGCGGCGAGCGGTTCCGCGAGTTCGGCCGCGACCTGAGGGGCAACAACGACCTGCTCGTGCTCACGCGGCCCGAGCTCATCGCGTCCATCCACCGCCAGTACCTCGAGGCGGGCGCGGACATCATCGAGACGAACACGTTCAACTCGAACTCGATCTCGCAGGCCGACTACGGCACCGAAGCGCTCGTTCCGGAGCTGAACTATCGCGCCGCGCAGCTCGCGCGCCGGGTGGCGGATGAGTATGCGCAGGAGCGCGATGCGCCGGCATTCGTGGCGGGTGCAGTGGGGCCCACGACGCGCATGTGCTCCATGTCGCCGGACGTGAACGACCCGGCGTTCCGCAATCTCACCTTCGATCAGCTCGTCGAGTCCTATTCGGAAGCGATTCGCTCATTGCTGCTCGGCGGAGTGGACCTGCTGCTGTTCGAGACCGTGACGGACACACTGAACGTCAAGGCGGCGATCTATGCCGCCCAGTCCGTGTTCGACGAGATGAAGATCGAGCTGCCCTTCATCATCTCCGGCACGATCACGGACGCCTCGGGCCGCACGCTCTCCGGCCAGACGACCGAGGCGTTCTGGAACTCCATCCGCCACGCCAACCCGCTTGCGGTCGGGCTGAACTGCGCGCTCGGTGGCCGTCAACTGCGGCCGTACGTCGAGGAGATGGCGCGCGTCGCGGACACGCACGTGTGCGCCTATCCCAATGCAGGCCTGCCGAACGCCTTCGGCGACTACGACGAGACACCGCAGGAGACGGCGGAGATCCTCCGCGACTTCGCCGCCTCGGGCTGGCTGAACATCGTGGGCGGCTGCTGCGGCACCACGCCGGAGCACATTCGCCTCATTCGCGAGGCGATGAAGACGCTGAAGCGCCGCGAAGTGGTGGCGATTCCGGTGAAGTGCCGGCTCGCCGGGCTCGAGCCGCTCAACATCGACGAGGACTCGCTGTTCGTGAACGTGGGCGAGCGCACGAACGTCACCGGCTCGGCGAAGTTCCGCAAGCTCATCGAGGCGGGCGACTATGCGGCGGCGCTGGAGATCGCGCGCCAGCAGGTGGCGAACGGCGCGCAGATGATCGATGTGAACATGGACGAGGGCATGCTCGATTCCGAGGCCGCGATGGTGCGCTTCCTGCACCTGATCGCCGCGGAGCCGGACATCGCGCGCGTGCCGATCATGATCGACTCCTCGAAGTGGAGCGTGATCGAGGCGGGGCTCAAGTGCGTGCAGGGCAAGGCCGTCGTCAACTCGATCAGCATGAAGGAAGGCGAGGCGGTCTTCCTCGAGCATGCGCGCAAGGTGCGTCGCTACGGCGCGGCCGTGGTGGTGATGGCGTTCGACGAGCAGGGCCAGGCGGACACGGTCGAGCGCAAGGTGAGCATCTGCGAGCGCGCCTACCGGCTCCTCACCGAGAAGGTCGGCTTCGCGCCCGAAGACATCATCTTCGACCCGAATATCTTCGCGATTGCCACGGGCATCGAGGAGCACAACAACTACGGCCTCGCCTTCATCGAGGCCACGCGCCAGATCAAGCAAAAGCTGCCGCACGTGCTGGTGAGCGGTGGCGTGAGCAACGTGTCGTTCTCGTTCCGTGGCAACGACCCGGTGCGCGAAGCGATCCATGCCGTGTTTCTGTATCACGCCATCAATGCGGGAATGGACATGGGCATCGTGAATGCCGGCCAGCTCGCCATCTACGCCGAGATCGATCCCGATCTGCGCGATGCGGTGGAAGACGTGGTGCTGAACCGGCGGCCGGATGCCACCGAGCGGCTCGTCGAGCTTGCCGCCCGCTACAAGGGCGAGGGCGCGGCGAAGCGCCAGGCCGATCTCGAGTGGCGCAAGCTCCCGGTGGAGAAGCGCCTCGAGCACGCGCTGGTGAAGGGTATCGACGATTTCATCATCGAGGACACGGAGGAAGCGCGCCTCGCCGCGCGGCGTCCGCTCGATGTGATCGAAGGCCCGCTGATGGACGGCATGAACGTCGTGGGCGACCTGTTCGGCTCGGGCAAGATGTTCCTGCCGCAGGTGGTGAAGAGCGCGCGGGTGATGAAGCGCGCAGTGGCGCACCTCGTGCCGTTCATCGAGAAGGAGAAGAATGGCGCGTCGAAGCCGAACGGCCGCATCGTCGTCGCGACCGTGAAGGGCGACGTGCACGATATCGGCAAGAACATCGTCAGCGTCGTGCTCCAGTGCAACAACTTCGAGGTCATCGATCTCGGGGTGATGGTTCCGTGCGAGAAGATTCTCGAGACGGCGCGGCGCGAGCAGGTGGATTTCATCGGGCTGTCGGGCCTCATCACCCCCTCGCTCGATGAGATGGTGCACGTGGCGAAGGAGATGGAACGGCAGGGCTTCAAGGTGCCGCTGCTGATCGGCGGTGCCACCACCTCGCCCGCGCACACCTCGGTGAAGATCTCCCCGAACTACAGCCACCCGGTCGTGTATGTGAAGGATGCGTCGCGCTCAGTGGGTGTGTGCCAGGCGCTCGTCTCGGCCGCGCAGCGCGATGAGTTCCTGGCCAAGGTGAACGAGGATCACGAGCGCCGTCGCGAGCAGCACGCGAACAAGAAGGTGAAGGTTCCGGAGCTGAGCCTCGCGCAGGCGCGCGCGAACCGGCGCCGCATCGACTGGGAGAACACCGAGCCCGCGGTGCCGCGCCTGCCGCGCATTCACACGTACGACAACTACCCGCTCGAAGAGCTGCTCGGCTACATCGACTGGATGCCGTTCTTCAATGCGTGGGAGTTCGCCGGCAAGTTCCCCGACGTGCTGACCGACCCTGTCGTAGGCGAGGCCGCCAGCAATCTGTACGCGGACGCGCGCAAGCTGCTGAAGCAGATCATCGCGGAGCGCTGGCTGAAAGTGCGCGCAGTAGTCGGGCTCTTTCCGGCCAACGCAGTGGGTGACGACGTGGAGGTGTACACGGACGCCTCGCGCAAGGAGGTGGCGACCACGCTGTGCTTCCTGCGCCAGCAGAAGGGCAAGCCGCCCGGGCATCCGCATGAATGCCTCGCGGACTACATTGCCCCCAAGTCGAGCGGCAAGGCGGATTACATCGGCGCGTTCGCGGTGACCGCAGGCCTTGGCATCGAGGAGCACATCGAGCGCTTCGAGAAAGCGCACGACGACTACTCGAGCATCATGCTCAAGGCGCTCGCAGACCGCCTCGCCGAAGCCGCTGCGGAACATTTCCACGAGCGCGTGAGACGCGAGCTGTGGGGCTACGCCTCGCAGGAATCCCTCACGAACGACCAGCTCATCCGCGAGGAGTACCGCGGCATCCGCCCGGCGCCGGGCTACCCCGCGTGCCCGGATCACACCGAGAAGGCGAAGCTGTGGAAGCTCCTTGACGTGGAGCGCAACGCCGGCATCACGCTCACGGACTCCTATGCCATGTATCCGACGGCCGCAGTGAGCGGCTGGTACTTCGCGCATCCGGAGGCCCGCTACTTCGCGGTCGGCAAGATCGACCGCGATCAGGTGCAGGACTATGCCCGGCGCAAGGGAATGAGCCTCGCGGAAGTCGAGCGCTGGCTCTCGCCCAATCTGGGCTACGAGCCTGGCGCGAACTAGAAGCCCAGTTCGCTCAGTTTGATCTGTTCAGTGCGCGCCCGCTCCGCGAGCGGGTGCGCCAGCATCGAGCCTGCACGAGCAGGCCGGATGAGCTGCTCATTAGGCTGGTGCCGCTGCGAACATCCGTGCATCGGGCCCCAGCGCTCCGTCAGCTGCAGCTCTTCACGAGTCCCAGAGGAAACGCGCGCGCGACCGCTTCCGCTCGCGAACGTACACCCAGCTTGCGCAGCACGGCCGAGACGTGATGGTCCGCCGTTTTCGGCGACACGTGCAGCCGCTGCGCGAGTTGCGCGTTCGTGCGGCCCTCCGCAATCAGCGCGAGAACCTGGCATTCCCGCGACGTGAGACCCGCAGGGTTGCGTCGGGTCGTGCCGTTCGGCCCGCGATGTGCGGTGTTGCTCCGCCGCGCTCTCTCGGGAAAGACGTCGCCCCACAGAGTCAACGGTGTGGCACGCAGCTGCTCGATGAGCTTCAGCGCCTCACGCAGCGCGCGCTCGGGGCCGTCCAGCGCGCATGCAAGACTCATCACCGAGTTGCACTCGATCATGGGCTTCATGCGCGAGAGCTTCATGCACGAGAAGGGAACGCGTGCGCGCGGACGCGAGAGTGCCTGGAAAGTGGAGCGCAGCGCTCTTGCGAGGTGCACGACGTTGCCGGCACGCGCCTGCAGCTCGTGCAGGCGCCGCTCCAGATCGTCGTTCGGGGGCAGGCGTTGCGGCAGAGGCATGGGTGCATGATTATCCGGCAACTCACGATGCGTCAGTATCAGGCGATCTCCGCGAGGCCGGAACAAAGATGGGGAACTCTCCCCATTCTCAAGTGATGCCCGGAAGACATACCGTTCGCCGCTCGCCCGCAGGGGCGACAACACCCTCCGTGCAACCTTGCGCCCCGCCGACGCCAGAGAAGTCCCGCGCCACGTTTATCGATTGTGTAGCGTCGATTTGTTTTGCGCGCACATGCGGGCCACGAATGGGAACGGAACGAAACAAACGGGAACGGATCGAGGAGAGACGCAATGAGAACGTCGATACGTCTTCTGATACTCGGCGCAGCAGGAACACTTGCGAGTGGCGCATGGGCTGGGCAGCCCGAGACGATCCAGCAAAAGGTGATCGGGTATGCGGAGAACGGAGAAGTCCGGCAACAGGTCGTGAGCTACGCGGATCTCGATTCCACGCACGAAGCCGGTGCCGCAGTCCTGCATCGACGCATCACGATGGCGGCCGCATCCGTGTGCCAGATGACAGACTCGCTTCGCCCGAGTCACACGCTGCGCGAGCGGGAGTGTCAGGACGCAGCGACCGACCGTGCCGTTGCGGACGTGAACTCGACGGCACTCACTCGCTATCACGCCGCTCGCGGCGGCACGCGCGCGCCAACGGCAGTCGCGAAGCGCTAGCTGTGGTTTGCTGAGGTGTTTATCCGCGCCGAACACGGCGCCAGAGTGACTCCACGAACGCGCGGGCTTCCGCAAGCCCCAGCGCGCGTGCGGCTGCGAGATACGCGAGACCGAAGGCGGCAACCACTGCCGCGGCAACCGTGAGCGGGTGCAGGCCAGCCGCTGCGAGGCGGACGCTGTATCCTGCGGCCGCTGCAAGGAGAGCGGCGGCAAACATGCGCACGAGCTGGCCTGCGCCCGCTCCGATCGACCCGATGCGCCGCTGCAAGCGGGTTTTCAGCAGAGCCCATTCGAGCCAGGCGCCGACTGCGGCGCCGAGCGCGAGCCCCACCGGACCCAGGGGCAGGCCCGCGACGCGAACGTCTCCGAACACGCCCGCCGGAAGGGTGACGGCGCCAGCGGACACTGGCTCGAATTGCAGCATCAGGCCGGCGCCGCCAAGTGCGGCGACAAGCACGCGCAACCCGGCAATGCGTGCGGGCGTCTTCGTGTCGCGCAATGCGAAGAACGCGGACTGGTAAATGCGCGTGCTCGTGGATGCGAGCAGGCCAAGACTGTATGCACCAAGCGTAAGCCACACGATCGTGACATCCGCCGCGTGGAACTCACCGGCACGATAGATTCCCGCCACGATCACGTCCCCCAGCAGCAGGAACGCAATCAGGCTCGGCACGACAAAGAACGCCACCCGTCGGACCGCGGCAACCGTGCGCTCCCGCAGCGCTTCCGTCGCGCTGTTCCTCTCCCGCGCAAGCTCCGGCAGCTCCGCCGCTGCAACGCTCATTCCGAAAAGGCTTACCGGGAGCACGTAGAGCGTCTGCGCGTATCGGAGTCGAGCGAGCGCACCGACGGCGAGCAGACTCGCAAGCACCATGTCCACGTAGGAGCTGAGCTGCACGACGCCCCGTCCCATGATGGCGGGCCCGGCGTTGCGAACCGCCTCTCGGAAGGCCGGCACGTCGCGGCCGGTGTTGATGCGCATCTCTCGATCCAGCCGCAGCACCCACGGGAGCTGAATCGCGAACTGCAGGAATCCCCCGATGAGCGCGCCCCATGCGGCCGCCATGAGAAGGCTGTTCAGATCCACGCGACCAGCGAACGCGACCAGCGCGCCGATGATGGCTGCATTCCAGAGCACCGGCGCAAAGTAGGGCAGGAAGAACTGCCGGTGACTGTTCAGGATGCCGAGTGCCCATGCGGACAGCACGAGCACCCCGGTCATCGGGAACAGGATGCGCACCACCGCGATCATCAGCTCGCGCCGCTGCCCCTCGAAACCGGGTGTGAACACGCTCACGAGCACGGGCGCGAGCACGATGCCCAGCAGCGAGATGATTCCGGCAATGCCCAGCAGGAGCGCGAACATCGCGCCCGCGACGCGCCCGGCTTCGCGGGTTCTGCCTTGCCCGAGGAGCTCCGAATACACCGGGATGAACGACGCACTCAGCGTGCCCTCGCCGAGCAGGTTCTGAAGCACGTTCGGCATGCGCAGGCCGGCGCTGAACACGTCGGCTTGCAGCCCCGCTCCGAAATAGGTGGCGACCACGCGCTCGCGAACCAGGCCGACGATGCGGCTGAGCAGAATGCCGGTGCCGACGAGGAGAGAGGCTGCACGGCTGGAACGCGCCGGCTTGCGCGCCGGGCTGCGGGTGGAGTCGTTCGTCATCGATGCCGGCGAGGCGAGGGTGTGGAGGGCTGGAGTGTGCGGGTAGCGGAATGCGGCCGGGTTGAGCGGCCGCCGACGACGTTGACGCTCATGCTGCCGAAGTCTAGCAGCGGGGCGGACCGGTCGCCGGGATACGAAACATCGCGCCCGTGAACGCCAGAGCCGCCACGACACCCGTTTCGCGGGCGGCGTGCCCGGCGGCCCGTGCGATCGCCGTCTCAAACCCGCGTTGCCCGCGTGAAGCGTTTCGTCGGCCGGGGTCAACCTTGCGTGGCGGGCCGCGTTCAGCGCGCCGTTCGCTTCCGCGGACGCAATCAAACGAATGCAAGGAGATGTCGCCATGAGACGCCGGGTTCTGCTGATGTTGCTGGTTGCCACGGGGTGTATCGCGGGCGGTGCGCATTTGGCGCGCGCGGCCGAAGCGTCCGGCACACAGCGCGAAGCGATGCAGATGAAGCTGGAGGAGCTGCGCGAGCGGCTCGCGCTCACTCCCGAGCAGGAAGCCAAGATCGCACCGCTCGTCCAGGCGAGAAACGAAAAGCTCAAGGCGCTGCGATCGACGAGCAGCCCGAGTGCGTCCCGGCGCGAAAAGCGCCAGCAGCTTCAGAAGGTGCGCGCGATTCAGCAGGAGTTCGTCAGTCAGGTCGAGCCGCTGCTGACGAGTGAGCAGAAGAAGGAATGGGAGAAGATCCGCAGCGAGATGCGCGAATCTGCTCGCGAGCGCTACCGTAACCGCTGAACCCGATCGCGCGCTGCGCGTATCCTCCCCACGCGCAGCACCACACCACGCCAACAGGAGCGACCGCATGTTCATCGGCGGAAGGTCGTACGCGGCCAGGTTCGTCTTGCTCGTCTTCGCCGCGCTCGCGCCACTCGCGGTACACGCGCAGAGTGCCCGGCCCGCGCAGGAGGGTATTTCAGAGGCACGGCTGGAGCGCGTTTCTGAGCTGGTGGATCGGCACATTCAGGCGGGAGACATCAGCGGCGCGGTGACACTGGTCGCGCGCAACGGCCGCGTGGTCCATCTGCAGGCGCAGGGGCTGGCAGACCTCGAAAAGAAGACGCCCATGCGGAAGGACTCGATGTTCCGCATCGCGTCCATGTCGAAGCCGGTGGCCGCGGTCGCCATTCTCATCCTGATGGAAGAGGGGAAGCTGCGGCTCGCCGATCCGCTGTCGCGCTTCATGCCGGGCTTCCGGAACGTGCAGGTCGCCGTGTCGCAACCGCCGGCACCCCCGCAAATGCTGCCCGCGCCGCGCACACCGCCTCCGCCGGCGCAGGAATTCCTCGTGCCCGCCGAGCGCGAAGTGACGATCCTCGACGTGCTCACGCACACCTCCGGCATCATGAGCGGCCCCGCGAGCAACGCGGCCGGGGCGAAGCTGCTCAGGAACGTGCGGCGCACGGGCCTGAAATGGACAGACGAGTTGCACACCGTGCCGCTCGAATTCCAGCCCGGCTCGCGCTGGGCGTATAGCGCGGTGGCGGGATTCGACCTGCTCGCGCGGCTCGTCGAGCGCATCTCGGGGCAGGACTTCAACACCTTCACGCACGAGCGCATCTTCGGCCCGCTCGGCATGCGCGACACCGTGTTCTGGCCGTCGGCCGAGCAGCGCCAGCGCCTCGTCGGTAACTATGCGAAGTCGTCGAGCGGGTTGGTGGCACGTTCCGACCCCGACAGGCTCTCGAGTGAAGTGTATTTCTCAGGCGCTGGCGGATTGATGAGCACGGCGGAGAACTACGCCCGCTTCGCCTCCATGCTGGCCAACGGCGGCGAGCTGAACGGCGTGCGCATCCTGAGCCCGCGCACGGTCGAGCTGATGCGTGCGGCGTGGATTCCCGACACGCTGCCCGGCCGGCCCGCGGGGGAAGGCTATGGTCTCGGCGTGCGCGTGATCACGGACCCGGTGAAGCGCATCACGACGCTTTCAAAAGGCAGCTTCGGCTGGAGTGGCGTGTTCGGCACGCACTTCTTCGTCGATCCGAGCCAAAAGCTTGTGGGCGTGCTGATGGTTCAAACGCCCATCCCGAGACTGCGCGGAGACTTCGAGGACGCGGTGATGCAGGCCGTGGTGGAGTAACACGGCACGTTGCGCACTCACCCGCTTTCGCGCGGAGGCTCCTGCACGGCGGGCTCGAGGGCGGTGCGCTCCGCTTGCCGCCCTGCCCGCGCGCGCACGCGGTGATACATGCTTCCGGCGGCGAACAGTGTGAGCAACCCGATGACGAGCACCATCACACCTGTCTTGCCATCGAGCGGCCGGTCGTCCTCACCAATCAGGCAGAGCAGGAACAGCGCCGAGGCGATGTGAGCGGCGAACACCCATTGTGATGCCGCGCCGAGACGCTCGATGAGCGGCAGCCGCAGTGGAAGCTTCTTCGAGAGCACGCCCCACCCGCTGATGAGAACGAGCACGAGCGCGGCGAAATTCACCACGCGCACCGGTGAGAGCGTCCACTTATCGATCCAGAGGAAGTGCTGGGCGGGTTCGCTGAAGCCCCCCGGCCCGCTGTAGTGTCGCCAGAAGAACATGGCGCACGATATCGCCAGTGCCACATGCAGCGCCGTGCGGCTCGATGCGAGCACGCGCCGCGTTTGCCCGAAGCCGAGCGCGCCGAACCACAACCCGAGCACCCAGAGCAACTGCCAGGCGAAAAGGTCGAACGCGCCAGTCGCGCGCAGCGGGATGTCCAGCCCCGTGATGCGTTGAAGGCCCTCGTGGACCGCCGCGCGCAAGCCGAACTGAGCCCCCACCCAGATGAGCACGCTTCCGCAGAGAACCCAGCGCCATCCCCACCGCGCCGTCGCGCGCATGACGAATGCCGTGCCGATGAAGAACAGCACGTACATCGGAAGAATGTCGAGCAGGGGCGGTTGATACAGAAGCACCACACTGCTGAAGGCTGCTTTGCGCGGCGACGCCAGATACAGGTCCAGCAGATTGCGCACGGCGGGGCGGTGGTAGTTGACCGCGATCCACGCGATGACCGTAAACGCGATGACGAGCAGCGCCAGATGGATGATGTACAGCCGCAGCGCCCGGGTGAAGATCCAGCGCGTCGCCGCGTCCACACCTTTGCGCTGCTGCTGTTCGACGAAGATCTTTCCAGCGAGAAACGCAGACAGGAACACGAACCCTTCGGCCGCCGAGATGAACCCTACGGGCTCGCCGAAGCGGGCCGCCCACACAGTCGGCAGGTGGGTCATCGTCATCAGCAGGAGCAGAATGCCCCGGGCGATATCGAGAGCCGGGTTGCGAGTCATGCGGAGATCCAGCGGCAACCGGATCGAGGCAGCAAGAACAGTGCCGCGAGGTGCATTCGGCGAAGGGTGGGCGCGATGCAGCGTGGCAATGAGGGACCGGAAGGGTCCCGGACGGGGGTGATCACGGTGTCGGGAATCGACGTCGGCGGTTGATGCTAGAGATTCTACTGGGTTGCGCTGCGCGATGGCGACGGCGTTCAGGCGCATCTGCGATGTCGCTCTCGAAGGCGACTGTCAGGTGTCCAACGCATAGCCAGTGATGTCGGCGAGCGTCGCTTCGCGTTTCCGGATCGCTTCGCGCAGACCCTCACCGCCAAGGCCCTTTTGTCGCAGCAGAGCGAGGGCGCTGTCCGGTTGGTTGCTGGGCGTTCCGCACATCATGATACGAAACCTCGGTTGGAAGCTCGGACTGACCGAAGGCGAACAGTCTTCTCAAGCCGGACCGGACCCATGTCGATGAACGAGATCTATATCAGCACTGACGTCGAAACCGATGGCCCTATCCCGGGTCCCCACTCGATGCTGAGTCTCGGCTCAGCGGCGTACACCGCGGACAAGGTGCTCGTGTCGACGTTCTCGGCAAATCTCGAGACGCTGCCGGGTGCACAACCGCATCCGAAAACAGCCGAGTGGTGGGCCAGGCAACCGCAAGCCTGGGCGGCGTGCCGCAAGGATCTCGAATCGCCGGAGCGCGCGATGGCACGGTACGTCGCGTGGATCAGGTCGCTCGATGGGAAGCCGGTCTTCGTCGCTTACCCCGCGAGCTTCGATTTCATGTTCGTCTACTGGTACCTGATCCGGTTCGTGGGGGAGAGTCCCTTCAGTCACTCGGCGCTCGACATCAAGTCGTTCGCCATGACGTTGCTCAAAACGAATTACCGCGAGAGCACGAAGCGGAACATGCCGAAGCGTTGGTTCGACAAGGTGCCGCACACGCACGTGGCGCTCGATGACGCAATCGAGCAGGGCGCTCTGTTCTGCAACATGCTGAGGGAAAGCCGTTCCTAGCGGCTGAACCTGCAAGGCAATGACGTGTCTTGCTGAGTTCCTTGCTTCCAGTCTTGTTTACTCGATCGCCTGGAGGTACGGCGATATCGGCGTTTCAACGCGAAGCAGACGTGCGTAGCGCAGCAGCTCGCGGTTCTGCACGCGTTTTCGCCGTCGCGCCAGACGCAGCGCCTCGAGCGCCACGTCGAGGCCGATCTTGTTCCTGAATCTGAAGCAATCGACTACGGTCCGAGCAACGCGATAGATCTTGAGCGGCATCCCGTCGATGCGATGTGTTTCGAGCCCCTCCTCGAAGGTCTTCGGATCGAAGCGATACACCGTGACGGGAATCGACAGCTTGATGCGGTCATAGCGGCCCCGCGGCACGGCCAGATGCACGGAGGACGGGATCTGCGTTGTGATGTTGTGATACGAGAGCGCACTGATCAGGCACACGGCGGCATTCGGCGCGCGCGCCGCCACGACGGCGAGGTCGGGATGCTCGGCCTCGCCGAGGTCGGCCAGGCGGTACAGGCCGCGGCCGAGCTCGACGATCTGACCGCTTTCGCGCAGGGCATAGAGCGCGTCGGTATGCACGCCGCTGGCGATCAGATCGCGTGTGCGCAGCGTACCGCCTTTATTGCGGAAGACTCGGAGTGCGCGGTCGAGGTCGCGGGACTTCACGGGTGGGTAATAATAGCGCCATTTATGGATAAATGGTTAGATTATTACCCAACTGGCTCTGAATAGCGTCAGCCAACCGGGTTTTTAAAGATCCTGACCTGCGCGGAGGATCCAACACGGCGCTTGTTCCGTGCGGCGGCTGCGAAGTATCCCAACGAGAACCGGCACAAGATGCGCATCAAGGAAGATGCGCTTCACCTGGCTGCAGCGGTCGCAAAACGCAAGGCCGACGGGGTCAAGACCAAGACGGTAAGAATTTTTGAGTGAATTGGCGCGCGTGGAGCGCTTCGAACCCCGACCACGTGGTTCGAAGCCTCGCAGTCGACGCTGCTCGCAGCAGAAGAACTTATCGATGATCCTGCCCGTGCCCCGTGCCGTTCGCGGGCGTAGCATGGTCGCTCCCCGACAGGGAGGGCGTGAGCCATGCGAGCCCGGTTCGAAAGCATTCTCGAGACGGTCGGACGCACGCCTGTCGTGCGCATCAGAAAGCTGGCGCCGCCCCATGTGCGCCTGTACGCGAAGATCGAAGCGTTCAACCCGATGGGCTCCGTGAAGGATCGCCTCGCGCTCGGCATCATCGAAGACGCGGAGCGCACCGGGAAACTCGCGCCGGGGCAAACCGTCATCGAGGCGACGAGTGGCAACACCGGCATCGGGCTCGCGATGGTGTGCGCCGAAAAGGGCTATCCGCTCGTTGTGACGATGTCGGAGAACTTCAGCGTCGAGCGACGCAAGCTCATGCGCTTTGTCGGTGCGAAGGTCGTGCTGACTCCGGCGCACCTGAAGGGCAGCGGCATGCTTGCGAAGGCGGTGGAGCTGGCCGAAAAGCACGGTTGGTTCCTCTGCCGCCAGTTCGAGAACGAAGCGAATGCGGACATGCATTCGCGCACCACCGCGCCGGAAATCCTCGAAGCATTCGAAGGGGAGCGACTCGACTATTTCGTCACGGGCTTCGGCACGGGCGGCACGCTGAAAGGCGTCGCACGAGTGCTGCGCCAACGCAGTCCCGACACGAAAGTGATCGTGTGCGAGCCGGACAACTCGCAGACGCTCGGCAGCGGCATTCGTCAGCCCCGTGGCGCGGATGGCTCGCCTGCCGGCAGTCACCCGAATTTCCGCCCGCATCTGATGCAGGGCTGGAGTCCCGACTTCATTCCGAAGCTCACCGAAGATGCGATCAGCCTGGAGCTGATCGATCGCGTCGTCCCGGTGAATGGGGCCGAGGCGCTGAGGCTCTCGCGCGAGCTGGCCCGCAAGGAAGGCATCTTCGTGGGCATCACGGCCGGCGCAACGCTCGCCGGCGCCCTGCAGGTGTGCGCCACCGCGCCGCAAGGCTCAACCGTGCTGTGTATGCTTCCGGACACAGGCGAGCGCTATCTCTCGACGCCGCTGTTCGCCGACATTCCGGCGGAGATGACGCCAGAGGAAATCGAGATCGCCCGGTCCACACCGGGCTACCGCTTCGACAGCCCGCCACCCACGCCGGCCCCGGCCCCACAGACCGAAGAGCCCGTGCCGCTCTCCCCCGAAGCCGTGGCGTTCGTGGAAAACGTGATCGGCGATCGCGAGCAGCCCGTCACGTTGTTTGCGCTCGAGTGGTGCGAGTTCTGCTGGTCCGTGCGGCGACTGTTCGCGAAGCACGGTATTCCGT
>JADGHX010000054.1 GCA_019683695.1 Steroidobacteraceae bacterium
TGGCTCGGAGATGTTTATTAGAGACAGGGAATCGGAGGCGCCTCACGCCTTGTCCATGTTCGCCAGAATCCTGGCAAACACAGACATGCAGGCACTCAGGTCCTCCGCACTGATTCCCCGCAGAAGCTTTGCGCGAACCGCGTTCTGGATGCGATCGATCTGGCGCATCACCGGCCGGGCCGCCTGTGTGAGCCGGATGACCTTCGCGCGGCGGTCTCCCCGCCCCGGCAAGCGCTCGATGAGCCCTTCTGCCTCGAGATCCCGCAGCACGCGCCCGAGCGTCGGCTGCTCGACCCCGATGCGATCGGCGAGCTCCGTCTGATTCACGCTGTCGCCGAAGACGTTGATCCAGTACAGCGTCCCCCAGCGCGCCTGACTCTGGCCCACCTTCCGCAACTCTTCGTTCATGAGATTGCGCCACCGGCGCGCCACGAACGTGAGCCCCTGCGAGAAGGGATAGGCCATGTCGCCCGGCCCGCCGGAGTCGTCCACCTCACAGCGGCGCAGGAAGAGCTCCCCGGTGCTCGAGACCTGAGGCATCCAGCGCATGCGCGGGGCCGGTGCGGCGCGCTTCTTGCGCGCACGCACTCGAGTGGTCCTTTTTCTGGCTTTTCGCGCGACCATCGATGTGCCCCTTCGACCCGGCGTGGATCCGCGCCGGTGTCTTTAGTATTGCACAGGGCCGCGGCGCTCAGTTCCTCCAGGGCGAAGGCATGCCGAGTGGCTGGAACACCGAGAGGGCATCGATGCGCGAGATGCGTCCATCACGGATGCTGAAGATCTCGAATGCCTCGCGTGAGCTCGGGTAGGCATCGCGGGTCTTGTGCGTGCGGCCCTTGGCGTCGGTGTAGGTGGTGTCCGCCACGCTGAAATCCGCAAAGCCCATCGCGACGACGAGACCCCGCTCCACGTCGATGACCGGGAAGCGCCGGTCCCGGAAACGATCCATCGGGCGGTACAGGCCGAGGCGAAGCTGCGCCTCACAGCCCTTCGCGAGCGAGGCGGGCTCTGCAACGATGACCGCGGAACCGCCTTTCCCCTGCGTGACCCACTCGCCGTTCTCGCGGCGCTGGCATGCGGGGTCGATCTGCGTAAACAGCGTGCCGTCGTTGCGCTGCTGGGTTGCGAAGTAGCCATCCACGAGCGACTGCAATCGCTCGCGACTCTGGCGCTGCGCCGGCGCAAGCACTGCATCGAACGTGGGGTCGATCTGGAACTTCGCCGGATCCCCGAAAGGCCCCGGGTTGAACTTGCGTGACACGACCGTTTCCACTTCGCTGATGCGGCCGCCCTGCACCTTGAGCCGCATGCCGTAGTAGGCCGGCGCGTCGTGCTCCTCGATTACACCGAACCACACGACGTTGCCCGTGGAGGGATCGGCGATGCGCAGCGGATTCGCCCACTTCTTCCGGATGGAGCCCCAGAGTCCCTCGCCGATCATCAGGGGCACGCTGTTCTCGGTGAAGCGCACGACGGGTGCCCACGGAAGCGACCCCGGGTCCCGCCTGACGAGCGCTTCCATGTAACGATCCGCAAAGCCGATGAGGCACTCGCGATCGCAGGGGGCCGCCGACGGGTCAGGCGCTGCCTGCGGGATCGCCGAGGCACTCGCGTGCACGGGATAGAACGGCGAGTGCATGAAGTACGGCACGTAGGTGAACACCGCCTCGATGCGCGAGATCTTCCCGTCGCGGATCTTGAAGGCCTCCACGAGCGAGATCGAATTCGGCCACTTGAGGAGCGTCTTCATCTCCTTGCCGTCGGTGGTCTTGTACCGGTCGAACTCGTTCGCGTGGTCGAAGAAGCCCGTGGCCACCACCACGCCGCGCTCCACATCCACAAGCGGGTAACGGCGTTCGCGGATGCGCTTGTTGATGCGATAGATGCCGAGCCGGAACTGCGCTTCGCAACCCTGCGCGATGTCGCCGGAGGAGCCGCTGCCGCGGCTCGTCGTCAGGAGGCCGTTCTCGAGGCGCGCGCAGTCCGCGTGGAACGGCGCGAAGACCATCCCGTCGTTCAGCTCGACGGTGTTGAAGTAGCTGTCCGCCACGGCCACGAGGCGCTCGCGGGGCCGACGCTCCTCGGGCGGAAGCACCTCGGCGAACGACGGGTCGTGAACCAGCTTGGAGACATCACCGAACGGGAGCGGCAGCCCCGTTCTGCGCACGACGATGGTCTCCACCTCGGTGATCTGCTTGTTTCTCACCTGCAGCCGCATGCCGTAGTACACGGGCAGGCCATGCTCCTGCACGTGCCCGATCCAGGCGGCCTGACCCGTAGTGGTGTCTGCTGCAACGAGGCCCTGATCCGGCACGCCCGTGACGGTGGCCCACAGCCCTTCCCGCCCGGCGCGCAGCTCCACGTTGTTTTCCGTGAACCGCACCGTGCGCGCGAACGGGACACGAGAGGGATCCCTGTGCGCGAGCGCATCCATGTAACCGCGCGCGAAGCCGATCAGACAGTCATGGTTACAGTCCGAAGGCCGAACGGCGCTCGGCTCGCCCGGCGCCTGCGCGAATGCATGCGGCACCAGCGCGGAGAGAAGCAGACAGCTCAGCAGGAAGCCACGGATGAAGGACATCTGGTGCACGAAGTGCTCTCCTGAATCGTTGAGCGAGCGCGCGCTGCCGGCGGGCGCGCTCAATTCTGCATTTGCGCCGGTGCGAGCGGAATGGCGTGGATCGTGAAGGTGCCCGGATCCTGCCCCTTCAGTTTCGGATCGATGAGATAGCCGATCTTGCCCTCGACGGCGTAAGCCACCTCTCCGAACGGCGTGACGCCCGGCGGCGACGTCAGACCCTCGCGCAGCACACGAATCTCTGCGTGGTCGCCGCTGATCACGACCTCGTCGATGCGGCCGCCGTTGCCCTCGGCGAGCACGAACCGATTGCCCTCGATGAGCCGGAAGCCATCCGGCCCCGCGATCGGCTGCGACAGCGACAGCTCCGTGAGCGCACCGGCTTTTCCATCCGTTCCGCGCTCGATGCGCATCAGCGTCCCGCGGCTGACGATGTTCACGTAGAGCGTGCCATCCGCACTGAACGCGATGCCGTCCACACCTTTCAGGCGCTCGTCCTGCGCGAACAGGGTGAGCGCCTCCGCGCCGGGCGCCAGCGTGAAGATGCGGCCATTCGGTGTGTCCGTGGCGAATGCCGTGCCATCTGCGGCGATGGCAATGTCGTTGCATGCCGAGGTGGGTGCCGGAAAGGGATAAGCGGCCTTTCGCTCGCCCGTCTGCAGGTCGAACGCCATGAGTGAAGACGCCTTGCCTTGCGAGGGCGGCGCGCCTGGGAAGGGGCTCGGAACCGAACAGACCCACAATGTGTTCGACGGCTCATCCGCGAGCACGCCGAGCACCGACAACAGCTCGTTCTGCGCATCCGCCCGGACCCACGGCTTCGCAATCGTCTCGTCAGGCTCCGCCCGATATAGCGTGCCCTTCACGCTGCCCGTGATGAGCACGCCCGCGCGGGTGGCGGTGATGCTCTCCGGGTAGACGCTGGTGTCGTCGATGACCACATCACCGGGCACGCGTTTGACGGGTGCCGCTGCACTCGCAGAGTCGTTCGCGGAGGCCGCGGGTGCCTCCGCGCCCGGGCCAGCGGAGTCCCTGTCCGCGCAGGCGGCCATCAAAAGCGCGGACCCCGCGAGCAGCGCGCACAGAGTGGTTCTCACAGGCGCCCCAGGCTGTGCGTGCCCGGCCATGCATCGCGGGATCCGATTCATCGTGACCTCCCCTCAGAAGTTCTTGCGGATGCTGATCGCCCACATGCGCGGCGCGCCTGGCTGGCTGCTCGCGTACACGGTGTTGAGCTTGTTCAGATCGTACAGCTCATCCGTGAGGTTGGTCACTTCGAGCGCCACGTTCCAGTCCTTCTCCGGGGAGCGGTACGTGATGCGGGCGTTCACGAGCTCGTAAGACTCGTTCCGGGAGCGCGGCGTGCAGTTGAGATCGCCGCAGTACCCCGGCGTGTGCGTCACGTCGATGCGCGGCACGATGGAGCTGCCGTTTGCGAAGTTCCACTCGTACTGGCCGCCGATGCTCCACTTGTTCTTGCCGAGACCGGGCGCGCTGCGGCCGGCGATGACCGATGAGGTCTGGATGAAGGGCGTGCCGAACACGAAGTCGAGGTAGCTGTAGGCCGCATCGATCATCAGCCCGTCGATCGGGAACAGTTCCAGCTCGAGCTCCGCACCCTTCACGCGCGCGTTCGCGACGTTCAGGTACTGGCCGCAGAGATTGGGCGTGCCGTACGGCGGAGGCAGGATCTCGCCATTCTCATCCACGCACTGCGTCGGCATGGCCTGGTAGTTCAGGTAGTCGTTGTAGAACACCGCGCCGTTCGCCTGCAGCCGGCGCTGGAACCAGCGCGTCTTGAAGCCGAACTCGTAGGCCTCCAGCTCCTCCGGCCCGAAGCCGCGAATCTGCTCGGGGAAGTACGGGCGCGGGGAGATGCCGCCGCCCTTGAAGCCGGTGGAGAACTGGATGTACGTCATCACATCCGGCGTCCACTGGTAGTCGAGGTTCACGCGATAGTCCACGTGCGAGCCTTCGAAGCGCCCCACGCGGCCGTTCAGCGGGTTCGCGGGGTCGCTGAGCGGCTGGTAGGGATTCACGCCGTCGATGTTGAAGCGATAGAAGGTGTAGTCCTTGTCCTGCTTCGTGTAGCGCACGCCGGCCGCGAGGTTCAGGCGATCCGTGAGATGCCAGATCGAGTGGACGAACGCGGCCCGCGTCTCGTTGTTCGTGGTGTCACGCTGGATGAAGTCGAAGATGGGGTGGTTGGCCGGATCCGGCCCCTGCGGGACGAACGGATCGAACTCACGTGTGGCATACGTCGTGCGCTGGTCGAAGTAGATGCCGCCCACCGTGTACTCGAGCAACGACCCGAGCGCGTTGCCGTTCAGGCGGATCTCCTGGCTCACCTGATCGTGCGAGAAGTCCGAGAGGCTCGACAGAATGGCCACGGGCGAGCCGTCGTTGTCCTGTCCGCTCAACGTGGTGTACTCGCGGTAGCCCGTGATGAACTTGAGGGAGTACCGGTCCGACAGCGTCCAGTCGATGGTGCTGGAGACGCCCCACGCCTGCAGCTCGTTCGCGGGCTTCGCGTGGAACACGCCGTTGCTGGCGCCGGGCGTTCCCGCCGGGTCGATCGGCGTGTACGTCACCGCCGGATTCACGAAGTTCGCGTAGGTGACGTAAGGATCATTCACCACCGTGTCGCCGCGGTTGGGGCCGTACGGCACGAAGCGGTTGTCGTACGGCACGCCCTGATACGAGAGCGACAGGCCCGGAATGATCTCGCCAGCCTCGCGCAGCACCGAGGGTTGCGTTTCCGATTTGTCGCTGGTCGCGTCGGCGATCACGTTGACTTCGACCGCATCCGAAGCGATCCAGCGCAGGCTGCCGCGGACGGCGCCCAGGGAAATCCCGCCGAGCGTGCCGATCTTGCAGTCCGGGCCCGAGTTCATGCGCGGGATGGCGCCCGAGATCACGTACGGGTCGTCCGGGTGCATGCAGGCGTAGTCGAGACGCGTGACGTAGCCGTCCCGCTGCCGCGAAAGGCCGGACACGCGGGCGAAGAGCTTGTCCGGCACCAGCGTGAAGTCGCCGCTCGCGCGCACTTCGCGGCGGTTGAAGTCACCGACGGTGGCTTCGACATATCCGCCGGTGCCATCGGGCTTGCGGGAGAAGAGCTTCACGGAGCCGCCGAGGGAATTCATGCCGCTCAGCGTGCCCTGCGGGCCGCGCAGAATCTCCACGCGCTCGAGGTCGAGCAGCTCGAAGATCGAGCCGGTGATGCTCGCGAAATAGACATCATCGACGTAGATGCCCACGCCCGGGTCCACGGCGGGCGACTGGTCGCCCTGCCCCACGCCGCGAATGTAGGCGCGCATCGAATTGCCGCCGCCCGCGGGGTTCACCTGCAGCAGCACGTTCGGCGATTGCGCGGTGACATCCGCGATGCGCGTCTGGCTGCGCTGCTCGAGCATGTCCCCGGTGATGGCCGTGATGGCAATGGGGGTCTGCTGAAGGTTCTGCTCGCGGAACTGTGCGGTGACCACCACTTCCTGAACGGAGTTGTCCCCCTCGTCTGCCGAGGTGTCTTGCGCAAATCCGGCGCTGCTCGCGAGCATGAGCGAGATGAATGCAGCGACTGGTGTTTTCCGCG
The DNA here is from genome assembly GCA_019683695.1 of Steroidobacteraceae bacterium. Lineage (GTDB taxonomy): Bacteria > Pseudomonadota > Gammaproteobacteria > Steroidobacterales > Steroidobacteraceae > JADGHX01. Next base: position 6,174 of record JADGHX010000054.1, read on the forward strand.
CGATGATTGCAGGCATGAGCGTTCCCGGTATGTTTATCTTGGGTGATGCCCCGTGCGCTTTGGCCGGCCACAGGGCGCATGGCGAGTGGCACGAAGGCACACCCGGCCTCATTGCCGGGGCATGATATGGATGGCGCTCCGGGCTGCTTGATTCAGATGGCGCCCGTGGTTGACCCGTATGGAAAAGGAGCCGTGCCGCGGACCCGCTCTTCCAAGGGAGTCAATTGACCACTCCATATGAAACAAGCGACCGGGCCGATGACCGCTAACATTGACCGGATTTCCCCTGCCATGGTGCCGACTGCCTTGCACATTCGAGCCTTCCTGCCTGCGGCCCTCGTGGCCACCGCCGCCTTGTGCCTCTCGGGGTGTCAGGCCTCCTCCTCACCGCCCGCAACCGCCGCATACGACGGCGTCGATGCCGCGCGCCTGCGCGATGCGCACGCTGACCCGGGCCAGTGGCTGATGGACGGGCGCACGTACATGGCCCAGCGCTACAGCCCGCTGAAGCAGATCAACGAGCAGAACGTCGGTCAGCTCGGTCTTGCGTGGTATCACGATCTCGAGACCTTCCGTGGGGTGGAAGCCACGCCGCTCGCGATCGATGGTGTGCTCTACAACATCAGCGCGTGGAACATCACCACGGCATACGATGCGGCCACCGGCAAGGTGCTCTGGACGTACGACCCGAAGGTACCGCGCGAATGGGGCCGCTACGCGTGCTGCGAGCCGGTGAGCCGCGGCCTTGCGGCGTGGAAGCACTCCATCATCATCGCCACGCTCGATGGGCGCATCATCTCGCTCGATGCAAAAACCGGGCAGCCGAAGTGGAGCGTGCAGACGTTCGAGAAGACGATGCCCTACTCCATCACCGGCGCGCCGCGCGTGTTCGATGGCCGCGTGATCGTCGGCAACGGCGGCGCCGATCTCGGCGTGCGCGGTTTCGTGAGCGCATACGATGCGGACACCGGCAAATTCCTCTGGCGCTTCTACACCGTGCCCGGAAATCCGGCCGACGGCTTCGAGAACCCGACCATGGAGATGGCGGCGCGCACGTGGAACGGTGAATGGTGGAAGCTCGGAGGCGGCGGAACGGCGTGGGACTCGATCACGTACGACCCGGAGCTCGGTCTCGTCTACGTCGGCACCGGCAACGGCTCGCCCATCGTGCAACAGCATCGCAGCCCGGGTGGTGGCGACAATCTGTTCCTCTGCTCGATCGTCGCGCTCGATGTGAAGACGGGCGAGTACCGCTGGCACTACCAGGAAACGCCCGGCGAAGAATGGGACTACACCTGCACGCAATCCATCGTGCTCGCCGATCTCGAGATCAACGGCAAGCAGCGTCAGGTGCTGCTGCATGCACCGAAGAACGGATTCTTCTACGTGATCGACCGCCGCACCGGGAAGCTGATCTCCGCGAACAACTACGTGCCGGTGAACTGGGCGAAGGGCGTGGACCTCGAGACCGGCAAGCCGATCATCAACCCGGAAGCGCGCTACGGCACGGACCCGGTGCTCGTGACGCCCGGCCCGGGCGGCGGACACAACTGGTTCCCCATGGCCTACAGCCCGGAGACCCGGCTTGCGTACTTCCCCGCCTACGAAGCGTGGTTCGTGTATGCCGCCGACCCGAACTTCGTGCCGAAGCCGTTCCGCTCGAACGGTGGCTGGGGCGGCTACACGGGTGAGGCGCTGAAGAAGCGAATCGCCCTGCAAAAGGAGGGCAACAAGCGCGAGAAGGCCTGGCTCGTCGCATGGGACCCGGTGAAGCAGCAGGATGCGTGGCGTGTGCCCCTGCCCCGCCATGGGAACGGCGGCGTGCTCGTGACGGCCGGCAACCTCGTCATCGAGGGCACCACGCGGCAGACGCTCACGATCTTCCGCGCCACCGATGGCCAGCAGCTTTGGGAAATGCCCGTGCAGAGCGCGCCCGTGGCCGGCCCGATCACGTTCCTGGTGAACGGCGAGCAGTACATCGCGGTGAATGCCGGCTGGGGCGGCGGTGCCGCCCAGGTGGAACGCGGCCAGGGCACCGCGCTCAATCGCGCAGCCGCGCGCCTGCTCGTCTTCAAGCTCGGCGGCACGGCGCAGCTACCGCCGCTGCCGGATGCGCCGCCCATTCCGGATCCGCCGCCGCTGCGGGCGAGTGAGGCGGAAATCCGCAAGGGCGCGGAGCTCTACGCCAACACGTGCGCGCAGTGCCATGGCCAGCTCGCGGTGGGCGGTGTGAAGGATCTGCGCTTCATGACGCCCGAGACGCACGCCGCGTTCAACGACATCGTGCTGAAGGGCACGCGGAAAGACAAAGGCATGGCGAGCTTCGCCAACCTGCTGAGCGAGGCTGACGTGAACGCCATTCACGGCTACCTCATTTCACGCGCTCACGAAGACTGGGGTGGCACGGGTCGGGCGGCACAATGAAACCGCTATCCCGGTGAAACAGCCAGCTGGCGCCGCGCGAGCACGCGCGGCGCCGTTTCGCGGATCCCCAGGCCCAGCAGGCCCGCGACGATCGTGAGTCCCAGCATGATCCACAGCGGCGCCTGCAGGCCGAAGAGGTCCGCGGCCTTGCCCGCGATGGTCGGCGACAGCACGCCGCCGAGCACTTCCGGAATCCCCATGCACAGGCCCAGCACCGTGGCCACGTGTGCACGATCCACGCTTTCCGCCGGGATGGTTCCCATGAACAGCGGAAAGATGCCGTTCGCTCCCCAGCCCACGAAGAAGAGGACGGCCATCACCCACACGGAGCCCTCGAAGCACATGGCCCCGAGCGGCAGGATGACCCCGATGAGCGGCATGGCGATCATGAGCGGGCGGCGGCCAATGCGATCGGACAGGCCCGAGATGAGAAACGCGCCCACGGTGGCCGAAATGCCGAGCGTGCCCATGAGCCAGCCCATCGTGCTGTTGTCGTACTGACGAATCTGCGTGAGATACAGCGGCATGAACGCCCAGCAGACGACGAGATACGACACCAGCAGCACACCGATCACCGCACACAGCAGCACATTCCGTTCGGCGAAGGCTTCCCGCAGCGTGAGCTTTCGTGCGGGCACCTTCTCCGTGGCCGGTTTGGCGGGCGTGTGCGGCACGCGCACGAGCAGCCAGATGCAAAGCGCCGCGATCAGCCCAGGCGCGCCGGCGAGAAAGAAGGCGTTGCGCCAGCCGAAGGCCTCGGCAAACGCCACGAGCAGCACAGGGGCCACGAACGAGCCGAGCAGGTTCGAGCCGAAGTTCTGGGTCACGCCCATCGCGAGCCCGCGTTGCTCGGCCTTCACCTCGGAGACGATGAGGGACTGACTGATCGGCATCACGCCGCCTTCCGCCACGCCCATGAGCAGGCGCGCGGCGAGCAACGCGGCGAATGAACCGGCGATACCAGAAAGGAACGAGCACGCGGAGAACGCCAGCGTGGCGATCACGAGCAACCCCTTGCGGCTGCCCGTGCGGTCCGACACCACGCCGATGCAGAACGCCGCGATGGCCCAGGTGAGCGACAGGCCGCTCGCAAGCATGCCGACCTGGGTGTTGTTGAGGCCCAGTTCCGGCTGCACGAACGGCATCAGGAAATTGAGCGCGTTGCGGTCGAAGAAGACGATACCGAAATTGATGCTCAGCAGGCTGACCAGCATCACCTGATAGCCGGTGCCGAACTGACTCGTACCCCCGTGCGCCGACTGATTCATCGCATCCCCCTGTTGCGGCCGGGGACGATACTGAGCGCCCGCGTCGAAACCCGTCAATCCGCCGCCTTGCGCTGGCCGGTGGTTGGCGGCACCGCGCATCGCGAGCTCACGGCCGAGCGGTCGGTGCCCGCGTGCCCTGCCCGGCGCGGCCACTCTTGACGCCGGGCGCATCCGGCTTCATGAAGCGCCTGACCCATGTCCTCACCCGAAGCCCTTCGCCAGTTCATCGAGCGCCATCCGCGTCTGTTCGTGCTCACCGGCGCCGGGTGCAGCACGGATTCCGGCATTCCGGACTATCGGGATGCCGCGGGAGACTGGAAGCGCGCCCAACCCGTGACGTTGCAGGCCTTCATGGGTGACCGCGCGACGCGCCGGCGGTACTGGGCCCGAAGCCTCAGCGGCTGGACCCATTTCCGGCGCGCGCAGCCGAACGGCGCGCATCACGCGCTCGCCGCGCTCGAGGAGCAGGGCCGGCTCGAGTTGCTCGTCACGCAGAACGTGGATCGTCTTCATCAGCGCGCAGGCAGCCGGCGCGTGGTGGACCTGCATGGCCGGCTGGACGTGGTCCGTTGCACGGAGTGCTGGCACCTGCTCGATCGCGAGGAGTTCCAGCACGAGCTCCTCGCGCGCAACCCGCAATGGGCCCGGCTCGAAGCCCGCTCCGCACCGGATGGCGATGCCGATCTCGATGGGCTTGATTTCGAGACGTTCGACGTGCCCTCGTGCCCGCGCTGTGCCGGTGTGGTGAAACCGGATGTGGTCTTCTTCGGCGAAGGTGTACCGAAGGAGCGCGTCGAAACGGCTCTGCGGCATCTCGAACGCGCGGATGCCATGCTCGTGGTGGGCTCGTCCCTGATGGTCTACTCGGGCTACCGCTTTGCGCGGGCGGCCGCCGATGCGGGCAAGCCCATCGCGGCCCTGAACCTCGGCCGCACTCGCGCGGACGATCTGCTTACGTTGAAAGTGGCGGCGCCGTGCGCCGCCGCCCTCGCCTTCGTGCTGACAACCTGATGCAAGTTGCAGGATACCTCGCGCACAAATTGTTGACCGGCGCACAGTTCCGATTGCACGGGCGCGGCTCCACGGTTCCGCATCCCTTCAGATGTGTGCAAGGCGCAACCAATTTCCCGCGAGAATCCGGTCGCTCGCTGCTAGCCTTCGGCCATGCTCAGGAACGTGCCGAGGCGAGCCGCAGCATCCGATCGCGCTTTCGTCGCGACCCACAGACCCGCCTCCTGGCATCGCAGATGCCTCGCGCGTGATCCGTGGCTCGGTCTCTCGATAGATCTGATCGACCGATTCATTGACGTGCAGATCACGCGGCAGGGACTTTCCGTGTCGACCTGCACAGCCTGGCAAGCTGAGTTGTACAAGCTGGATTCGTGGTTGCAGCGAACGGCCCGCTGCACGCTTGCGAGCGCCAGCGACTGCGATCTGAGCGCCTACCTCGTGACTCGCGCCTCCACCTCGGCGCAAACGTTGTCGCGAATCTTGCGCACCATGCGGCGCTTCTACGCCTTCATGCAATCGCAGCAGTTTCGCGAGGACAATCCGGCGCCCACACCCGCGAACATTGCCTGGCGAGGCGAAGAGGTGCGATGCCGGTTTTTCGCCAGCCTCGACGCGGCCTCGCAGGTGCAGGCCGCACGCGAGATCCGCGATCGTCTCGTCCACGCTCTCGCAGAGGCCACGGGACTCCAGATGACGCATGTTCTCGATCTGCGGCTCAGTGATCTGCATCTCGAGAGCGGCTACATGATGGCGGGCCCGATGCGCAGACCGCGCATGGTGCTCCTTGCCGCGCGCACCGTGCGCCTGCTCGAATGGTATCTGGAACACTTCAGGCCGGCGCTGCTCGTGAATCATCCCTCGGCGTACGCGTTCCCCTCCTCAGGCAGCTGCCGGATCGCGCAGGCCGCAGTGCTCAAGGCCTACGGCAGCCGGCGTCGGTAACCCGTTTGCGGCTACCCTGCAGGGCCAGCCAACCCCAGCTCGCCCATCAACATCCGCGCAAACTCCGGCCCCTTGCCTTCCTCCTCGTGCTTGAAATACACGAACACGTCCGTGCAGTACGCCGTGCGGTCGCGAATGGTTTGCGCCCAGCGCGCGATGTCGGCTGGCTTGTAGCCTTCGTCGCGCAATCGGAAGTAGCCGTAGCTCGCGGTAATCTCCACGGGCGTGGAGAGCTTCTCGCTATCCGCTACGCAGAGCGCGAGATTCCGCGCTTTCAGGCGCACATAGACATCGTCATCCAGCCACGAGGGATTGCGGAACTCGAATGCCGCGCACACGCCCGCCGGCAAGGTGTGCAGGAAGGCGTCGAGGCGCGGCAGGTCCTTCTGCAGGTTCGGCGGCAGCTGGAAGAGTAGCGCGCCGAGCTTCGGGCCGAGGGTGGCCGCCACCTTGAGGAAGTACTCCACCGGCTGGGCGCAGTCCCTGAGACGCGCATCGTGGGTGATGCGTCGGGGCGCCTTCAGGGTGAGCCTGAACCGTTCCGGTGTGGCATTCGCCCAGCCCTGCAGAGCCTTCTCATTGGGCATGCGATAGAACGTGTTGTTGATCTCGACTGTGGAGAAGCGCTCCGCGTAGTACGGCAGCATCTTCGCCGCCGCGAGCTTCTCGGGATAGAAGCTGCCGCGCCACTCCGGATAGTTGTACCCGGACGTTCCGATCCAGATGGCCATGGTGCTGCCCTCCTTTCGCCTCCTGCGGACAGAAGCGCCACGGGTGCCGCCCGTGCAGGCGGCGCCAGTGTGAACACGCCCTAATGCGAATCGCCCGATACCAGGCGGCGGTACTGACCGAGATGCCGGATCGCGTGCTGCGGCTTGCCTTGCATCTCATACAACCTCGCGAGGTTGTAGTGACAATCCGCGAAGCCCGGGTCTGCTTCGATCGCGGCATGATAGGCGTCGAGCGCTTCCTGTGCACGCCCCGTGTCCTCCAGCAGCACGCCGAGATTGAACATCAGCACCGCGTCCTGCCCGGCATGCTCGATGCCTCGACGATAGATCCGCTCGGCATCCGCGGTGCGCCCCAGCTCGTGCAACAGGCGCCCCCAGTTGATCCACGCAGCAACGTCTTCGGGATGCGCGCTCGCCGCGTGCGCGTAGGCGGACAACGCGGCTTCCGCATCCGTGGCTTCCAGCTCGAGCCCCTTCTCGAACCAGTTCGTCGCATTAGTGGCTTCGGGGGCTGGCGCCGGCTGCTTGTGCTCCACCACGCGCAGCACGCCCTGCTCGACCGTGACATCGAGCCCGAGCACGTACTGCCCGCTATCCACCTGCCAATGATTCACGCCATCGCGCACGACCACGCGGTCGCCGACGGCGCAGATGCTGAGTCCCGAAAGCGGTACATCCTCCGGCAGGTGCCGCCGCAGGTCCGCGAGCGAACGGCGAATGCGCCGCCGCGACACCTTCGCCTGAATGAGCGCGCGCGCGGCGCGCAGGACGATGAGATCCTGAAACGAGAAGCGGTACTCGCGTCGCGGGCCGCGCGCGGGCTTCACGAAGCCGACGCTGATGAGCCCCCGGATGGTGCCGCGCGACAGGCGCAGGACACGCTCCACGTCCCGCACGCTGTACGACTGCATCGACTACCCCCCGAATGCGGCCTACCGGCGGCTGGCCTTCCGCGTCGTCTTCGCGGGCTGCTCGACGCGCTTGGCCCCCTTGCGGGGACCGAGCTGCGAGGCGGACGCGCGGGCCGATTCGGTGCGTTCGAGCGAGGCGCGCAACGCCTCCATGAGATCGATGACCTTGCCGCCCGTCTCGGGCTGCGCCTCGGAGACGGAGATCTCCTGCCCTTCCACCTTCTTCTGGATTTCCGCCTGGATGCGGGCGCGCACCTCGTCCGTGTACGCGTTGGGGTCGAAGGTGGCGGAGGTCTGCTGGTCGATGAGCTGACGGGCGAGTTTGAGCTCGGCCGGTTTCACTTCGGTCTTCGGCACTTCCACTTCCGTGGCAGGCCGCACGTCCGTTGCGAAGTGCAGCTGCTGCATGGTGAGCACCTCACCCACCGGCCGCAGCAACACGAGATACGACTTGCCGCGCGCGGCCCACCGGCCCACGGCGCAAAGCTTCGCTTCCTTCAGCGCTTCAGTGAGCAGCGCGTACGGCTTCGCCGCGCCCTTGTCGGGCGAGAGATAGTAGGTCTTGTCGTAGTACACCGGGTCCACCGCCTCGATGGGCACGAACTCGGCGATCTCGATCGCGTGCGAGCCGGCCTCCTCGAGCGCCTTGATCTCCTCCGGCGCGAACATGACGTACTGGTCCTTGGCGAACTCGTAGCCCTTGACCATCTCGTCACGCTCCACCACGACGCCTTCCTTGAGGCAGATGTACTGCTGCTTCAGGCGCGACCCGCAGGTCTTGTGCAGCAGGTTGAAGGAGATGGTGTTGGCGGACTGGGTCGCGGTGTAGAGCTTCACCGGAATGGCGACCAGACCGAAGGAGATGGTGAGAGACCCGATGGAGCGCGCAGCCATGTCTGCCTCGTTTCAGTTGTCAAAGGGCCGGCCATCAACTTCGCCCGGCACCTCCAAAAGCACGCGTAAGGCTCTGTTTCGACGAGAGGGCATCATGCCACCGGTCCCCCGTCTTGTCCAAGCGCGCCAGCACGTTTCCGACCCGGAAATCGAGCGGCGCGGCCGCTTCGAGCTCCTCCCACGTGAGCGGCATCGATACCGGCGCGCCCGGCACGCCCCGGGGAGAATACGCCACGTTCAGCGTCTTGCCGCGCACATTCATGTTGTAGTCGATGAAGATCTTCCCGGTGCGCTTCTCGACCGCCCACTCCATCGTGATGTCCTTCGGATGCTCGCGCAGCAGGTGCCGGCCGACCATCTCGCAAATCTGACGCGCCTGGCTGAACGTCACCGTCCGCTCGATGGGGACGAACACGTGCAGACCCGTCTTGCCGGAGGTTTTCACGAGCGCCCGCAGGGACATCTCGGCCAGCAGGTCCCGCAGCCAGAAGGCGACCCGGCGGCCCATGCTGAAGCCCCGCTTGTTCAGCTCCGGCTCCGCGCCGGGCGGCTCCTTCCCGGAATAGATGTAGGGATCGATATCGAATACGAGGTAATCCGGGTAGTTGAGCGCGGAAGCTTCGAGCGCTTCGAGGCTGCTCGAGTAGTCCGTGCTACGTGTTGCGGCATCCGGCTCCACTCGCGCGCGGGAATGCCACACGTGAAACTCCAGCGTGCCGTTCTGGCCCAGCCACAGGAGCGTGGGCAGACTGTTCGCGAGAATGTAATCGTGGTGCTTGCCGCGGTGCTCGGAGTACACCGTCACGGTCTCGACGAAATCCGGCCGCGGCTGATCCCAGTGCTTCTGGAAGAAGCGCTCGCCGTCGATGCCTTCGGGCATGCGGATCATCGTGAGCGGGCGGTCCGCCAGATGCGGCAGCATGAAAGGTGACACGGCTGCGAGGTAGCGCAGGAAATCCCGCTTGGTGACTGCGGGCTGCCGGGTGCTCGGATCGGGTGGCCAGTACACGCGGTCCAGGTTCGTGAGGCGAATGCGCGCATCGCCCACGGTGAGCTGAATCTGCTTCGCGGTGCCCACGAGTTGCTGGAGCACGGCTTCGATCTCGTCTCGCGGGCTTCTCAACGCGGGCCCGGCCCGGCCTGCCGATGCAGCGGTCGCCGATAAACGTGCCGTTTTGCGCGCATCACGCGTGGGCCGGTGGGGCGTAGCCTCCTCACCGTCCGCCTCCCCCTTTCCACGCGCCGGGTCCTGTCGGGCTTGCGGGCGGCGAACACTTCGTGGATCCACATCGTCCCGCACGCGAATGAACACCGGCGCGCGCAGCAGGTTGTCCGGCGTCCAGCCTGTGAAGGTGACTTCCACTGCGAGGCGAGGTTCGAGCCAGGTGGTGGGCCGATGCAGCGGCGGCTTCTCGGCAAAGGGCGAGGTCTTGCGGGCCATGCCGGAGAAGCGCTCGAGCAGATCCGCAACGACGCGCGCAGTAAGTCCGGAGCCGGCGTGTCCCGCGTAATGCAGCTTGTTTCCGGACCAGTATCCGAGCAGCAATGCGCCCAGCGGCTCCCGCTCGCCCTTCCCTTTCGTGTATCCGCCGACCACGAATTCCGCGGTATGCGTCGCCTTGTGCTTCACCCACGCGTTGGATCGCTTGCTGGGCTGGTATGGCGCATCCTTGCGCTTGGCGACAATTCCCTCGAAGCCGCTCGCGAGCGCTGCTGTGTAGAGCTTCTCCGCGTCTTCCGACACGTGCACGAGCTGAATGCGTTCGGAGGGCAGCAGGCACTGCGCCAGATACCGCCGGCGGTCCACATAGGGCGCGCCGCGCAGGTTGAGACCTGCGAAGTGCAACAGATCGAAGCAGATCAGTACGACCGGCGACCGTCTCTGTGCTTCCGCGATTTCCGCTGCGGTCTTCAGCTGCGCGCGATTCTGCAGGGCGTTGAACGACGAGCGGCCATCCGGTGCGAGCGCCACGATTTCGCCATCGAGGATCATCGGATCGTTCGGCGGTTCCGCGAGCGCCGCGACGATCTCCGGAAAGCAGCGCGTGAGATCCAGCCCACGGCGCGAGACGAGGCGCACATTCGTGCCATCCACGAAGGCGAGCACACGATAGCCATCGAGCTTCGGCTCGTAGAGCCAGCGCGGATCGGTTCGTGGTGTGTCGCCCAGCTCCGCGAGCATGGGCGCGAGTCGCTTCGGCAGGCTTTCCGCCGGCCCGTTGGGAATCAGCCGCGCGGCTTCGATCCGCGGCGCCTCACCGCCGGAGACGGATTGCAGCGTAGACCCCGAGAGCACGGATTGGCTGCGCGCGAGCACCTCACTCCCACTGACGAACCGATCCTTGTGCTTCATCAGCAGCCACTGCTTCGGTGTCGAGGTCCGAACGAGCGTGAACGAGCCCTTCAGCTTGACCCCACGCAGGAAGAAACTCAGCTTCCCCCTGGCGAGCCCGTCCCGCAGGCGCCGCTCGGCCTCGGCGCGGTCGCCGAAGGCGTAGCGCTGGTCCTCATCCGGCGAGCACGTCCCGCAGTCCCACACGATGACGTTGCCCGCGCCGTATTCCTTTTCCGGAATCACCCCTTCGAAGGACGCGTAGTCGAAGGGATGATCCTCCGTCTCCACTGCGAGACGCTTCTCACCCAGCGCCAGCGTGGGGCCCTTGGGCACGGCCCAGGACTTGAGCACACCATCGAGCTCGAGGCGGAAGTCGTAATGCAGGCGCCGCGCGGCATGCTTCTGCACCACGAAGAGCAGCGGCCCGGACCGCGCGACCGCTTTAGGCGGCGGCTCCGGAGTGCGGGTGAAGGTGCGCTTGGCAGCGTAGGGGTCGAGAGCGCGCGGCATGTGGCGGTAGCGTAAACCGCCACACGCAGCCGCTCAAAGCGGGCTGATCGAAGATGCACCTGCGCGCGCCTGTGCAGACACGCTGCACAGGCATCTCTCAGGCGCCTGCTTCCGGCATCCGCAGCTATGAGCCGGACGGATCTTCCGGTGTCGTGGCGGAAGTGCCGGACTCAGGTTCCTGCGGCAGTTCGGCCTGCTCCTGCTCCTCGCGTGTCTCGCCGAGATCGATTCGATCGATTTGCAAGCGACGATCAGTGGATGGGACGAACGGATTGAAGAGCGGATCGCTATCGAGCCGCGGCCGCCATGCGAAGTGCCTCATGACACCCTCCCGGCGCCCAACCGAGGCGGGTCCGTGGACCCGTCAACCGGGCGCCCACGGGAAGGATTGTAGCGCTGCGCCATGCGAGTGGATGCGCGCGTAAAGCGTGCCGGGCTTTGCCGCGAATTGAGGTCAAGCACGCGCCAAAGGCCCGCGTATTGATTATTGATACACGTCAGAACCTGCCGCTCTGGAAATCTTCCACCGCGCGCACGATCTCCTCGCGCGTGTTCATCACGAAGGGCCCGTACTTGGCGACCGGCTCCCGCAGCGGCCGGCCCGCGACGAGAATCGCGCGGCTGCTCTCGCCATCCGCAACCGCTTCCATGTGCACGCTCTCGCCCGCCGTGAGCACGGCCAGCTCATGCGCCGCCACGACCTTTGCGGATTCCGCATCACCCACGCGCAGGGAGCCTTCGTACACATAAATGAAGGCGGCGTGCTCCGCAGGCAGCGTGGCCGCATACCGTGCGCCGGGCTGCAGCCCCACATCGAGATAAATGGGATCGGTCGCCGGCTGTGAGATCGGGCCGCTCACGCCGCGCTCGCGCCCGGCGATCACCTTCACGCGCACACCCTGCGCCGGCTCGGTCGTCGGAATGCGCTCGGGCCCGAACTCCTGGTATTTCGGCGCCGTCATCTTCTCCCGCGCCGGCAGGTTGATCCACAGCTGAAACCCGCGCATGCGGCCTTCCTGCTGCTCGGGCATCTCCGAGTGCACGATGCCCCGGCCCGCGGTCATCCATTGCACGCTGCCCGGCACGAGCACCCCTTCGTGACCGTGATTGTCCCGATGACGCATGCGGCCATCGAGCATGTAGGTCACCGTCTCGAACCCCCGATGAGGATGCGACGGGAAGCCGGCGATGTAGTCGCCCGGGTTGTCCGTGCCGAACTCGTCGAGCATGAGGAAGGGATCGAGATCCGGCAGCTGGGGTTGGCCGATCACGCGGGTGAGCTTCACGCCCGCTCCATCGGAGGTCGGCATGCCCCGAACGATGCGCGCCACCGCGCGCGTTGCCAGATTCTGAGCGGTTGCGTTCATGCAGTCTCCTCAAAATGGTACGTCCTGCCAGACGGACCAACGACCTCGTCCAATCATTGCAGCGCGCTCCCGGCATCCGCGCAGCAAGCGCGACCGTGTTCTGGATGGTACGCCAGCGGCTCGTGGCGAGCTCTGCGTATCTCGATCAAACCTGGCGAGCCTGGGCGTCGCCCTGCTCCCGGCGTAGCCCAAAGACGCGATACACGTCCCACGGCCACGAGCCCGCAACCGGTATAGTCGCGCCCTCACTGCGCGGGGCAACTCATGGACAAGGTTTTCATCAGCGCCGAATCGCTGTTGCGCGATTCAATGCAGCTCGGCATCGAGATCACGCGAAGCGGTTTCAGGCCTTCCTTCCTCGTGGCCATCTGGCGCGGAGGCGCGCCAATCGGCATCACGGTGCAGGAAGTGCTCGAGTACCACGGCGTGCATTGCGACCACATTGCGATTCGCACGTCCTCGTATGCGGGCATCGACCAGCAGGAAAAGACGGTGCGTGTGCACGCCACGGATTATCTGGTATCCCGACTGAATGCCGAGGACCGGCTGCTGCTGATCGACGATGTGTTCGATTCGGGCCGCAGCATCGAAGCGGTGATCACGGAGCTCCAACGCCGCTGCCGCCGGAATTTTCCGGAGCAGGTGCGCATCGCGACCGTGTACTACAAGCCCCAGCGCAACCGCACTTCGCTCACGCCTCACTTCTATGTGCGCGCCACCGAGCAATGGCTCGTGTTCCCCCACGAGGTTCGGGGTTTGACGCGCGAAGAGATCCTGGCCCACAAGCCTGTCGATGCGAGCTTTTTCCCGGACTGGAGGCCGACACCTTAAATGGCGGGCCCCCAAAAGAATCGCCTGCGCTCCGCAGGCGATTTCTCCGAACGACGTGTTCCCGCGCGGGGCTTCAGCGCTTGTATGTCTGCAAGCCCGGCTTGATGCTCTTCTCGTCCAGGAACTGCTTGAGGCCCTTTTCGCGGCCGCCTTCGCGATCGCGCTGGCGGGCCTGATCCACCTTGGCGTAGAGATAATCCTCGTTCTGCTCCCACGTGAGCTCGCGACAGCGCTTGAAGCCGTGCTTCGCGGCGCGCAGCGGCACGGGATTCTTGACGAGCAGCTTCTGCGCCAGCTCGATGGTGGCGGCGCGCAGCTGGTCGCGCGGCACGCTCTTGTTCACGAGGCCCATTGCAGCGGCTTCCACGCCCGTGAAGGTCTCGCCCGTCATGATGTAGTACAGCGCCTGCCGATGGCCCACGGTATCCGCCATGGCCTTGCTGACGAGGTTGCCCGGCGGAATGCCCCAGTTGATCTCGGAAAGCCCGAACACGGCTTCATTCGCTGCGATGGCCAGGTCACACGCCACGAGCGGCGTAAACGCGCCACCAAAGCACCAGCCGTTCACCATGGCGATGGTCGGCTTGGAGTACATGCGCAGGATCTTCCACTGCCAGTCGCACGCATCGCGACGCACGCGCAGCTCGAAGATTTCCGGCTTGGCGTCGGTCTCGCGGAAGTATTCCTTGAGATCCATGCCCGCGGACCACGAGTCCCCGGCGCCGGTGAGCACGAGGACCTGAGCGGCCTCATCGAGCTCGATTTCCTCCAGCACCTCGCGCATCTCCGTGTTCAAGGTGGGATTCATCGCGTTGCGCTTCTCCGGGCGATTGAGCGTCACCCACGCAATGCTGTCCTCGACACTGACCTTGACGGTTTTCCACCGACCTTCGTACTGCGCCATGTTGCCTCTCCTCAAGAGCTGTAGTATCAGGTTACCTGATATGGAACCCGGCGCAAAGTCCCGCCGGCACGAAAGGGGCATCTGATGGTCGCAGCTCGCCGCGCACCGCGTCCGGCCGCGCAGGCGGAACGTCCGCGGCTCACCTATCTCGTAGGTCGCCTGCACCGTGCGGTCCGCAAGCACATCGGGGACGCCGTGCGCCCGTTCGGGCTCTCGGTCGCCCAGTACACCACCCTGTCCGTGCTGCGCTCGCGCGGGCAGCTTTCCAATGCGCAGCTCGCGAATCGCGTATTCATCTCGCCGCAGGCGATGAACGAAGTCGTGCAGTCACTGCAGGAGCAGAAGCTGATCACGCGCCGGCCCGATCCCACACACGGGCGCATCGTGCAGCTCACGCTCACCGAGCGAGGGATGGAAGCGCTGGCCGCCTGCGATGCTGCCGTGCGCTCGCTGGAGCGAACGATGCTCGCGGCATTGTCCGAGCCGGAGCGGGAGATGTTCAGGACGGCGCTGAGCCACTGCGTCGAGGCGCTCGAACGGAAGGGCTGACGAGCGCGACCTCAGAGCGTCGGAGCGTCTTCGTCGCGAAGCGAATCCATGCCCACCACGCGCTCCGCCACGGCGAGCAGGCGCGAGCTCGGCCGCAAACCCGCCGCCCGCGCAGTTTCGACGGACACTTCAAACCGCACGAGCTGATCGTGCACGATGAAATTGATCATCGCGCCATCCTCGAGCGCGCCCTGCCAATCCGCCACAACCAGCACGGGCTGGTGCCGTTCGGTCACGATCTGGAGCGATTGCCTCGCAGCGGGCCTTGCTGCTTCTCCGACATAGAGCATGTATTCGTGCCCGCGCACCTGCTGCAACGTGCGGAGCTCCGCGATTGCGATGGGCTTTCCCTGCACCGAGCGCCCCGGTGCCATGCGGCGGAGCTCCGCGGCAACCTCGGGCGCGCCGATGACGGCGATGGTCGCCTCCGGCGTGAAGACGTGCTCCGCCGGCCAATCGACATATTCGCCGAACCGCATGAGGAAGGCCGCCTTCACTGCGTGCACGGACTCCGCTTCCGCAGCGGCCCGTGCATGCGCGAAAAGCGCGAACGCCGACATCCCGAGCACGAGCAGCGCGATGACGCGCGTGACTTGCCACCAGCGATGTGCGCGTGCCGTGCTCATGAGGGGTTACGCACGATGCCGTTCAGGACGGACTGCACCTGCTCGAGATCGACGGGCTTGACCAGATGCATCGCGAAACCCGCCTCCCGCGAGCGCTCGCGATCCCGCTCCTGACCCCAGCCACTCACGGCGACCAGCACCGTCTTCGACGTGACGGGCGCGGCACGCAGCTGCGCCGCGAGCTGATAGCCGCTGATCTCGGGCAGGCCGATATCGAGGAAGGCGAAGTCCGGCGCGAACTGCTGAGCGACGGCAACGCCCGCACGCGCGTCATGCGCAACACGCACTTCGTGGCCCAGGCTCTCCAGCAGCTCGGACATGCTGGTCGCAAAATCGGCATTGTCGTCCACCAGCAAAATGCGGAGTTTTTCCGCCGGTCGCGGCACGGCCGCATTCCCTTGCGCTGACGCACGCCCGTTCTGGTCCGCCGCGATGGGGAGCCGCACCGCGAACGTGCTGCCGCGTCCCGGTCCCTCACTCTGAGCCTCGAGGGTGCCTTCGTGCAACTCGACGAGCCGCCGCGCGAGCGTCAACCCGACGCCGAGGCCGGACTGCCGGCGCTCGATGGAGTGGTCGGCCTGCGCGAACATGTCGAAGATGCGCGGCAGGATCTCCCGGGGGATGCCGACGCCCTGATCCGAGACGCGCACGGCGAGCCCGCCATCCTCCAGGTCGGCCACGAGCCGGATACGGCCCGGCTTCTCCGAATACTTCGCCGCGTTGTTGAGCAGGTTCGAGAAGACCTGCGCGAGTCGCGTCGCATCCGCGTGCAGGAAGACCGGCTTCGGCGGCAATACCACCTCGAGCTGATGGCCGCGGGCGTCGATGAGCGGGCGAACGGTTTCCACCGCGCTCTGGATGATGCCGGCCAGCTCCGTGTGCTGGCGCCGGACGGTGAGCTTGCCCGTGGTGATGCGTGCCACGTCCAGCAGGTCATCGACGAGACGCACCATCTGCGCGAGCTGGCGCTCCATCATGTCGTGCGCGCGCGCGGCGACCTGCGGATCCGTGCCGGCACGGCGCAGAATCGCCACCGCGTTCACCATGGGTGCGAGCGGGTTGCGCAACTCGTGAGCCAGCGTGGCGAGAAACTCGTCCTTGCGGCGATCGGCATCGCGCAGCGCGGCTTCGGCTGCCCGCCGCTCTTCCGTCTCCGCCTGCAGCGAACGGTTCGATGCCTCGACCGCCGCCGCGCGTTCGCCGACCTCGACGAGCATGGCGTTGAATGCATCCACGAGCACGCCTACCTCGTCGTCGCTCGTCTTCGCCACACGCGCGGAAAAGTCCCGATCAGCAACCACGCGGCGCGTAGCTTCCGTGAGCGCGATGATCGGCCGCGTCACCGCCCGCTTCAGCCCGCTCGACAGACTGAGCGCCACCAGCAGGCTCGCGAGCATCACGGCCGTGAGAATCAGCAGGTAATCACGAATGCGACCCCACAGCTCGTAGCGTGCCTGCAGATACACGAAGCCGAGCTGTTCGTGGTTTTCCGCTACCGGATGCAGCACCCGCAGCTTGCCATTCTCGATTCGGTATCCCCGCCAGCGCGGAAGTGCGGGTGGCGGCAGCTCGGCATCCGGCTGCGAGTAGATCGCGAACAGCTCGCCGTTCGGGCGGAAGATGGCCGCGGTTTCGATGTTGTCGCGCTCCTGCAGCGGTGCGAGGGTGGCCGCGGCGGATTTCGGGTCCTCGAACGCAAGGGCCGGCGCGGTGCTGCGCGCGAGGATCTCCGCCTGTGTCGTGAGATCACTGACCCACAGCTCACGATACGTTCTGGCCTCGTAGGTCACGAGAGCCACTGCGGCCACGAACAGCGCGGTGAACGTGGTCGCAAGAACAAGGCGGGTTAGCTTGCGGCCGATGGAGTCGGCCGTAGCGGGCAATGGAGTCGGCGGCACAGTGCGTGGGGCTTGCGGGTCTCGGTTCTGTTGAAGCGTAAGGTTCGTATCCTACCGATTCCCGATGAAAGCCTCGCGCAAAGTGTGGCCGACTGTCATCCGGTAGAGACAACTTTCCGCAACCGACACACTGCATTTGCGCAAATGTAAGGCGTGAATCACGCGCTTACTGCCAAGCTCGCGCACGCGCCGCGGCGTCCGCGCTTTTGGCGAGCTGACGTCTTCTGGAGACACTGGAACTTTCCAGGTCGAGCCCCACTCTGCGCTGGCACTGCAGACGCGGGCCTCTCGGCCCCGAGCTGCTCCAGAACAACACGAACCGACACGCGATGCATTTGACTCGACGCAATCACTTGCTGCTCGTGCTCGTTACCGCAGCCTTCGCTCTGCTGGCCGCATTGGCGCGTGCCGGCCCCGCGCCCACTTCCGATGAGCGCCTGAAAGCCGCCTTCCTGTACCGAGTCCTCGAGTACGTCGAGTGGCCCGCGGGCGCCCGCGAGGGACCATTGACGATCGCGGTGCTGGGCGATGACAGACTGGTCGCGGAGCTGTCGCGCAACGTCGAGGGCCGGAAGGCGCATGGCAGGGCCATTCGCGCTCATGCCGTGCGCAGCGCGCAGGAAGGGCTCGGGGCGGATGTGCTCTTCGTGAGCCAGGACAGGAAGCGCGAACTGGCCGGCGTGGCGCGCTCGAACGCGCACCGGCCCGTGCTCATCGTCACCGAAGCCGCCGGCGCGCTCGAACGCGGCTCCGTCATCAACCTTCTGGAGGTGGACGGGAAGATGCGCTTCGAAGTTTCCCTGCCCGCCGCCGAGCGGCGGGGGCTGAAGCTGAGCTCCCGTCTCCTGGCCGTGGCCCTGCGGGTGGAGACAGGCCTCACGCCCCCTGCGTGAGGCCTCACCGCCCGCGTGAGATCAGGGAGAGGCGCTCTTCTGCAGCGCCTGCGCGGATTCCTGCGCCTGCAGGGCCTCCAGCTTCTTCTTCCCCGGAATGTGCGTCCGGAGTGAGAAGAAGCTGACCACCACGACCAGGATGCAGGCGGCCACGAAGAAGAAGAAATACCCGGCCGGCGGCGTGGGCTCGATGGCGAAGTAGGTGCCGCCGACGAACGTGCTCAACACGCCGCCGATACGCGACACCGTCTGCGCGCACCCCACTCCCGAGGCCCGGATGTACGTGGGATACGAATGCGCACCCACCGCATAAAGAAACGCCTGCATGCCGTTGAGCGCAGTGCCCGCAATGAAGATGAGGAACAGCAGCCCGCCGGCGCTGTTCTCGGTGGTGCTCGCGATGAGCATGCCGACGAAGAACGTGGCGACGCCGCCGATGAACGACAGCGTGGAGCCGACGATGCGCGAGCCCAGGATGCCGATCAGCACGGCCCCGCCCACGGCGCCAAAGAAGCCCCCGAAGTTGAAGAGCTTCGAGCCCTGCAGCGAGGTGTGCAGCGGCAGGCCCGTGTAGGACAGCACCGTCGGCAGCCAGTTGACGTAGGAGTAGAGGCAGAGCGTGTTGAACGCGAAGGCCGCCCACAGCAGCAGCGTGACCGACGTATACGGCGGCTTCATGATCGTGGCGAACCAGTTGCCCGGCGGCGCGGGCGGCTCGGCCACGACGAAGGACTCGGTGCCGTCGAAACGCTTCTCTTTGAGGAGGCGGTTGAGCAGCTTCGCGAGCTTCGGATGCTGCTCCGGATGATGCGCGAGGAACTTCGGCGTTTCCGGCAGCAGAAACCACGCCACCGCCGTGAAGATGAACGGCATGACCGCGCCGATGAGGAAGATGGCGCGCCAGCCATGCGTCGGAATGATCCACTGCGCGATGCCGGCGCCGACCATGCCCCCGAGCGGCACAGCCACGATCGCGCAGGCGACGGCCACATTGCGGGACTTCTTCGGCGTCCATTCCGTGATCATCGTCGCGGCCAGCGGGGTGACACCGCCGAGACCGATGCCCGTGAGGATGCGGTACGCGGTGAGATCCCACACGCCCTGGGCATACGCGCTCAGTATCGAGCCCGCGAAGAGGAACACCATGCAAATGACGTAGGCGCCCTTGCGGCCGATGCGATCGCCAGCCCAGCCGAGCGTCACGGAACCGATCGCCATGCCGATCATGCCGCCGGTCATCGCCGGCGTGAGCAGGGCGCGGTCGATGCCCCAGTCCGTCACGAGCGCGGGCCCGACGAACGCCATGGTCTGCAGGTCGAACCCGTCCACCAGCATGCACAGGATGGTGAGCACCGTTATGCCCAATGGCATGCCGAAGAACTTCGCCGAATCCACTACCCCCGTAACTTCGATCGTCTTGTTCTGCATCTCATGGGCCTCGCGCCAGGCAAGGCCCCGCTATATACAGGCTTGGAGATAAAACAGCCACCCGTCGCGCCTGCGGCGCTTCAGAGCGGAATACCCGCCGCAAGCCGGATAGCGGACGGCGAGCACCACGAGCCACGCGGCATACACGCCGGGCGGGTCCGTAACCCGCTGCCAGCGCCAAGCAGCCCGGCGAGCAGGTGCGCCACCGCGATGTGGAGCAGATGACCCCGCGCAGAATGTCGATCGACCGCAGCCGGGTGCCCTGCCCGGCACGATCGACGGTGGTGGGGCCCTCTGCCACGGCGGTGATCCCGAAGCATCAGCCTCATCTCGCAAGCGCCGTGCGCACCGGCTTGAAGAGCTGTCGCGGCTCGCGTTCGCCGAGATGCGAGCACTGCTGGCGAGCTGCCGCCCTCCCTCGCGCTGCAGAGGCTGCTGGCCGTGCTCGCTCCGGAGACGCCCGAAGTGCCGCTCGATTTCACGAACTACCGCTCACAGGCACGGCCACGAGGAAGCGCTGTATCGCATCTGTCAGGAGGCGGTCGCGAACTGCCTGTGCCATGCAGGCGCGAGCACGATTTCCATTCGCGCGGATGCGCTGGATGCGCGCCGAATGCGCCTCGAGATTGTCCACGACGGCTGCGGATTCGACCTCGGGGCGGCGCTCGAGCCCCCACCCGAATCACGGCGGCCTCGGCATGCAGACCAGCGCGAACGCGCCGCCGCGCTGGGCGGATCACCCACCGTCGATTCCGGCCCGGCAACGGCACGCGCAATCTCTATCGAAATCGCGCCCTCAACTCAGCGTCGCATGCGCGACCGGTGACGCGCTGGCAGAGGCGAATGCCGCATTTCAGCGGGGAACATGTTCGCCGTGTGCGATCGTTGCAGGAACACTGCCGCGTTTGGCCGCTGCGAGCAGCACGCCAACCGCGAGCCCGTAATCGACTGATTCTCCTCTCCAGCGCGTCACGGCCGTGCCCGGGTGCACCGAGAGACCCGCCTGCTCATGGTGTAAGGCCAGTTGCGTCCAGGCAGATGGCCGCTGCGGCGGCAAGCTGTCGAGCGTTTGACCATCCGGCTTCACAAACCGGAACGCCCCATCATCCAGCACCTCAATTCTCACACCGCCCTCATGCACGAAGCGGTGATGGCGTCGGCAGAGCAGCACGAGGTTCGAGGCCTTCGTCTCCCCACCC
>JADGHX010000238.1 GCA_019683695.1 Steroidobacteraceae bacterium
GGCGGCTGCCCCCGCGGGGGGGGGCCGCGGCGCTCCCGACCGATACGCCGGAAGAGGCCCGTGTCAGTAGCGGTAGTGATCCGCCTTGTACGGGCCCTCCTTCGGCACGCCGATGTACTTCGCCTGCTCGTCCGTCAGCTCGGTGAGCTGCGCATTCAGCTTCTTGAGCTGCAGACGCGCGACCTTCTCGTCCAGATGCTTCGGCAGCGTGTACACGCCCACCGGATACTTGCTGGTGTTCGTGAAGAGCTCGATCTGGGCGATCGTCTGGTTCGCGAACGAGGAACTCATCACGTAGCTCGGGTGCCCCGTGGCGCAGCCGAGATTCACGAGACGCCCCTTCGCGAGCAGGATGATGCGCTTGCCGTCGGGGAAGATGACGTGATCGACCTGCGGCTTGATCTCCTCCCACTGGTATTTCTCCAGCGAGGCGACATCGATCTCGTTGTCGAAGTGACCGATGTTGCAGACGATCGCCTGGTGCTTCATCTTCTTCATGTGCTCGCCGGTGATGACGTGGTAGTTACCGGTGGCCGTGACGAAGATGTCCGCCTTGTCGCAGGCGTAATCCATGGTCACCACGCGATAGCCTTCCATCGCCGCCTGCAGCGCGCAGATCGGGTCGATCTCGGTGACCCACACCTGGGCCGACAGGGCACGCAGCGCCTGCGCCGAGCCCTTGCCCACATCCCCGTAGCCGCACACCACGGCGATCTTGCCCGCCACCATCACGTCGGTGGCGCGCTTGATGCCGTCCACGAGCGACTCGCGGCAGCCATACAGATTGTCGAACTTCGACTTCGTCACCGAATCGTTCACGTTGATGGCCGGGAACATGAGCCGGCCTTCCTTGTGCATCTGATAGAGCCGATGCACGCCGGTGGTCGTCTCTTCGGTGACGCCCCTGATCTCCTTCGACATCTTCGAGTACCAGCCGGGGCTCGCGGCCAGCCGCTTGCGGATCGCCGCAAAGAGGAACTTCTCCTCCTCGCTCGTGGGCTTGGCGATGACCGACGGATCCTTCTCGGCCTTCACGCCGAGATGCATGAGGAGCGTGGCATCACCGCCATCGTCCAGGATCATGTTCGGGCCCTTGTCGGGGCCGAACTCGAAGATGCGATGGGTGAACTCCCAGTACTCCTCCAGCGATTCGCCCTTGTAGGCGAACACCGGGGTGCCGCCCGCGGCGATGGCCGCGGCAGCGTGATCCTGCGTGGAGAAGATGTTGCACGAGGCCCAGCGAACGTCCGCGCCGAGCGCCTTCAGCGTCTCGATGAGCACGGCGGTCTGGATCGTCATGTGCAGCGAGCCCGCGATGCGCGCGCCCTTCAACGGCTGCGACTTTGCGTATTCCTCGCGAATGGCCATGAGGGCCGGCATCTCCGACTCCGCGATCGCGATCTCCTTGCGACCCCAGTCGGCGAGGCCCAGATCCGCCACCCTGCACTCGGTGGCGGCCGCAACGGTTTTCACGTTGGCGTTCATGCTTCAGTTACTCCGATAAAAGAGCGAGCGCCGTGTTGATGACACACCGCGCGCCTCTGAGCCTGGCAGGTGTGCCCTCCGGCACACCTGTCGCAGCGCTCCTCAGAGCACGCCGGCGTCGCACCTTGTGTGCGACTCGATCCTTTACTTACGCTGCGCGCGCGCTTTTGGCGTCCGCCGCCAGCGCCTCCGCGCGATCGGTCTTCTCCCAGGTGAATTCCGGTTCGGTGCGGCCGAAATGTCCGTAGGCCGCGGTCTTCTGATAGATCGGCCGGGCGAGGTCGAGCATCTCGCGCAGCCCGTACGGCGTGAGATCGAAGTGCTTGCGCACGAGCTGCGTCAGGCGCTCGCGCGAAAGCCGGCTCGTGCCGAACGTCTCCACCATGATGGAGGTGGGCTCGGCGACGCCAATCGCATACGACACCTGCACCTCGCACTTCTCGGCCAGGCCCGCGGCCACGATGTTCTTCGCCACGTAGCGCGCGGCGTAGGCGGCCGAGCGGTCGACCTTGGACGGATCCTTGCCGGAGAACGCACCGCCGCCATGGCGGGCGTAGCCACCGTAGGTATCCACGATGATCTTGCGGCCCGTGAGACCGCAGTCGCCCACCGGACCGCCGATGACGAACCGCCCCGTGGGGTTGATGTGAAACTTCGTGCGCTTGTCGATCCACTTCGCCGGCAGCACGGGCTTGAGGATCTCCTCCATCACCGCTTCGCGCAGCGCGCGGGTGGAGATGTCCTCGCTGTGCTGGGTCGAGAGCACCACGGCCTCGAGCCCGACGGGCTTGTCGTCCTCGTAGCGCAGCGTCACCTGGCTCTTCGCATCGGGGCGGAGCCAGGGCAGCTTGCCCTTCTTGCGCACGTCCGCCTGCTTCTTCACGAGGCGATGGGCCAGCGCGATCGGCGCGGGCATCAGCACGTCCGTCTCGTTCGTGGCGAAGCCGAACATCAGGCCCTGATCGCCCGCGCCCTGCTTCTTCTCGTCCTTGCGGTCCACGCCCTGCGCGATGTCGGGGGACTGCTTGCCGATGATGTTGATGACGCCGACGGTCGAGCCGTCGTAGCCCATCTCGGACGAGTTGTAGCCGATGTCGAGAATCGTCTTGCGGATGAGCGCCTCGAACTCCACCTGAGCCGTCGTCGTGAGCTCGCCGGCGACGATGGCCACGCCCGTCTTCACCAGCGTTTCCACCGCGATGCGCGCACGCTTGTCCTGAGCGAGCACGGCGTCGACCACGGCGTCGGAGATCGCGTCCGCCATCTTGTCCGGATGACCTTCGGAAACCGACTCGGATGTAAACAAGTAGTTGTTCGGCATGATTGATCCTGTACCTTCAAGCCCGAGTGCGAGCTGTGGAAACGTTGACCCCGTGCCCCCTCAACCCAGGGCCGCCCGCTTCACGGTGGCAGCACCGAAGCTCGCGGCCAGCCGCTCTTCGAACTGCTCACGCGTGAAACGATGATTCTGCGGTCCACGCGTCTCGATCTTGATGGCCCCCATCAGGGAGGCGATGCGCCCGGTGGTTTCCCAGTCCAGACGGTGGAGCAGGCCGTGTAGGATACCGGCCCGATAGGCATCGCCGCACCCCGTCGGGTCGACGACGGCCGTGGGGGCCGCGCAGGGGATGGTGATCGCGCCGTCCCTGGTGTGGATCGTGGAGCCTTGCGACCCAAGCGTCACGATCAGCGCATCCACCTGCGAAACCACGTCCTTCACCGTCCAGCCGGTCTTCTGCTGGAGCATCTGCCACTCGTACTCGTTCACCGCCACCCAGGTGGCCTGTGAGACGAATCGTTCCAGGTCCTCCTTGCCGAACATGGGCAGGCCCTGGCCCGGGTCGAAGATGAACGGAATCCCGGCCGCCGCGAACTGCTCGGCATGCTGGACCATGCCGTCCCGGCCGTCCGGGGCGACGATGCCGACCGCCACACCCTGCGCCTCCGTCACCCGGTTGGCATGCGAGTGCTGCATGGCGCCCGGGTGGAAGGCGGTGATCTGGTTGTCGTCGAGGTCCGTGATGATGAACGCCTGGGCGGTGTGCTCGCTCTCGATCACCTTGATGTGATCGGCCGGCACGCCGTTGCGCGCCATCCATTCGGCGTACGGAGCGAAATCCTTGCCCGCCGTGGCCATCGGCACGCCCTCATCGCCCAGCAGGCGCAGGTTATAGGCGATGTTGCCCGCGCAGCCGCCGAACTCGCGCCGCATCTGCGGCACGAAGAACGACACGTTCAGGATGTGGATCTGATCCGGGAGGATGTGATTCCTGAACCGATCGCCGAACACCATGATGGAGTCGTAGGCGATCGAGCCACAGATCAGGGCCTTGCCCGGCGCGTCGTTCTTCGGTGTGCTCATGGTGCTGCCTGAGGTCCTCGGGGCTGTCGCATCCGCTTGCGTCTTCAGGCGCTCATCACGAACTTGTCGCTGTCAGGATCGATCTCGAAACGGCCATCCATCACCTGACGCAACCATTGGGCCGTGGCCACGACGCCGCCGAATGCATAGAAATGGGGCCGCACGATACGAGCTTGGGGGTGAGCGGCGCAACCGCGCAGGATCCCCACCATCATCTGGTCCGGACCCACCTTCATGCGCGCAAGGTTCGTCATCGCGGCCATGTTCTTCATCACGGAGCCGAGCGAGGCGCCGACGCCGCAGGCCACCGCGAACTTGACGAGCTTCTGCAGCGGCGTCGGGCCCGCGATGCCGAGGTGCACCGGCAGATTGATGCCCTTCGCCGGCAGGCCCGCGGCCCAGCGCACCATCACATCCGCATCGAAGCTGAACTGCGTCGCGCTGTGCACCTTGATGCCCGTGCGCTCGGCCCAGGCCTGCTTGTGCTTCATCGCCGCGAGGAGCACGTCATCCGGCACCTGCTTGTGCCCCTCGGGGTGACCCGAGACGCCTGCGTACTTGATGCCCGCCTGCTCGATGGCGCCGCTATCGATGATCTCGAGCGTGCTCGTGAAGCAGAGCGGCTTCGCCAGGTCGCCGGCTACGAGGAGGACCTGCTCCACGCCGGCCTGCGTGAGCTCCGCAAGACCCTCACGCAGGGCCCGCTCACTCTCGATGCGACGGGCGACGATATGAGGCGAAGCGCGGAAGCCCAGACTCTGAACCTTCTTGGCGACGCGCACGACGTCGCCGAGCGTGGCCTTCGGTGTGTGTGCAACATAGATCGTCATCCCCCGGGGCAGAATGTCCACGAGCTGTGGAACGATTTCTTCATCGTGTGTGGAGATTTCCGTCGAGGCGGCGCGTGCGAACTCCACGACCCGGCTCTTGAGGGCCGCGCCGTCCAGGGCCGTGGCAGGAGCGTCGTTCATTTCAACGTTGGCATTCATTCGGAAAAGACCTTCGTTCTGGCAATTCTTCGCGTTCGTTGACTGCTGCAGTGATCAGACCTTGCGCCGGGTGACCGTGAAGGTCTCGTCGTTGAACCACAGGCCGCCGTACTTCTGAAGCACGGCCTGCGTGGCATCGAGGTACGCACCGTTCTGCACGACCGAGTCGAGGCGCTCATCCTCGATCTGGTTCACGTAGATGGCGGCGTTCCACGCGGCGAAGAGCGTGGAGGTGCCGATGCGATCGGAGATCTCCGAGGGCAGCGTGTGCATCTCGTAGCGGAAGATCGCCTTGTCGTCGGGCAGCGCGGTGAGCGTGAAATCGCGGGCGTCGCGGCCCAGCTCGTGCTTGAGCGCGGCGAGCAGCGCGTGGCGATCCACGGTGAACGGGTTCTCGCCCGGCCAGAGCTTCTGGATGATCTCGAGCGCCGGATCGCGCCCGTAGGACTGGATCGCGAGCAGTCGCCCGCCCGGTGCGAGGCTGCGCGTGAGCGGCGCGAGCACCTTCTGCGCCTTGAACTCCGCGGACATGCGGGCGCGCCAGGGCTGCGAGGCGACGATCAGATCGTAGCTCTCGTAGATGCGGCCCGGCTTCGGGATCACGTTGTCCAGCAGGAATTTGTGATCCTCGCGATACAGGATGAGCACGGACGGCCGCACGTACGTGGGATTGCCCGTGCGCGGGCTCGGCTTGGTCTGCCAGCCGTACGCGAGCGTCGGACCGAGCTCCTCGATCTGCTCGGCGTATTCGTGTGCGGAATTTCCCGTGAGCCGCACTTCCTGCCAGTTGAGCGCCGCGGCGAGCTGCGTGTCGCGCGGCATGAGACGCGGAGCTTCCGCGTAGTTGAGATTCGTGACGACGAGAACGGTCGCCGGATGCTCATAGAAACGATCCGGCATTTTTTCGAGACCGAGCCGCACGTCCTCGAGACTGATCTCTTTCGCGACCGCCAGCAGCGGCACCGTGGGAAACATGCGGTGCGTGTTGCGCATGATGCGCGAGAGCACCGTGGCATCGCCCATGCCGGCATCGAAGATGCGCAGCGCCGGCGGCTGCGGACGCACGTGCACCAGTTCCTGCGCCACCCGCCGTGCGATGGCGGATTTCTCATTGCACGTGTTCACGAAGGCGAGATATTTCTGGCGGTTGTCGTAGAAGCGGAAGGGAGTTGACTCGGCAGCGGCGCTGTCAGCGTTTGGTGCAACGTTGTTCGCGACCTGCATGGCATCTCCTCGTTATTCACAGCGACTGCCGCCGGCTGCTTCGTGCCACGTCGGGCAAGCCTTCAACCCCCGCCGGCGCCCCACCCTGATCCGCCCCGGGCATCCTCTGCCTCAAGCGGATGCAGACGGTACCCGCGAGGCCG
>JADGHX010000055.1 GCA_019683695.1 Steroidobacteraceae bacterium
AATAGACTGGTGCCGGTAACGGCGAGGGGCTCGATGATTCGGGCCGGCCGGTGGGAGACGGGGGTGGCGGTGGAGGCCCGCCGACGCCGCCTCCGACTCAGGCGAGTTTTCAGCAGATTCAGGACACGATCTTCACGCCGATCTGCACGGCCTGTCATGCAGGTGCGGCCGCGCCGCTCGGGCTGCGCCTGGATGCAGCGAGCAGCTATGCACTGCTCGTGAACGTGCCCAGCGTGGAAGCCCCCGGAATCCTGCGCGTGGCGCCGGGTGATCCGCAAAACAGCTATCTCGTTCAGAAGATCGAGGGGCGTGCATCGGTCGGTGCGCGCATGCCGCTTGGCGGGCCGCCACTGCCGCAATCGAGCATCGATCTCGTGCGCGCGTGGATTGCGGAAGGTGCTCCGGCGCCGGCAGGCGCATCCGGAACGGCGGACGTGTTCCGGGTCGTGGCGACGATTCCCGCTGCAAATGCGCAGGTGGACGCGCCCATCGAGGCGCTTCACGTCATCTTCAATGCAGACGTGGATGCCACGCTCGTCGGAGCGGCGGGTATCCGCATCGAAGCCAGCGGCGGCGATGGCGTATTCGACAATGGCAACGAGATCTGCGTGCCGCTCGCGGACGTGCGCGTTTCCGCAGTGAATCCGCGCATGCTGACGGTGCGACCCGTCGCGCCGCTGTCGGGCGACCGGTTCCGGCTCGTGCTGGGCACTTCCGCGGGCATTGCGCTCGCGGACGTGGGCGCGCACGTGCTGGATGGCGACGCCGACGGGCGTGCCGGTGGAGAGTTCTCCGTCACGCTCGACATGCTTCCGGAAGGCACGCCATGAGTCGGCACATCGCAGTCTGGGCCGCCGGCCTCGTGTGTCTCGTCATCGCAGGTCAGGCGGCGGCGGAGCCGTATCTCGCCACGTACGCCGGCTTCAAATGCTCCCAGTGTCACGTGAACCCCACGGGCGGCGGCATGCGCAACGCGTTCGGCAAC
This sequence comes from Steroidobacteraceae bacterium, assembly GCA_019683695.1. Classification (GTDB taxonomy): domain Bacteria; phylum Pseudomonadota; class Gammaproteobacteria; order Steroidobacterales; family Steroidobacteraceae; genus JADGHX01. The sequence goes on from JADGHX010000055.1 coordinate 986, forward strand.
AGCTGGGCACAAACCCAGCTCGCGGCTATGCGGATCGGCCCGGAAGAGGAGTTGTGGACGGGGGTGGTGAACCGCTTTCTTGCCGTGGGCGGCAACGCCCGTGCCGAGGGGACGTGGACGCGCATTCCGCACGAGCACGACGCGAACGCATTCGACGTGCAGGAGGCGCGGCTGTATCTGGATGCGAGCATCATTCCGTCGCGTTTGTCGTTCTACGTGGATGAGCTCGTCGCGCCCGGCAACGCGGACAATCGCGAGGCGAACATGCGATTCTGGGTGCAGGAAGGCAGTCTCTACGTGAAAGCGGGGCGGATGTATCTGCCTTTCGGATGGCGGCTCGAGGATGACAACGCCTTCGTGCGCCAGCTCTCGGGCATCAGCATGCAGACGCCGGATAGCGGCGTGGAGTTGGGGCTCGAGAAGGCGAACTGGGCTTTGCAGCTCGCCGTAAGCAACGGCTCCGGCGGTGCGCCAGAGAACGACAATGGCAAGCAGGTCACCGGCCGCGCGGAGTACGTGCAGTCGCGCTGGCGCATCGGGGCCTCTGCAGCGTTCAACGACAGCGATGCCGGAGATCGCACGGCCGGTGCGTTGTTCGGCGGATTCCGGCTCGGGCCCACGGTGTGGCTCGGCGAGGTGGATCTCGTCGAGGATGACAGTCTGGACAATCGGGATTCCGTCGCGGCGCTCGCGGAGGTGAACTGGTTCGTCCGCAAGGGGCACGTGCTGAAGCTCACGCACGAATGGCTCGACCCCGACCGGGATGTCGATGAAGACGAGCAAACCCGCTCGAGTTTCGTGTACGAATGGTGGCCCGTGCAGTTCCTTGAAACGCGCATCGGTGTGCGCCTGTACGACGGCATCCCGCAGAACAACGTGCAGAACCGCACGGAAACCTTTGCGCAGCTGCACGCGTACTTCTGAGGGTCGTCAGGATTTGCGAAGTGCCGTGATCGCGCCGGTGTCGGAGAACACGGAGGCGCGGTGGGCCAGAACGGCGGCGCCCGGGTCGGCTTCCGCGTGCTCGGGCGCCACGCGCGCGTTCTGTTGCCTGCTCACCTGATGCGCGGGGCCGGGCGCAGCGGGCAACAGGATGTGCAGGGTCGCTCCGCAGGTTTCGTTGTTGGTCGCCCAGAGACGGCCGTCGTGTGCCGTGATGATGGTGCGGCAGATCGCGAGGCCCAGCCCCAGACCCTCCGGTTTGGTGGTGAAGAACGGGGCGAAGATCGTTTCCGTGTCCGGAAGTCCGGTTCCACTGTCGCAAACATCGATCTGGATGCGGCCGTCGCGGGCCTGCGTCGTGATCTCCAGGTGCCGCTCATGCGAAGGTCTGCCGGTCATGGCATCGCACGCGTTGACGATCAGGTTCACGAGCACCTGCTGGAGCGGTACGCGGTCGATCAACGCTGGCGGCAAGCTCCTGTCGAACCGCAGCGTTGTCGTCACCCGATGCGCCATCAGGTAGCTCTTTTCCAGCGCGAGCACATCCTGCAGGCACTCGTTGGCGTCCACGGGTTGCACCTGAGCCATGCCACGCACGAAGAGCCCACGCAGGCGCCGGATGATCTCCGTCATCCTGCGGTTCTCGGAAATGATGTCCGCCAGGATGTCATCGACCAGTCGCAGGTCGGGCCGCCGCTTGGAGAGGGCGACGCGTGCAGCCTGGGCATTGCTGAGAATGGCGGTGAGCGGCTGCTTGACCTCATGGGCGAGCGCTGCAGACAACTCGCCGAGCAGCGACACGCGGTACAGCCGCGCAATCTGCTCGCGCTGCTCGGTGAGTTGCGCTTCCTGGGCTTTGCGCTCCGTGGTGTCGGTATACACACCCATCAGCCGCACGGGCTTGCCCGTCTCGTCGGGAATCACCTTGCCGCGGAGGCTGAGCCAGCGAAAGTTGCCGTCGCGGCCGCGTGCGCGAAACTCGATTTCCGCGCTGCCGCCATGTTCGACAGCGCGCTGAGCAGCGTGAACGAGCAGCCCCCGGTCGTCCGGGTGCACGGACTTCATCACGGCGGCGAGCGTCCGTGAACGCGTGAGGCGTCGCGAGGGCGCAGAGCGCGATTCCCTTGCGCGCCAGGTCACCCGGTCGCGCACGATGTCCCACTCCCACGTGCCCATCTGAGCGGCACCGAGTGCGAGCTTCAGATTCTCCGTCTGCCATTGCGCGATCTTCCTGGCGTGCTTCAGCTCGGCGAGTGACGCCGCGAGAAGCATGAAAGAGGAGGCGGCAATGATGAGAAAGACCTGCATCGCGCGGGCGGCCGCGTAAGGCGATTCCGCGTGGAACGGACCGGTGGCGTTCAGCACCCCGAGAATGGCGCACGTCGCGACAATCGCCACGCTGAGGCTGGCGCCGCCGACCCCCCGGCGCATGGCGGCCCAGAGCAGAAAGGGCAATGGCAGATTCAGCAGAACGAGCGAGGGCGCGCGCGAAGGCTCACGCTGAAAGACGATGACCGAAGCGATGCACAGCCCGAGGAAGAGCACCGTCATCTCCACCGCTTCGGCGACGCGGACCTGGCGCAGGGCCTGCAATCCCCCGCGGACGGCAATGACGATGATTGGCGCGACGGTGAGCGCGGCGAGCGAGTTGGAGAATGTGCGTGTTCCCCAGATTTGCCAGAAGTCGCCATAGCGCCAGCCGACGAGCGCTACGAACGCCACGTCGAGGAACGATGTGATCACGGGTACCGCTGCGCCGGCGACCGCGATGAACACCGACACATCGCGCATCCGATCGAAACGTGGAGCCCGCCCGAGGTAGTGCCGGATCAGCGCCGCGCCGAGCACTGCTTCGGCTGTGTTGCTGACGAGCCAGCAGGCCGCCATGGTCCACGGCACACCCAGGGAGAGCTCGGCGATGAAATGCGCCGGAATGACTGCGCCGATGAGAAGAGGCCAGGCGCGCGGCCGGGAGAGCAGGAGCGCGGCCAGCAGGATGGCGTTTGGCGGCCAGAGCGTGGAGACCGGTGTGACTCTGAATGTCAGCGCGAAACCCAGATACACGCCGCCGAGATAGCCCAGGGCGAGCGCAGCAGCCGCCAGCAGCATCCGCGGCGAGCGAAGCGGCGCATCGGGCCCGGCAAGCGCGTCAGGTGGATCGTCGGTCGGTAGCAGCATCGACCAGACTGCGAACCGTTTCGGGGGATCGGTGAGGGTCGCCCGAAGCTTTGCGCTCAACAATGGCCCAAGGTCCAATAGACAGCCGCCGCAGCCTCGATTTCGAGGCGCGAGACGCGAGGTGCGACCCCGGTCCGCTGCGCACCGCAGCATGCGATGCGCAGCCGTGCCGCATCCGATTCAATGGTCCGCGGGGAAGGTGATCGGCTGACCGGGCGGCCGCATCGGCACGATCTCCGGCGGGCCGAGTCGCCGCGGCGGCGGCCCGGTCGGAATGCCGAGGGAGGCGGCCAGATGAACCAGCTCCGCCAGCGAGCGTGCACCCATCTTGTGCATTACCCGCGCACGGTGGACTTTCACGGTTTTCTCGACGGTGCCGAGATCGGCTGCGATCTGCTTGTTGAGCCGGCCGGCGACGACATGCTCCAGCACCTGACGCTCACGCGGGGTGAGGCTCGCAAGGCGTTGCGCGACCCGTTTCTGGAACGACTCCTTCGTGCGCTCGGCGGCATCCACGCGCAGAGCTTCCTCCACCGCGGCGAACAGCTCGTTCTGCTCCACGGGCTTCATGAGAAAGTTCACCGCGCCGGCCTTGAGCGCACGCACGGTCGTGCCGATGCTGCCGTTCGCAGTGAGGAAAATGATGGGGCGGCGGCTTCCCGAGGCGGCGAGGCAGGCCTGAACCTCGAGGCCACCGCAATCGGGCATCGCCAGATCAAGAATGATGCAGCCGGGAACGCTGGGGTCGTGTGCGGCGAGAAACTCGGCGCCGGTCGCAAAGGCGCGGGATTCGTAGCCTGCCGAGCGCAGCAGACGTGCGAGTGCCTTGCGGACGTCTGCATCGTCGTCGACGACATAGATCGTTGCGGGCGGTGTGTCCATTCCAACCTCCGGCGGATACTGGGTTGTGCGCATGGGCATCCTTCCCCCCGCAGAAACGTTCTTCTTGATTATCGAACAGATTAGGTCTGATGTTGGGGTGCACGGTGTAGCACGTAACCTCCGGTGGTTACAAGAGTCTTCGCGCGGAAGTGGCTGGCGGGCGCCGCTCAGCGCGAACGTCGATACAGCGTCAGTCCGGCACCGAATGCCGTGAGCAGCAACCCGGAAAGCCCGATGAGCGGCAGCAGCCCCGCGGTCCGCGGCAGCTCTGTAGTCTCCGAAGTCTGCGTTTCAGGCGCCTGCGCAACGCGAATGCCCGCAAGCGGGATGACCGTCACGCCCACGACTTGTGCCGGAGGCGACGACTCCGCGAGCATCTCCTGCGGCACGTAGAACGTGAGCTCATCGCCGCGCCGTAACGCGCTCGGCTGACGGCGCTGGCCATCCACGTACAGCGTCATGTTCTCCGGCGGAGTGAGCGCGAGCTGATCGCCGCCCTTGAAATCGATCGTGATGCGCCGGCCGCGATCCTCCACGCGGCGCACGTTGCCGGTGAATTTCACGTAGTACTTGCCGTCGCGTTCCATCACCTCCTGACAGGCGCTGGCGATGTTCGGATATTTCTCAAGCGCTTCCTCGGACCACGTGACCTGATCGCAGCTCTCGCCCGTTGCGGTGAAGGCGCGATCCACGCGACTCTGTCCGGGTGCGGCGACGCTGACCGGCAGCATCGCGACTGCGGCAATCATTGCGTGAAGCTTGTACATCGCCGTTACCTCCTTGCAGGACTGCTCGCGGGAACATGTGAGCGGGAAGCGTCGTCGCTCAGCAATGTTCCTGCCTCTTGCGCCTCCGCGCGGACCACGAAGCGATCCGGCGCGGCGCCGACGAAATAGAAGGGGTAGCAGGTCACGAGGGTCACGGTCGGGCGCGGTGTGGGTGCCAGCACGGAGATCTCCGTGGGCTCGACGACGCGAGCCTCGACGATGCGGTATCTCATGGTGCGTGACGGTGTCTCCAGAACGAGACTCTGGCCGACGGCGACATCCTTCAATGCGCGGAAGAATCCGTCGCGGTGAGCGGCGATGCCAACGTTTCCGCTCGTGCCGGGCGGGGCGGTGCCCTCGATACGCCCCGCGCCGCGGTTCAGGTTCGCCTCGCCGGTGCCCTCGAAGACGGGAACCTCCAGACGAAGTGCGGGAATTTGCAGTAGCGCGATGGGCGCATCCGCATATCGTGCGCTTGCGGAGAATGCCGCAACACGTTGCGGCGACCACAGTGACTGATCGACAGTGATCGCGGAGGCTGAAGCCAGATGCGTGCGCTGCGCGCGGGCATTGGCGAAGACCTCGATGGCGCGCTGGTGCTGCCATCCCGACCACGCGCGCAGAGCTGCGAACGTGAGCATCAGCACGAGCCCCAGGCTCCATGCCGCAACTTCCATGACGTGCCGCGCTCGCATTGGCATCCTCGCGCACGCTTCGGTCCCGGCAGACTAGCACGGTCTCGAAAAACGATCAGTGACGGCTGCGTGACGCGGCTGCTCGGCCGCGTTGGATCAAAGGCCAATAGGCAGTGCCTCGGCCGTTCCGGAACATCGACTCCTCTCGGGAGGACCGACGGCGCGCAACTGCGCTTCAAGATGACAAGGCCGTGGAGACAGCGCCGATCGGATGGCGGCAACCGCATTCATCAACCATAGGATCGGTGCACGTGCGCAAACGCGGCGGGGCGACATTTCGCGAGCGGGAGCGGCTCAAGGATGAGTTCATCGCCACGTTGGCGCATGAGCTGCGCAATCCGCTCGCGCCCATTCGCAGCGCCGTGGAAGTGCTTTCGCTGGGCGCGGCGGACCCCCAAACGGTATCCCGTGCCTGCGACGTGATCCGCAGGCAGCTGCGCATTCTCACGCGGCTCGTGGACGATCTGCTCGACATCTCGCGCATCGTGCGCGGTGACGTGGAGCTGCGTCGGGAGCCGCTCGATCTTCGCTCGGTGATCGGCACGGCAATCGAGACCGCGAGGCCCGTCATCGAGCAGTCCCGACACACGCTCGAAGTTCACGTGCGCAACAGGCCTCTGCCGGTGATCGGCGATGCCTCACGGCTCGCCCAGGCCATCGTCAATCTGCTCAACAACGCCGCGAAGTACACGAACCCCGGCGGCAGGATCGTCATTACCGCCGCGTGCGTGCGGGAGTTTGTGGCCCTGCGCGTACGGGACACGGGCATTGGCATCAGCACCGATCAGCTTCCCCGCATCTTCGAGCTGTTCGCGCAGGCGGAGCCCGCGTCGCGCAGGTCGATGGGCGGGCTTGGCGTCGGGCTCGCGCTCGCGCGGCAGCTTGCCGAGCGGCACGGTGGTGCGCTCACCGCATACAGCGCGGGACCGGGTCGGGGCAGCGCGTTCACGCTCGTGCTGCCCCGGGCGTCCGCCCGCGCGCCGGTCGAGAGCGAAACCCCGCAGTCGAAACACTGGGACAGCGGTCTGCACCGGCGTGTGCTCATCGTGGAAGACGACATGGATACGGCCGAAAGCATGGCCGCACTGCTGCGCATGTGGGGCCACGAGGTGGCCATTGCGGGGGATGGCTCGATGGCCGTTGCGAAGGCGGTCGCGCTTCGGCCGGATGTATTGCTGGTAGACATCGGCCTGCCCACGTTCGACGGCTACCACCTCGCCGAAGCGCTCAAGGCGATGCCGGAAACGGCCGGCATTCCGCTCATTGCCGTGAGCGCGCATGCGCGAACCGAGGATCGTGAGCGGTCCGCGCGCGCGGGGTTCCGCAAGCATCTCGTGAAGCCGGTGGACCCGGAGCTGCTGCGCGGCGCGCTCGAGTGAGGGCGGGGCGCCGCGCCCTCGTTGCTGTCAAAGAGGTCTCGTGCGAGGCTTCGCGGCACAGTTTCGCAAGACAGTCCGCGGAAGCCGCGGAGACGGCATTGAGTGACAGCGAGCAGGTAGATTCCGGAATCGCACAACAGTTCGCGGTGCAAGCCGTGCACCACACTCTTGGGGTGCGCGCAGATGTGGATTCTTGCGCGGCTCTCACGAGGCGCATCAACGGCCTGCTGGACCAGGCCTTTCAGCACTTTCAGCAGGACGGAGCCGCGCTCGCGTGTCGCGCGGGCTGCAACTTCTGTTGCCATCTTCGGGTCATGGTCTACCCGCACGAGGCGATTGCATTGTTCCGGTATCTCGGCTCGCGCATGCCGCGGGAACAGGCAACCGTCGTTCGCGAACGCGTTACGCGGAACGCTGCCCTTGTCAGTGAGATGGCCCGGGAAGGCCGGACCGCCGCGGGATTGGCGTGCGCGTTTCTCGTGGACGGCAAGTGCAGCGCGTACGAAGTGCGCCCCGGTGCGTGTTCCGGATATCACTCCCTGAGCCGGGAGCGGTGTGAGGCAGAATACAAGGCCGCAGGGAGTGCGCCGGAAGGCGTGCCGGTTCTGAAGTCCCTGCGCTACGTCGCCGCGGCGCTGGACGACGGCATGGAGCAGGGTCTTGCGGCGCTCGGCTTGAGCAAGGCTCGCATAGAGCTGCATACCGCCGTGGCGGCCCTGATCAAGAGTCCTGCGCTCATTCAGCGGTGGCGCTCGGGGCGCGAGCTGCTCAAATCCGGCGGCCGCTGAGCGAGCATCGGCGCGCATCACTCGCGACGGCTCACCGATTCCGATACGGCCCGGTAGGCGTGGTCGATGGCGGCATGCGCATAGGCGCTGCGTGCCGCATCCGTTCCCGCGATGGCGATGCGGCCCACCGGCTGGCGCGCGATGAGCTGATTGCCGAACTCATGCTCCGGGTCGTGCAAGGAATTGAACCCGTAGGCGTACGCGTGCCCCCAGCGGTTCACGGTGATCGCGAGAATGTCTTTCGCAGCGTCGAATCCGCCGGCGCCCAGCATGCGCGTGAGCTCGTCCCGCGCGTGATGCTCGAAATACGCGAAGCTGCGGGTGTAGAGCTGCGCGCGTGCAGCCTTCCAGGCCGAGCGCTGATCGCGTCCTGCGGTCATCGGCACGGTGGGCACGTGTACCAGATGAAGCACCATCGGCTCATCCGGCCGCGACGGGGAACGGTAGTCGCCGAGGCTCACCGGGTAGTCGAGCTTCAGCCGCGAGAAGAAGCCCATGGGATTGGTGATCTCGTGCACGCCCTGGTTCACCCAGGGTTGCCAGTGGCGAACGAGCACCTTCACATACACGAATGGCGCGCGAACGGCGCCGGCCAGCGCCTCGCGCTGTGCCCGGCCCACATCCGGGCAGATGTACGGCAGCATGGCGCCGTATCCTGCGTAGATGACGCGTGGTGCCTGCACTCGATGCAGCGTGCCGTCCCGAACGTAGCCGACATCGACCTTTCCACCATTGCCGTTCGTCACGCTCACCACCGTGCTTTCCAGACGAAGCCGCACGGCATTGTCGGGCCGATCGAGACGCGCATAGTCGAAACGAGCGGTGACGATGTCGTCCATGCTGGTGCCGGGCGCCACGCCAGGTATCAGCCTTCGCACGAGCAGCCGCGCGATGGACGCATTACCGTCGGGGAAGTGATAGATGTAAGGGTCGTCCAGCTCGGGGTTCGAACCGCGCCGCAGTCCGAGACCTTGAAATCCCGGGTAACCCGCCTGCATGGCGTCGTAGGCGGGCAGGGCATCGATGCCGATCGCGAAGAAGTCGTGGCTGCGTCCCTGAAACGTGTTCGCGGCGTCGTCGTCGAGTTGCCAGTAGCGCTTGATGAAGTCGCGATAGCTGATGCTCGCGAGCGCAGCTTCCTTCTGCTGCGCGCTTCTTCCGGGAAGCACGTCCCGCGATTCCGCGAAGAGGCTGACGAGACGCTTCTTCTGCTCGTCCGCGAGCGGAAAGCCCGCGATGAATTCGTGAATGGGCCGCGCGTTCATGCGATCGGGCGGGATGTCGTCCGCCACCATGCGCATCGGGTCTCCGGGAACGAGGCGATCCACACCGAAGGCTTCGCGTGTGAAGAACACGCCGCGCGAGAGGCCGAGGCCCGGATAGAGCGTGCGGTCGAACGCCTGCGCGAACCGGTCCACATCGACGTTCAGCGCGCTCAGCAGCCCGAGCGCCTCGCGGCTCCACTCGGATTTCGGTGACTGAATGGATTCGCTGCCGCCATAGCTGAGCAGCAACCGCCCGTTGGCGGTGAACTCATTGCGCCGGGCGTGCCCGCCGAAGTCGTCATGATTGTCGAGCAGCAGGACGCGAGCGCCAGGCTCCTCCTTCAGGTAAAAGTGAGCCGCGGCCAGTCCGCCGATACCCGCCCCGATGATGATCAGGTCATAGCGCTCCTCGACAGGCATTCGGCGCATCGAGTAACGCCGCCCATCACGGACGGCATGCGCGACCGCATAGGATTCCGGCGTGCTGCCACGCCAGCCGGTGAGGGCCGGCGGATAGGGAGAACTGCCTTTCGACTGCGCAAGCAGCGTGGCGGGCGTGGTGCCTGCCACAACGGCGAGCGCTACGCCGTCCAGAAAGTCCCGCCGTGTGATTCGATGAGTCATCGCGGTGACCGATCAGAGCGCCTTCAGGGTGAACTGAACCGAGCGGGGTTGTGTGTTCGACGCTGTGCTCACGGGGATATTCTCTTCCCGCATCGCGCTCATGTCAGGACCGCGGCCCAGCTCTTTCTCGCGCGTTTCCGGGTGCATTCTCATGCACCGGAGCTATGCTCCGACGGGCAGGGCGAGCACTCCCCTGCGAAGGAGAACACCATGTGCTACGAACAGAGCGTTTTCAGGGCCTGGTGGAGCAGGAAAGCGCAGAAGCGCAGCGAATGCGAGCAGCCGGCGGAGCGCACCGAGCACGCCACGTCACACGTCCGTGAAACGGTGCACTCGCCACCCGCACGAGAGAAGAAGCCGGAGCGAGAGCTCGAAGAGGTGCGATAGCGCGCATCGGATGATCCGATCACTTCCGTTGGACAGGAGGCACGCTCATGTCCACTTACATCTCGTTGCTTCAGTACACGCAGAAGGGAATCGAAAACGTGAAGGACAGTCCGGCTCGCCTCGATGCCGCACGTCAGATCTTCGAAAGCTATGGCGGCCGGCTCAAGGAGTTTTATCTCGTTTGCGGACGATACGACGCAGTCGTGATCAGTGAAGCGCCGGATGACGCCAGCGCGGCGAAGGCGGCGTTGTCCCTCGCAACGCGCGGCAACGTGCGAGCCGAAACCTATCTCGCGTTCCCCGAAAAGGAGTTCCGCAACATCGTTTCCGGCATGAAGTGAGCTGGCGCGGACGCAACGCGCCGGCAATCGAGTGCATCAGTTGAGCTGGCAGGAGCGGCCCTCCTGCCGGCCGGGTGCGCGCTGCGCGCCGCGCCGCACGGCGCGCTCACCTTTGGCTACAATCGGCGCAGCACAAGAAGGGGGGATCGCATGAGATCGCATGCGCCGTTTCTGCTCCGTTTCGCGGTGGCTTGGGCAGGGTTGCTGGCCTTTGCGGGTTCTGCGTTAGCGCAGTCTGCTTCAACGCAGTCTGCTCCCCCGGCCCGTGCCACGGGCCGCGTGGTGGGTATCGCTTTCGTGGGCCGCCTCGTGGCCGATCTCGACCAGTCCGTGTCGTTCTACGAGGCGCTCGGGTTCAGGCGTGATCCGGCAGCGAATTCGGCGTGGCGGAAGGATGACGTCACCGAGCGGCTGTACGGGCTGAAGGGCATCGAGACGCGCATGGCGAAGATGATCATGAACAGCAGCGCGTCCGGAAAGCCGTTTGCCGTGTACCTGCGCGAGATTCGCGGCATTGCGCGCAAGAAGGTGAGTGGCTATCCGCCGTGGGAGCCCGGCGCCCCGCATTTCGGGCTCGTGGTGCCGGATGCGCCGGCGTTGTGGGCGCGACTCGAGAAGAGCGGCATGCTTCGCGCGCGCTCGTGGGAGGGCAAGCTGATCCCGTTCCCCGGAGAGACGCGCGGGGGACTCGCGTACCTCACCGATCCGGACGGGCTTGATATCGAGATCATCAACCAGCGCCCAGCCACCCCCGCGGCGGAAGGCAGGCCGGGTCGGCCGGCGCTGACGCCGGGCATGAATCACGTAGGGCTCATCGTGCTGGATTCGGGCAAGGCGCGCGCGTTCTACGAGACGCTCTTCGGCGGGCAGCTCGTGAATCGCGAGCAGCCCTGGATGAAGGGGGATTTCTATGACTCCGTCGTCGGGGGCCACGGCAACGTGCTGCGATTCTTCAACGAATCCTTCGTCGAGGCCGCGGATCGCCGCTCGCGCATGAACTTCGAGCTCGTGGAGTTCCAGAATCGGAAGAAGCCCGTCGAGCCGTACCGCATCGGAGACATCGGCACGTCGTATGTGGGCTTCGAGGTCGAAGGGCTCGAGGCCTTTGTGGAGCGCGTCAAGGCGGCCGGGGCGCAGATCGTGTCCGACGGCATTGCCACCATGCGCAGTGGCACCCGGGTGATCATGGTGCGCGATCCGGACGTGGGCGGTTTCGTGCAGCTCTTCGAGCACCCGCGAAAGTGACCTCTTTGCTGCGCAGGGTTACTGCGCAGCGCTGAAGGCGATTCCATCGAGCGTGGTGGGATCGCTGGATAGCGCAGCGCCGGTCGCCCCCGGCTCGAACCCGTTCGCCTCGAGAATGGCGGCTAGAATCTGCACGTAATCCGCGTCGCTCAGCGTACCTGCACGGCCGGGTGGCATGGTGCCCTTCATGCAATCCACCAGCTCTTGCAGTGACCGGTTGGCCCAAGCGACACGGAAGCCGGGGTCGGCGAGTGAGGGCGCGCTTGCCGAGCCGCGCATGTTCTCGCCATGGCACGACGCGCACTGCTGCTCGATGTACGTCTTCCTGCCTTGTGCGCTCTGCGCGGCCGAAAACAGGCCGTTTGGGCTGCGAGTCGCGCCGGATCGCGGCCGGTCCGATCGGCGGCATTGAGTGGCCACCGGGCCAACTGCGGCCGACGCGACGGTCTGCGGGCGTTCAGTCGCGGGTTGCGGTGGCCTCGAGGTCGTAGACGCCGATTGCCAGCCCTCCGGCAGCGCGAAGACGTAGAGGATGTTGCTGTTGCTCGGCCGAATTTCCGGCGTGAGTAACAAGTACGCCGCCGTGTTCACCGCTTGCCCCACGCTCACCGCCACATACTGTCGACCCTGCACGGCGTACGAAATGGGAAAGCCGGTCACCTGCGACCCGAGGTTCGTCTGCCAGAGCACCTTGCCGGTGCGTTGATCGAATGCGCGGAAGCGACCCGCGACATCTCCGCCGAACAGCAGATCGCCGCCAGTGGTCAGCAGCGACAGCAGGGCCGCGCGCTGCTCGTACTTCCATTCGATGCGGCCTGTGCTGGCCGAGATGGCGTATATCGCGCCGACGCCCTGCGCGCCAGGCGCAAGGCGTGTATTGGCGCGAACGCCATATGACGAGATCTCCTGGCGCGAGGCGATGGTGACGGCGTAGTCGGCGCATGTATTCTGCAGGGGAAAGTACATCATCCGCGTGAGCGGGCTGTACGCCCCGGCCGGCCAGTTCTTGCCGCCCATCATGCTCGGACACACGGTGGCTTCATCCCCGCGCGCGGCGAATGTTGTATCGGGATTGACCTTGGCCTCACCGGTGCGGCCGTCGATGTGCGCCACCACGTTCTGCTGGATGGTAGGCGTGGCCCACAGGAACTCCCCGGTGCGGCGGTCCAGCGTGTAGACGATGCCGGTCTTGCCGGGAATGCCGGTGATGACCTTGTGCTGCTGCCCCGGCTTGATGCGCGGGTTGATCCAGGCAACGGCGTCTTTGGCGGGCGTGACTTCGGTATCGATCAGGATGCGCTCGAATGTGTGGTCGAGGTCCCAATGATCGACGACGTGCTGGTAATACCAGACGATCTCGCCGGTCTCGGCGTTCAGCGCCAGGGTGGAGTTGTGATACAGGTATTTCTTGTCGTTGCCCGAGAGCAGGAATTTGGGGGCGGGTGAGGTGACCGACGTGCCGATGTACAGCAGCTTCAGCTCCGGGTCGTAGCTCGGCGGCATCCACGTGCCCACGTGCTTGCGCTCGGCGAATGGCACGTCGCCCCATGTCTCGTTCCCGCGCTCACCGGGTGCCGGTATCGTGCGCGTGCGCCACAGCTCCCGGCCCGTGGCAGCATCGTGCGCCACGATGACGCAATAGTCGGGCTTCGCGGTGGGGAGCGGCTCGCAACCGCGTCCTGTGAAAACCTTTCCATCCGCCACGATGGGGCCCGAGGTCTGGTGAACGCCGGTCTTGTAGTCGAGCACTTGTGTGCTCCAGACCTCCTTGCCGGTACGTGCGTCCAGCGCGTACACGAACCCGTCGGCGGATGTATCGATGATCAGGTTGCCGTGAATCGCGAGATTGCGATTGATGAACGGCGCATTGATGTAGTTTTCGATGTCCTCCGGGAGCGCTCGCCGGTGCTCCCAGATCAGATCGCCCGTCGCCGCGTCGAACGCCTGAATGATGTCCCGCGGATTCGGGAAGTACAGCACACCATCGTGGACGAGCGGTGTGCCTTCCTGTTGCCCCGGCTCGAGCCCGCGCGCCCACACGAGCTGCAGCTGGTGCACATTGCTCGTATCGATCTGCCGAAGTGGGCTGTAGCCCCATGAGTCCAGCGTTCGGCGCCACATCGGCCAGTCCTCGTCTGGCGGATGGGCAAGCGCGGCATCCGACACCGGCGTGACTTGCGCCTCTGCGCTGTGCGCGCGAGCGGGCGTCATGCCCGCAACCGTGGCTGTGAGGATCGACAGTGTGAGCGCGAGACCGTGATGAGTGGGCGCTTTCGCCATGAGACCCCCCTTTTTGTTCCCGCGAATCTACCGGATCGGAACGCCGACGGACCGACTGCAAGAGCCTCAGGGCGCGGGTGGAGGCATCGCGGAGGGTTGTTCGTCCACGGCGCGGTGTGATTCAGCGGGGCGGCAGTCGCTTGGATTACACCGTCGGCCGTGCGAGAGTGGCGCGCATCGCGGCGAGGCAGCTACTTCGATGATGCAGAGAATTCTTGAACCCGAAATCATGAACGATGCCGACCAGGTGGTCGCGTACGCCCGCGCGGACTTTTCCGATTCGAACCGGAGCTTCGTGCGCTCGTTCGTGGAGCGCTTCGCCGACTGCCTGGGTCACGTCGCGGATCTGGGCTGCGGCCCCGGTGAGATTGCCGTGCAGCTGGCGCAGGCCACTCGCGGGCACGTCACCGCAGTGGATGGCTCTTCCGAGATGCTGAAGCTGGCCCGTGATGCGGTGAGGGCCGCAGGGCTGCAGGACCGCATCCGTCTTCATTTGGGTCGCCTGCCCGACGCGCAGTTACCGGATCACGCCTTCGATGCCGTGGTGTGCAAGGACATGCTGCATCATCTGCCGGACCCACAGGTGCTCTGGGGCGAGGTGAAACGGCTCACGAAGCCGGGCGGCGGCATCCATGTCATGGATCTCATCCGTCCGGCGTCACCGGCCGCCGCGCGGGAGATCGTTGAAAGCGTGTCGGCGAACGAGCATCCGATCCTGAAAGAGGACTTCTACAACTCCCTCTGTGCAGCATTCACGGTCGAAGAGGTGCGGCAACAACTGCACGCGGCCGGCCTTTCTCTGCCGGTGACACAGATCACCGAGAGGCACCTGCTGGTAAGTGGGCGCGTGTAGAGGAGTCTTCCAGCAAGCGCACGAGGCAGTGCAGTGCCTGATTGACGGGAGTCGGAACGCCCAGCGCCTTTCCGCGGCGGACGACATAACCGTTCAGATGATCGATCTCGCTGCGCTTGCCGCGCGCCAGATCCTGTGCCGTTGAGGAGCGCTGCCCGGCCATGTTCTCCGCGATGGCGAGCAGGGATTCCCAGAGATCCGCAGGCACGGTGATGTTGTCGGCCCGTGCCACGGCCATACATTCATCGAATACGTTGCGCAGGGTTTCCAGCACGTGCGGGGCGCGAACGAGCTCGCCGTAGCGTAACTGCGTGATCGCAGACAGGGGGTTGTACGCGCAGTTGATGATGAGCTTGGCCCACAACGCATCGACGACACGGTCCGACACACTCGTCGGAATTTCAGCCGCACTCAGGGCCGCCGCCAGGGCGGCACTCGAGTCGGAGGGGCCGAGCACGAGATCCCCGCGGCCGTGATGGAGCACATGGCCGGGCCCGGCCATTTCCGTGGCGACGTAGACCACAACCGGAATGACGTGCCTGCCGAGCACTGCGGAGAGCCGCGGCGCATTGTCCACACCATTCTGCAGGCTCAGGATGGATGCCTGCGGGTGAAGGTGGGGCGCCATGGCCGCGCCTGCGCTTTCGGTGTCTCCCGATTTCACGCAGAAGAGCACGAGCTCCGCGCCTTCGATTGCCGCGGGGGAGGTGTCGGTGCGCACGCGCACGTGGCCCCTGAATGCCCGGGACTCCAGCAAGAGCCCCGATCGGCGCACGGCCTCGACCATGGGTGAACGACCGATCAGCACGACATCATGCCCGGCTCGCGCCAGCATGCCACCGTAGTAGCAGCCGACGGCACCGGCGCCCATCACCGCAATCTTCATTTCTCACCTTTGCCGCGCACGCGCGGCGGTTTCCGACAAGCCGGTTTGCATACTATCAGAATGTGGCAAAGCGCCTTTCCGGCGCTCGCGGGAAGGGGTCCACTTCGTCGTCGCAATCGGTACACTTCGCCGCCGCAAGAGTCTGTACCGATCCACATCGCATTCACACGCACACCTGATGAAAGACGCACCACGCTCCCGCGCGCGCTCCGGCGCGCGGAACACCGACCGGCCGTACGTCATCCGCCGCTCCGGAATTCACGGCTTCGGGGCGTTCGCGACACGGTTCATTCCGCGCGGAGCCGTCATCGATGAATACGTGGGCGAGCGCATCAGCCACGAGGAGGCGAACGAGCGCTACAAGCACCGGGACGTGAACGACAACCACACGTTCCTGTATGCCCTCGATGACGAGACCGTCATCGATGGGAACGTGGGCGGCAACGACAGCCGGTTCATCAATCACATGTGCGAGCCGAACTGTGTGCCGCGCATCCGCAAGGGCCGCCTGTTCATCGTGGCGCTTCGGGATATCGAGCCCGGCGAGGAGCTCGGTTACGAGTACAACATCGGCCGCGAGGATGACGACCCGGAGAACGTGGACGAGATCTACGCGTGTCGATGCGGTTCACCCCGGTGCCGGGGCACGATTCTCTGGCCGCCGACGCGCGCGGAAGCGCTGGAACAGGTGCGGTAGGCGCGAGCCCGGCGGCCGGGGGCCTGGCGGGCAGCGCCACGCCGGCCCCGGTGCAGGCGCGCTATTCGGGCAGAACAGGCGCCGTGATCTGCAGGGACTTCGGCGCGCCCAGCGCCTCGAGTCGCGCTCGCCAGGTCGCCTCGTCGAGGTCCTTCTCCAGGCGGCCGTTCGTCGTGTCGAGCACGAAATAGCGCGCATCGGGCGAGCCCGGAAACGGCGATTCATTGGGGTAGGCGAACGCACGCTTCGGCCAGGTGCACACGCAGCCGGTGACGAGCTCGCGGTACACGGCATACGCCGCGACGGGGCCCGGAAGCACCGTGCCGCCGCTGCGCTTCACGATCTGGGGTTGATGGGCCTTGTCCCGCTGGAGGTAGTAGCCGTTGGGTAATGCAACGACGAATGGCGCGCGATTCGTCGCGCACCCACTCACCGCGAAACACAGAGTCAATACCGTACCCAGCCCGAAGAGCGCGGGCCGCATGGACTGCATGGGGTAAACCTCCTTTCGCACGTGTTGGACAGGCGCAAGGACGCGATCCACGCAAAATGGTTCCGTCAGTCCGAAGGACGGTGTGCAGCGGCTCGCCGTCGCGTGCGCCGCGTGCGGAAAGCGCCGGCGCGGTCCTTCACTCGAAACATCACAGCGTGATATATACCGCCGTCCGGCGCGGTGCCGGTAGACGGGTCACTATTACTGTCGCTGCTAGTTGTCCCGCCAACAATCACGGCCGCACCTGTAGCTCCTGCCTTTCGGGCTGAGCTACTTTGCTTCCCCACAAGAACGCGCAAGCAGGGGGAAATGGATGCGGACATCCATGGCACGGCTCACTGTGGCCGCCGTCTGGCAGGGGCGGCCCGCACCTTCCTGTCCTCGTCATCATCAGGCCGCCGGCGCCCGCCGGCCTTACGCCGTCTTCTGCACACCCTGACGCGTCGCTTCGAGTGTTGAGCACCCGTCTGTAACGCCCGGATCACACCGGCGCGCTCCGGTTTCCAATGTCAAAAGGGGGGAGATCATGGTCCCGGAACAGTCTGTATCCTTTTCGGCCGCCACACGCACCACTGCAGCGAGCTGGCGCATCAGGGCCGCCGTGGCAGCGGCGATTGCCTCATCGCTTGCAATACCGGCGCATGCGCAGGAGCAGGAGGCGAGCAGCGCCGACACCGAGCTCACGGAGGTGGTCATCACGGGTTCGCGCATCCTGCGACGTGATTTCGAGTCCGATAGCCCGATCACGACCGTCACGACCGAGACGCTGCAGTCCACGGCCGACATCGGCATCGACCGGTCGCTCGCGAAGCTGCCGCAGGTGAATCCGGGCTCGAACCAGTTCTTCAATGCCGGCGACATCCAGTCAACGCCGACCAACAGCCCGGGTATCGCCACCGTCAATCTGCGCGGCCTGGGCTCCAACCGCACGCTCGTGCTGCTCGATGGCCGCCGCACGCAGCCGGCCAACGCAAGCCTTGTGGTGGACCTGAATACGATACCGGCTGCCGCCATCGACAGTGTCGAAATCATCACGGGTGGCGCTGGCGCCACGTACGGTGCGGACGCCGTGGCGGGCGTGGTGAATTTCAAGCTGAAGCGCAACTACCAAGGCGTATCGATTGACGCGCAGAGCGGGCAGTCCTTCCACGGCGACGGGAATCAGCGCCAGATCTCCGCGCTGCTCGGCTCGAACTTCGCGGACGATCGCGGCAATGCGTTGCTCGGCGTGACCTTCTCCAAGCGCGATGTGATCTACCGGCGCGACCGCGAGTTCTTCGCGGAAGCGTTCACGGACCCGGGCACCTCGCCGGGCGGTTTCGTGAACTTCGGCAGCTTCAGCAGCCCGAGAGGGTACACGCAGGCGGCCGTGGACCAGGTGTTCGGCGCAAAGGGTTATGCGCCCGGTGAGGTGCCGAACACGAGCGATCTCTATTTCAACACCGCCGCGACGGTCGAGGAGGCCACGTTGTTCTCCGCACTCGGCGGTGCCGTTTCCGGGAGCCCTGTGCCCGGCTATACCGGCGGCCTGTTCCCCGAGTTCAAGCTGGTTTCCAACGGGAGCATCGCCAACAACAATCTCGATGCGTTCATGTCCCTGCCGCTGACGCGCTATTCGCTCTTCGCGCACGGGCACTACGATGTGAACGAGAACGCGCAGTTCTACGTGCAGGCGAGCTTCGATGAGAACCAGACGAAGACGCAATCCGGCGCCTACGCGCCTGCGGTGAATCAGTGGTCCGTGCTGATTCCGCGGGATGCGTCGCACGCCATCCCGCCTGAGCTCGCCACGATCCTGGATAGCCGCGCGAATCCCGATGCGCCGTGGCAGCTCAACAAGAACCTCACCTACATGCCCACCACGTCGCTCGAGACCACGACGAACACATACGAGCTGCTGGCGGGCGTGCGAGGCGCCATTCCGTTCCGGGACTGGACGTACGACATCTTCGGCTCGCACGGCCGCACGACCCAGTCCGTGGGCTACGAGGGCTTCGCGGATCTCGGTGCGTATCAGACACTCATCGCCATGCCGAACTACGGGGCAGGCGCGGAGTTCAACAATGCCCGCATCGGCCGGCTCGCCACGTGCACGAGTGGCCTCAACCCCTTCCTCAACACGCCGGTCTCGCAGGACTGCATCGACATCATCTCCGCCGATCTCAAGACGACCACGGCGGTCGAGCAGAGCCAGGTCGAGCTGAACGTGCAAGGCTCGCTCGCCGACCTGCCGACGGGCGATCTGCGTTTCGCCGTAGGTGCAGACTATCGGAAGAACACCTTTGATTACCGGCCCGACCGCGGCATCTCCACGCAGAACGTGACGTCCGTGGCTATCGGTCTCTTCGACACGACCGCCACATCCGGCGAGATCGCGGTGAAGGAGGTGTATGCGGAGTTGCTGGCGCCCGTGCTGAGGGATGTCTTCCTCGTCAAGTCGCTGGAGCTGAACGCGGGCTATCGGCTTTCCGACTACGACACCGCAACGGGAAGCGTGAATACCTGGAAAGTCACCGCCGACTGGGCCGTGAACGATTACGTCCGCTTCCGCGGCGGCCGGCAGATCGCCAACCGTGCGCCCAATGTCGCCGAGCTCTTCTCACCCGCGGTGTTCACCACCGTGACCTGGTCGGAACACGATCCGTGCTCGATTCTGACGCGTGCGCCGTACGGCAATGTCCCGAGCAACCCGAATCGTGCGCAGGTGCAGGCGTTGTGCACGGCGCTCGCAGGTGGGTTCCCCATCGACGACAACTATGTGGGCAACGTGCCGACGTTCTTCCCGCTCGGCCGCGACCTGACGCAAGGCAACCCGAATGTCCGCTCCGAAGATGCGAAAACCTGGACGTTCGGCACGGTGCTGCGCTCGCCATTCGAGGCGGAGGCGATCCGGCAATTGACCATGTCTGTGGACTACTATCGCGTGGTCATCGATGGCGCGATTTCGCCGGCCTCCACCGAGTTCGTGTATCAGCAGTGTCTGAACGCGTTCGGGGGTAACCCCACGTACGATCCGAACAACGAGTACTGCAAGCGCATTCTGCGCCTGCCCACGAACGGCTTCTGGCTCGCGACGAACGCCATGTATCAGAACCTGGGATACATCGCGACGCGCGGTATCGATGCGCAGATCGACTGGAGCATGAAGACGCCGTTCTTCGGCGGCATGACGGGCACGCTGTTCGCCAACGTGAATGGCAATTATCTGGATTCCTACGAGGTCCAGAACGTGAAGGGCGGCGCCACGCTCGAGCACGCGGGCACCGGGACATACTTCCGGTGGAGGCTCTACACAACACTGGGCTACAGCGCCGGTCCGGCCACGGTGAGCCTTGCGTGGCGACACCTGCCCGAGACACGTAACGTGGCGTACGTGGCGAACCCGAATACCACCGTGCTTCCCACGGAGGCGTACGACGTGTTCGATCTGGCTGGCCGCTGGACGATCACACCCTCGCTCACGGCGCGCTTCGGCGTCGAGAACCTGTTCGACAAGGATCCGCCGCGAGTGGGCGTGAACCCCGGTGTGACCACGGCCGCAGGTCTCACCGAAGCCAGCGCATACGACGTTGTGGGCCGCCGGTTCTACGTCGGCCTGAACGCGCGCTTCTGAGCGTTCCGCGCCGGGGCCCGGGCGGGCCCCGGCGCGAGCTCGATACGCTTGCTAGATCCTGATGGAGCGTCCGGCGCCCACCCCGCAGAGCGCCTGAACCATCGTCACGCCGATCAGCGCCACGAGCGCGACCGCCCATCCACCCGTCTGATCGTGAATGAACCCGAAGACGATCGGGCCGAGTGCGGCGACGAGATAGCCGATGGCCTGCGCCATCAGCGAGAGTGCCGCGGCGGACTGCTGGCTGTGCGCGCGCAGGCCCATGAACGAGAGCGCCAGGATGAGGCTGGGCCCGGATCCGCAACCGAGCAGCACGATCCATGCGACGGCGCCTTCGGGCGCCAGCAGAATGCCGAGTATTCCGAGCGCCGAGAGCGCGGAAGTACAAAACGCGAGCCCGCGCTGATCGCGGAAACGCCGTATCAATTGCGGGACGACGAGCCCCGCGATGAGTGCCGCAACCTGATACAGCGTCAGGAGCCAGCCCGCGGCTACGGGCGAGTAACCATTCTCGCGCAGGATGGCGGGAAACCAGCTCACGGCCACATAGAACACGGTGGACTGCATGCCCATGAAGCCCGTGACCTGCCACGCGACGAGCGTGCGCCACGGCGGATGCGGCGCGGCTTCGTGCGAGGCCGCGTGTCGGGCCTGACCGGCGCGCGCGTGGGGGATCCAGAAGAGAAGCGCGATGGTGGCCGGCAATGCCCAGCTCGCAAGCGAGCTTTGCCAGCCGCCCGGCAGCCATTCGGCAAGAGGCACCGCCACGCCGGAGGCGAGCGCTGCGAAGCCGCCCATCACCGTTGCGTATGCAGTCGTGAGGGCCGGAACGCGCTCGGGATAGTGCTCCTTGATGAGCACTGGAAGAAGAACGTTGATGACGGCGATGCCGGTGGCGAGCATCACCGTTCCGCTGAACAGCGTCGCGACGTGTGCCTGCGATCGCACGAGGATGCCCGCGATGAGCACGAGCAGACCGACAAGGGCCAGCCGCTCGGCGCCGAGCTGACGAGCGAGCCGCGCAAGCGGAGCGAAAGCGGCGAAAATGAGCACCGGAAGACTGCTCAGCCAGCCGGCCGCGGTGGCCGACAAGGCCAGATCCTCGCGCAGCGTGTCGAGGAGTGGGCCGACTCCGGTCAGCGAGGGACGCAGATTGGCGGCGATGAGCAGGAGCGCGATCAGGAAGGCGCGGCGGGTCACGTCAAGAAATCGGAGCGAGGGTATTTCGGTCGCAGGATAGCAGAGCGCCGCGTGGCGCGGGCGAGTGCGCAGCTGGAGAGTCGCCGGTCGCGCACTTGATGGTCTTGCGTCCACGTTGCAACTGCATGTCCGCGCGCACCGATGCGCAATGCTTACGCGCATCTGTCGTGTTCTCTTGCTTATGCATATGAGCACGACAATGTGCGGATGAATGCAGCCGTTTTGAATTGAATGCGTGCTGCGCTTGACCTCGTTTATCGCTCTGCGTTAGCGTTTCGCCCCGACTAGGGGAGCCCCGGCAAGGGGCTGAGAGGTCACTGGCGCAACCGCGCGGCGTGACGACCCTTTGAACCTGATCCAGTTCATGCTGGCGTAGGAAAGTTTGTCCAGGCTGCCGCTGCTGCCGCTTCAGTCGGCTCTCGCGCGCCGCGGCCCGATCCGAAACTTCCCCTCACCGCATTTCTGGATCTTCCGTCACCGCCCCTGAGGCGAATGGAGGGTCTCATGAATGCTGCTCCTGCGGCGCTCGTCGCCGAACCGTTGCCCGCGTCACGCAAGGTGTACGTCCCGGGCTCGATCCATTCCGATGTGCGTGTACCGATGCGTCACATCGACGTTCATCCGTCCGCTCGCGAGCGGGGCATCACGGTGTACGACTCTTCCGGCCCCTACACCGACCCAGAAGCTCGCATCGATATCGCGCGCGGGCTTCCGCCGCTGCGAAAACCCTGGATCGAACGGCGCGGCGATGTCGAATGGAACGGCCGTGCGCTTCGCGCCCGCGCCGGGCGTGCCGTTACGCAGCTGGCCTATGCACGCGCGGGAATCATCACGCCGGAGATGGAGTTCGTCGCCATCCGGGAAAACATGGGGCGCGCCCGCGCACGTGAGCGTGCAGAGCGCGATGGCGATTCGTGGGGTGCGAGCATTCCGGACGAGGTCACGCCGGAGTTCGTGCGTGACGAGGTGGCGCGCGGCCGCGCGATCATTCCCGCGAACATCAACCACCCGGAAACCGAGCCGATGATCATCGGCCGCAACTTCCTGGTGAAGATCAACGCCAACATCGGCAACTCCGCCGTCTCCTCGGGCATGGCGGAGGAAGTGGACAAGATGGTCTGGGCCATTCGCTGGGGCGCGGACACGGTCATGGATCTGTCCACGGGGAAGGACATTCACCGCATCCGCGAGTGGATCTTGCGCAACGCGCCTGTGCCCATCGGCACCGTGCCGATCTATCAGGCCCTGGAGAAAGTGGGCGGTGTGGCGGAGCGGCTCACGTGGGAAGTGTTCCGTGACACACTCATCGAGCAGGCGGAGCAGGGCGTGGACTACTTCACCATCCACGCGGGCGTGCGACTGCACTTTCTGCCGCTCACGGCCAATCGCACCACCGGCATCGTATCGCGCGGCGGCTCGATCATCGCCAAGTGGTGTCTCGCGCATCATCGGGAGAGCTTCCTGTACGAGCATTTCGAGGAGATCTGCGACATCTGCCGCGCGTACGACGTGAGCTTCTCGCTCGGTGACGGCCTGCGGCCGGGCTCCATCGCGGATGCCAACGATGCCGCCCAGTTCGCGGAGCTCGAAACGCTCGGTGAGCTCACGCGCATCGCCTGGGCACGCGACTGTCAGGTGATGATCGAAGGGCCGGGGCACGTGCCCATGCACAAGATCAAGGAGAACATGGACAAGCAGCTTGCCCATTGCGGGGAGGCGCCGTTCTACACACTGGGCCCGCTCACGACGGACATCGCGCCCGGATACGATCACATCACCTCCGCAATCGGTGCCGCCCTCATCGGCTGGTATGGCACGGCGATGCTGTGCTACGTCACGCCGAAGGAACACCTGGGCCTTCCCGATCGCAACGACGTGAAGACAGGCGTGATCGCGTACAAGATTGCGGCGCATGCGGCCGATCTCGCCAAGGGACATCCGGCGGCGCGGGCGCGCGACGATGCCGTCTCAAGAGCACGGTTCGATTTCCGCTGGGAGGATCAGTTCAACCTCTCGCTGGACCCGCAGACCGCACGCGACTTTCACGACCAGACCTTGCCGAAGGAAGCGCACAAGACAGCGCATTTCTGCTCCATGTGCGGGCCGAAATTCTGCTCGATGCACATCTCGCACGAGCTGAGGACGGGCGCGCAGGCGAGTGCGCGCGCACTTGAACGCGAAGCCGGTATGCAGGAAATGGCGAAGAAGTATCGCGAGAACGGCGATTTGTATGTGCCGTTGGAGCGCGTTGTCTCGCCAGATCCGCAGTAGCGCGCATGCGTGTAACAGTGATCGGCGCGGGCGTCGCGGGCCTTGCGTGTGGCGTGGCACTGGCTGAAAAGGGCGCGTCCGTGGAAATCATCGAGCGCTCGCTTCAGCTCGGCCAGAGTGCGGCGGCGTGGCAAGCGGGCGGAATGCTGGCGCCGTGGTGCGAGAGCCAGAACGCGGAACCCCTGGTGGCGCAGCTCGGCGAGGAATCCATCGAATGGTGGGCATCCCGCTGCCCCGATGTCGTTCGGAACGGAACACTCGTCGTCGCGCACGCACGGGACACCGCGGAGCTGGAGCGCTTCGCCCGGCGCGCGGAACGGTACACATGGGTGCAGGGTGACCAGATCGGCGTGCTGGAGCCACAGCTCTCAGGTCGCTTCAGTCGTGGGCTGCTGTTTCAAGCCGAAGCGCACCTCGACCCGCGTGCGGCGCTGAGAGCGCTCGCGCAACGGCTCGAGCACCTCGGCGGAAGAATCCGCTTCGGAGTGGATGGCAGCCGCGTGGGCGCACTCGCCGATCGAGTCGTGGACTGCCGCGGCCTCGCAGCGCGTGATGTGCTGGCCGATTTGCGCGCTGTTCGCGGTGAGATGGTCTTGCTGCGAGCCCTCGGCGTGGTGCTCACGCGGCCGGTGCGCGTGCTGCATCCCCGAGTGCCGCTCTACATCGTGCCTCGCGGAGACGGTCTCTTCATGTTGGGGGCCACCATGATCGAGAGCGATGCGCAGCGAAACATCAGCGCCCGGTCGTTGCTGGAGCTCCTGAGCGCTGCGTACGCCGTGCATCCGGCGTTCGGTGAGGCCGAGGTGGTGGAGATCGGTGTGGGCTTGCGCCCCGCGTTCCCGGACAACCTGCCACGAATCCGGCAGCGGGACGGCGTTGTGTACGTGAACGGTCTGTACCGCCACGGCTTCCTGCTCGCCCCCGCACTCGCGCGGATGACGGCCGACGTGGTGCTTCGGCAGGGCTTCTATCCGGAGGTGATGGATGAGGATTCTCGTCAACGGCGACCCGCGTGATCTTGCCGAGAGCAACCTCGAGCGTGCGCTCGAGGAGCTGGGGTTTGGAGGAGCCGTTGTGGCAACGGCGCTGAACGGCGAGTTCGTCTCCGCTGCTTCGCGCGCGAGCACCGTGCTCGCCGAAGGGGATCGGCTCGAAGTGCTGGCGCCCATGCAGGGAGGGTGAAGCACCGTGCCAAGGTTCTATGGCGTCGAGATCGCGTCTGCCCTCATGGTGGGTACGGCGGGCTTTCCGTCTCCGCACGTTCTCGCGCAGGCCGTGAAGGCATCGGGTGCGCAGATTGTGACGGTTTCGCTGCGGCGTGAGTCCGGCGGCGAGCGTGCGGGCCAGGCGTTCTGGTCTCTGGTGCGGGATCTCGGTGTGCGCGTGCTGCCCAACACAGCCGGATGCCATACGGTGCAGGAGGCAGTCACCACCGCGCGCATGGCGCGGGATGTGTTCGAAACGAGCTGGGTGAAGCTCGAAGTCATCGGTGACGACGACACCCTTCAGCCGGACGTATTCGGGCTCGTCGAGGCTGCGCGCCGCCTGTGCGCGGACGCGTTCGAGGTCTTTCCGTATACAACGGAGGATCTCGTCGTCGCCGAGCGCTTGGTCGAGGCAGGGTGTCGCGTGCTCATGCCGTGGGGCGCGCCCATCGGCTCGGGTCGCGGGCTGAACAACGTTTTCGGGCTCCGGGCGTTGCGTGCACGATTTCCGGGCGTGCCGCTGGTGATCGATGCGGGCATCGGTGTGCCTTCGCACGCGGCGCAGGCCATGGAGCTGGGCTTCGACGCCGTGCTCGTGAATACGGCGATCGCGCAGGCGGACGATCCCGTGCTCATGGCGGCGGCCTTCGCGAAGGCCGTGGAGGCAGGGCGTGCCGCGCGCGCGGCAGGGCCCATCGAGCCCCGCGACTTCGCGGTGCCCTCGACAC
>JADGHX010000239.1 GCA_019683695.1 Steroidobacteraceae bacterium
GAGGTCCTGAGAAGTCGGGCCGCACTGTGCGAACGGCATGGATGAAGATCGTGAGGAAGTCTATGGAGTGAGGGTCGCCGTAGGCGATGACGAGCACCCGACCACCGGGCCGGACGACACGAACCATCTCGCGAATCCCCCTCGGCATGTCGGGGAACAACATGACGCCAAACTGGGAACCAGCCGCGTCGAAGCTGTCGGCAGCGAAACCGAGCGCGTGGCCATCCATGACGCGGCACTCGATCTGCAGTCCCTCCGCGTGGGCTCGCTTGGCAAGCAGCTCGAGCATTACCGACGATTGGTCCACGGCAGTAACACTTGCTCCGAGTCGCGCGGCGGGAATCGCGAGCGCACCGCTTCCGGCGGCGACGTCCAGGAAGGACTCGCCGGCGCGCAGCCCCACGCGTTTGAGTCCTTCTCCAGCGAGCCACATCTGGGTCGGTGTGTTCGTCCGGTCGTACCCGGGCGCAATGCGATCCCACGCGTGCCGCGACGATTCCTCTTGCGCTGGCGTGGCAGAGCTGATCGTGGTTCGATTCATGGGGCCCTCCGATCCTTGCGCTAAGTGATGGTCACTGTGCGCGCTCGGAACACGAGGGTCTTTGCCGGGCCGCCGGCATTCTTTGCCGCGCGCCTCAGTGTGCGGCAGAAGGTGGACCGATGGATGTTCTCTCGCACGCGTTGAACGCCGTCCACATGAGCAGTGCGATCTTCTACTACGCCGAGTGCACGGCACCGTGGGGGTTCGCAGTGCCCTCACTGCAGAGAGTCGCACACATGCTCGCGCCCGGTGTGGAGCGTCTCGTCCCCTATCACCTCGTCACCGAAGGGCGCGCGCTCGTGACGTTCGAGGACGGGACCAAGGTGCAGCTCGAGGCCGGAGACGTGGTGATCATCCCGCTGGGCGACGCGCATACCGTGTCGAACGGTCGTCCGACGGAACTGGTGGACAGCGGCAAGTCTCTCGGCAAGTTCCTGTCCGGGGATCTGCGCACCATGTGCATCGGTGGCGGTGGCGAGCGAACGGGATTCATCTGCGGCTACTTCGGCTGCGAACGGAATGCCGACCGTCTGTTCCTTGCGGGTCTGCCGCACATGATCAAGATCAACGCCCGCGCAGATGCAACCGGCAAGTGGCTCGAGGATTCGATCCGCTATCTGGTGAGCGAAGCGGATCGATCGCGGCCGGGGCAATCCATTCTGCTATCGAGGATGGCCGAGGCTCTGTTCGTGGAGACGCTGCGGCGCTACATGGAACGGCTGCCGCCGGAGCATGTCGGTTGGCTCGCGGGCGCGAGAGACCCCATCGTTGGCGGCGCGCTCGCGCTCCTGCATCAACAGCCCTCGGTCCCATGGACTGTCGCGGAGCTCGCAACGAAAGTCGGGGCATCGCGCTCGGTGCTGGCGGAACGCTTCGCGCGTTTCATGGGTGAGCCGCCGCTTGCGTACCTCGCCGCGTGGAGATTGCAGCTCGCCGCACGGCTCCTCACGCAGGGCGGGAAGCCCATCGCACAGATTGCATTCGAGGTCGGCTACGAATCGCAGGCCGCCTTCAATCGCGCCTTCAAGCGCAAGTTCGGCGTGGCGCCGGGGCGGTATCGACAAGTGCGAAACGCTGCGTTGCTCTCGACGGAGCAGTAGGTGCAGAGGTGTAGCGCACGCTCCATGCGTACCGGCAGGGACTCAATGCCGGCTCGGGTCAATACATTCTGGAGGGCTGTCGATTGCGCAGAGGCGCCGCGCGCAACACGCGCTGAGTGCAGTGTCAC
The DNA here is from genome assembly GCA_019683695.1 of Steroidobacteraceae bacterium. Taxonomy (GTDB): domain Bacteria; phylum Pseudomonadota; class Gammaproteobacteria; order Steroidobacterales; family Steroidobacteraceae; genus JADGHX01. The sequence goes on from JADGHX010000239.1 coordinate 1,770, forward strand.
TCGACCACGTTGTTGCCGCGCGCGAGAAACTCGATGAACGCATGCGCCTCACGCCGAACCTGTTCCGGCGCAAGGCGAGCGAGCGCCGCCAGGTCGCCGCGGTCGAGGTGCCGGGCCATGAGATACCCGAGATAGTAGCCGCTGCGCTCCGGCAGCCCTGGCGGACTGGAGCCTGCGCTGAACCACTGACGAACAGCTTCATGGCCATCCAGCTCGGGCTGGATCATGCGCGCCGCCTCGGCCACCTTCGATTTCAGCTGATCCTCCAGGTCGCGCGGCATCCAGAAAATCTCGGGCGCCGTCAGGCTCGGATTCAATTTCCAGCTGACGTACGTTGCGAGGCCCTCATCCCACAACGCCCACCAGACAGGCTGGGTCTCGTCGGCAGGCATGGCGGCACCGAGCTGCTGTGCCTGGTAGATGTGAAACAGCTCATGATGAAAAAACGCCGGCAACTCCTGTGACGGATGCAGCAGCGAGATCATGTCCACGCCGAAGCGCATGCGCGGCCTGCCCGGCGCGTCCTCAGTCAGATTGCCGTCGAACATGTAGAGCGACAGCCCGAAGCTGATCGGTGTCTCGCACCGGTAATCCGGAAACGCTTTACGAAAGGTCGCCTCAATGCGGTCGTACTCTGCGGTCAGCACGCGGGCTGTCGTGAGCACGTCATCCAGCCCGATCGGGCGCGCGCCCTCGAATTTCGGCGTACGGGCCGGATCGAACAGCCGCACGGCGCGCGTTTCCAGCTGCTCGCGCGATCCGAACGTCCGCTCGCTGTAGTAACGGGGGTGCCTGGCGGCGAAGCGCTCGACGAAAGCGCGCGCTCGCTCCGTCGCAGCCAGGTCGCGGGTCGCCTGCGCGAACTGCGTGAACTCGGGCATCAGATTCTCATAGGGACAGACCTGTGCAGCCGCAGGCGCGGTGGCAAGAGCGAAGATGGCTACAAGACCCAGTTTCATGATTGGCAGACCCCCAAGGCGCATTGTATCGGGCACGCGATAGCGCCGACGTGCCCTCGAGCATCTCGACAAAAATGTCCATGTATCCATGTCACGCCGAGCGGATGCATCTGCGGCCTGGGCCCGCATGAGCTGCAGTGAGGCGTCGTGTGAATCGATCGGGATTGGTGGGTGCTGACGGGATCGAACCGCCGACATTCGCCTTGTAAGGGCGACGCTCTACCAGCTGAGCTAAGCACCCCCTGGGGAGACCGGGCGCCCGCAAGGGGGCGCGCAGGGGCGGCGAGTGTAGGGAAATCGGCGCAGTGATGCCACGGGTCTCGCGGAATGACGCGATCGTCCGAACACACGTGACGTCGCGCTCAAGCGATTGAGATTTCGGGGCCCCATAGTCGCGCCGCTTGATCGGACGTCGACCGAAGCGCTGCATTCCACTGCTTAGAGGCGTGGCTCTCGAATAGCGCCGGCGCAACAATCCCACGCGCGCAGACGTCCTTTCCCGTCACGCCCGCAGTGAGCTCGCCGGGCCAGGTCGCCAGCTGCACTCGCGCGCAACGTGTTGGCGCCGGTTAACAAGATGTCGCGAGCCGGAGGCCGTTCACGCCGCGTGCATACGCAAAAGGCAGGCTTGCAAACCTTTTGTGCGTGTGCTCCTATGATGTGGTCAGCGACCCACAAGAGCAGATAGGCGCTGGAGGGGGGAATCCGATCGCCTGTTGTGCCGGCCGGCTGTAGTGATTGCAGCGGTTTTGCGCATGCTGTTGTCTTTGCGCAACGCACACAGGCGATCTTCTTTGTCGGCTTTGGCCGCGCCCCCTCTGAGGCGCCTGTCCGGCGCTTGTGGGCTTCCGTTCGTGCTCAACTTCTCAGGGGGGTCAATGAAGAGCATGCATTTCCAGCCCAAGGCGGTTGCCGCATCGGTTGCCGCGATCCTTGGCGGCGTCGCGATGGCGAGCCACGCGCCAGTGGCGAGGGCGCAGGATGTCCAGCTCGAGGAGGTCACCGTGACGGGCTCGCGCATCGTGCGCCGGGATCTCGTTTCCAACAGCCCGCTGGTGACTGTCGATACCGCCGCTCTCGAACAGAAGAGCGGTCTCAATATCGAGAACTATCTGAACCAGCTGCCGGAGTTCAACCCGGCCGCCTCGCCCGTCACGACGCAGCAGGACGTGCAGATCACGGCCGTGAACTCGGTCGGCGTCTCCACGATCTCGCTGCGCGGCTTCGGCCCGAACCGCAGCCTCGTGCTCGTGAACGGCCACCGGCCCACGCCAATCAACGCGCTGATGGTGACCGACATCAACGGCATCCCCTCGTCGATGATCAAGCGTGTGGAAATCATCTCCGGTGGTGCGTCGGCCGTGTACGGCGCGGATGCCATCGGCGGTGTCACCAATTTCATCCTGCGCGACGATTTCCAGGGTGTCGAGGCCGACATCCAGCGCAGTCTGCTCGAGGCGCACGACGGCGCGGAGACCCGCGGCTACGCGATGATGGGCAGCAACATCGGCGAAGGCCGCGGCAACATCACGATCGGCGCGGAATACTACCGGCGCGATCCGGCGTATGAGAGAAACCGCGATTTCTTCAGGGACTCGTGGGGCGACCCGAACGCGCCGAGCAATGACCTCTTCGTGTTCGGCTACAACGGGTACAACACCGGCTTCTTCAATGCGCCCTCCCAGGCCGCACGGAATGCGGTGTTCAATCCGCCTGCGGGCACCGGCACCTGCGCGACCACCAGCGTGAACTGCAGCATCCTCGCCGGGTTCCGCTTCGGTCAGAACGGCAAGATGTTCTCGCTGACCGGGAACAACCTGGCGAGTTACCAAGCGGCGGGTGGCATCATCGACGGCAGCGAATTCTCGTACCAGAACGTCTATGACACCTCGGTGCTGCCGACCGTGGACGCGAATGGCAACACCACCCTACCGACGATTCAGACGGTCAAGTGGAATAACCCGCTCGCGTACGCGCAGGCTCCGCAGACTCGGTATTCGTTCTTCGGCTCGGGCAAGTGGGACTTCAACGACAATGTGACGTTCTTCACCCGTGCGAGCTATGCACAAAGCAAAACGAGCACGCTGCTGATTCCCACGAACGCGAGCTTCGGCTGGGAGGCGCAGATTCCGTATAACCCGACCACGGACAGCCCGATCAGGCCGGACCTGACCCCCGCGGAATTCGCAGCCGCGATCGCCGACCCGACGAATCCGGCCTATGCCAACCCGTCGTTCATTGCGCATGGTCAGCCTGGCGCCCAGCACCCCGTGCCGGTGGATCTCGCGATCCTGCTGAACAGCCGTCCCAACCCGGCCGCAAGCTGGATTGCCGAGACTTACCCGAGGGACAGCTTCCCGCAACGCGCCACGTTGAACACGAATACGATCTGGCAGATCGAGACCGGCTTCGATTTCAGGCTGCCGTTCAAGGACTGGACCGGCGAGGTGTACTGGTCACGCGGCGAATCGAGCACGTACAACAACGCCTACGGTGACAATTCCCTCGAGCGGTGGCGTGCGCTCGTGAGGGCGCCCGATTACGGCTACAACTCCAGGATGTTCGGCAACGAGGACGGCGCATCGCCGAACTTCGGCACGGTGCCCGTGCCGTGCACCAGCGGTTTCTATGACACGCTGTTCAACGCCGATGCCGTGCCGACCGAGGACTGCCAGTACGCAGTAGAAGCCGTGCTTCAGACGCGCACTCAGAACCAGCAGGACATCGGTGAGCTCAACCTGCAGGGCGGGCTCTTCGAGGGCTGGGCTGGCGAGTTCCGGGCTGCTCTCGGTTTCCAGTATCGCAAGAACGCAGCGCAGTTCTTCCCGGACATCCTGCAGTCGACCGCGTCGTTCAACGACCAGGTGATCGGTGTGTATCCGACCGGCCCGCTCGATGCGTCGCTGAACGTGAAGGACTATTACGTCGAATTGCTGGTGCCGCTCCTCAAGACGGACTGGAAGTTCCTGAAGAAATTCGAGCTCGAGCTCGGTGGCCGCGAGTCAGACTATTCGGTGACCGACAGCACGTTCACCTTCAAGATCAACGGCAACCTCGAGCTGAACGACTGGGTCCGCTTCCGCGGCGGCTTCAACCGTGCCACGCGCGCCCCGAATCTCGGCGAGCTGTTCCTCAACCTGCAGGAGATCTTCGGATCCGACGGCCGGTTCGGCGATCCTTGCGGTGTGCGCTCGACGGCGCCGTACGGCGCTGGCGGCTCGGGCCCGGATCCGAACCCCGCCATTCCGACCCCGCCCACTCTCGCTTCCGGTCAGACGGAAGCCGGTGCGAGGAGCACGCGCCTCATCTGCGAGGCTCAGATGGGCGGCGCCGCCAGTCAGGCGGCAACGACGTTCTATACGGTGGCGAATGCTCCGGCTCCGAGCGGCGGCGTGTTTGCCTGGACGTATCAGGAGGGTAACTGGCTCGTTTACACAA
>JADGHX010000240.1 GCA_019683695.1 Steroidobacteraceae bacterium
CCGCGGCGGGGGCGCCGTCTCCCCCGCCGCCCACGATCTGCTCCTCGCACGGCAGTGGATTCATCATGTGCCCATCGACCAGGTGGAGCGCCAGGCGGCTGCCGCAGGGCTGCACGTTGCAGCGAGCGGAAGTGCAACGCGCTTCTGGTATGCGCATGAATGGCGCGTATTCCAGCGCCCGGCAGCTTGAGCTCAGCGCAAGCGGGAAGTGACTGTTGCTTTATCGGTGCGCTTGAGAAGCATGCTCGTTGATGCGTCAAGGGCGCGCGAAAAGACTGCGCGCACTGCCGGCGCGCGGGGAGCCCACAAAGCCTGCGCGAACACGGCGAGACACACGATCATGACGGGCCATGCATTCACGGCGTAGCGCGACACGAAGATCGATAGCAATGCATGAAAGCTCAATAATCCGAACGCCGGAAGCACGAATGCCGTGAGTGCCTGGCGGCGGTTCCGGATTCCGTACACCAGCGCAATGGCAAGCAGCGGCCACATGAGCGGCGCACCTCTCCAGATGAACAGGGGCACAGAGGCTAGTGCCCGAAGGGGATGCTTGCGGAGCATCTGCACGCCACTCGCAAACATCTGCTCATCCGCCGCGAGAGTGGGATGAGGATGCCCCTCGCGTTCATAGAGGGTGCCCAGCCTCACTCGCTCGGCCCGGCCCTGACGGTAGTAGGTGAAGGTGGCATCGGGCCGACCCTGGCGCTCGGCCTCGAGGTCCTCCGCATAGAAGCTGGAACGCTCGTCGTTGTTGAGTCTCTGAAGTCGTCCGCCGCGCTCGAGATCCGCCGGGGAAAAGCCGAGCAGTGAGCCCAGTGCCGGTTCCAGCCGGTTCGGCGCCCACAGGTAGACCGCGCCCTTGTACTCATCCGCGGTCATCTGATTGAACAACCCGCGCCAGTAGATCATGAGCCCGCCTCGCTCGGAGATCTGGAACGCTCCGAAGGTGACGAGATTGCGGAGCATCCATGGCGCCACCAGCGCGGCGAAAGCGCTCACAAGCACGGCGACGTGGGTCGGGCGCGCCCCGACCCAGCGCGTGGCATTGAGGAATTGCGCCAGGAGCAGAATCGCGGCAACGCCGGCGAAGATGTACAGGAATGCCGCCTTGGTCAGAGTGAGAAGGCCGAAAGCCGCCCCGCACAGGATGAAGTGCAACGCGCGTTTGCTCTTGAGTGCTTTCACGAGCAGGAGCGAGCTCACGACCAGAAGCGCGGTTGCAGGTAGCTCGGTCAGCAGCGAGTTGACGCCCATTCCGGAATTCGGAGAAAAGGGTCTCAGCGCCAGCACTGCCGCCAGTAGCCCGAGCAGGAATGAGCGGGTCAGATCGCGGGTGATCCAGAACACTGCGACAAAGAGGAGCGTCGTCCAGATGAAGTTCTGGTACTTCATCCACCGGGCGCGCTCGCCCTGAAAATACTCCTTCATCTCCGCAGGGCCGAGTATCGCGTCCACGACCTGAATGGCGGCGGCTTCCGTGACCACGGGCAACGGCTCGCGATACATCGAGGGGCGCAAGGGCATGTCGTTGCTCATGGAGAGCACGCCATGCCGTTCCAGATTGAGCGCCATCTGCAGCGAGTGACTCGCGTCCTTCGTGATCGCCGAGCCGTCAATGCGTGCAATCCAGAATGAGCTGATCGCGATGAGAACAGCCGCGAGAACGAGGCGCTGCATGCGAGGCGTGAGCATGGAATCCCTTCCGGCTGATGCGGGAGGTGTGCAGTCAGCGTCGCATGCAGATCAGCAGCCCGTCGAGCGCGAACGGAACCGTAGCCGTCAAGGTGCGGCGCGCGAATGATGCGTGTGCATCGGCATCTGCGTGAGCAGACGCAACGCGAGCACGTTCAACGAGGCGGTGCGCGCGGCACGTTGCTGATGCGCAGCGTGATTGGCTGAGAGGCCGCTACATTCCCCGCGACATCCGTCGCGCGCGCGACGAGCGTAACGGTGCCGTTTGCTACGGACCGCGTGTCCCAATCGACGAAGAACGGCGGACCTGTCGCGAAGCCGATCGAGGTAAACCCCACGAAGAACTCCACACTGACCACCGCGGTGTTGTCGGTTGCCGTGGCGAGCACCGTGATGATGTCGCTGGCGATGGCGTTCGGACCGGGAAGCGTGATGTGCACGGTCGGAGGTGTGCTGTCGAACGGCACACCGATGATAGGCCGGCTCGAAAGGACGACGTCATCATCCCCGCCGGAAGGGGGCGGAATCGCGGGCGCCTGGCCGGAGCCGGCGCTCGCAACAGGATCGATGCGTCCGTACAACCCTCCTGCACCGTTCGCGAGACTGGCGACGAAGAACAAGGTATCGGTACTCGGGTTCTGCGCCTCCCGCCCGAAGACGATACCGCGCAACCCCGGCGTTGCGATCGGCCGCCCGCCGGCATCCCGGACGCTGTCGATGAATTCCCCGGTGGCCGGATCGAACGCGTTGATCACGCCATCGCCGGAATTCCCCACGAGCAGTGTGTTCTTCAAGGCGCCAAATCCTTCCGGCGCGAGCGCCATGCCCCAGGGCGCGTTGAGTCTGCCGCCGGGGCGCACGAAGTGACTGACGAGCGCGCCGCGGGTATCGAACACATTCAGCAGGCCGAGCCCGCCGCCGTTCACTGTTTGATCCGAGTCGGGCGCGCGCCGGGCATAGCTCACGACGAGCACGGTCTCGCCGTCGTTTCCAGAGGGCAGTGCCTGTATGCCGAAAGGTGCATATCCGGCGGGGAGCTCGGGGTCCTGGAAGTCTCCCGGGACGCCGATCTTCTGGAATTCGCCATCGAAGACATCGATCTTTCCATTGTGGAAGTCGGCGGCGTAAAGCAGATTCGCGCCTGCGCTGCTCGCCAGCGCGAGGCCCGTATATCGCGCGCCGCCGTTGCCGTCGTCGTATGCGACGAATGCGGTTGTCTGGTCTACAGACGGTGCCCACGCGAGGATTGTGCCGCCCTGTCCACTGAAAATGAGGCTTGCGGGCGCGGAGATCACGCCATCCGTGACGACAAAATCCGTGGTGGTGTTGAACACGGCTCCGGTCGGCGCAGCCGATCCGTTGATTCCGCCGGGAAGTGCGATGGACTGCTGTGGTGTGCTCAGTTGCTCGCCCGCGTAGAGCGTGGCCGTCCCCGTCGCTGCGTTGGTGATCCATGCGCCCGAGCCCGGCGCGATCACAACGCTCCAGGGATCGACAAGCTGGCGATCGAACGCCGGCGTAGGAACGGATCCATCTGAGACCAACGGCCGCGATGTGTAAGCAACGGGCGTGGGTTCCGGAGCCGTCGCGGTCGGGCTGGTGAACCTGGAGCCCTCGTCATCGCCGCAGGCTGCGAGTAGTGCGCCTGCACACAACCACTCCCAGATGCGCACGGGGTGCCGGGATCTGTCTCGTTGCGCAGCCATGTCGCCGCTCCTGCCGGACAGTCAGTGATCGGCGTCCGGCTCATGCGATCACGTCGTGAGGCGACGTGTGATCAGTGCCATTCGGCGCGGGCGTGCGCGAGCGGCTTTTTGTACGGCAAGCGCACAGTGCCTCAGTTCCCGCGAACAAGCTGTGCTTCGTCCGCTGCCTTGGCGTTATGCAGAGCGCGCGCACGTTGCGTGCGACTAGAGCTTGGCTGGACTGCTGTGCCCGACAACGCGAGCGGCGGCGCGCCGAGCTTGCTGAGGGCGCTGCGTTGACCCGCACGTATGCGCGGGTGGCAGAAGCGCGGCGATCGGGCTTCGATCCTTGCGTCGGGCAGTTCGCGGGACCACACGGACAGCTGCGTGGCCCGCGTCAGAGTTCGTCGTCAGGGCAGGCAGTCGTCACAGCAGTCGAGCTCTGTGACGACTGCCCGCGTCAGCTTCGATCGCTCCCGACGTATCGAGAAGTTTGCCGGGCGAGTTTCGCTCTGCTATGAATGAGCTCACGCGCAGGCGCACTACATCGTCTCGCTTTCACTCACCCTGACGGCTCCTTCCGGATCATGCGCCTGGGATTCGAACACACCTATTCCGCACTTCCGTCCCGCTTCTACGCGCGGGTCGCTCCAACTCCCGTGGCCAGTCCGGCGCTCGTTGTCTTCAACGGGCCACTTGCCGAAGAGCTCGGACTGGATCCTGGCGCCGTGGAGCCTCGAGCCGCTGCGCTCTTCTCCGGGAACGAGCTTCCGGAGGATGCGGACCCCATTGCCATGGCCTACGCGGGTCATCAGTTTGGCGCGTTCGTGCCGCGGCTGGGTGATGGGCGCGCGCTCCTGCTCGGGGAGCTGCGCGCGCGCGATGGCACGCTTCGGGACGTTCAGCTCAAGGGCTCCGGGCTCACGCCGTTCTCGCGAAACGCGGACGGCCGCGCGGCCTTGGGCCCGATGCTGCGGGAATACCTGATCAGCGAGGCCATGCACGCGCTTCGCATTCCCACCACGCGATCGCTCGCCGTGGTTTCAACAGGCGAACGGGTGTATCGCGAGGATGCACTTCCCGGGGCCGTGCTGACGCGCGTGGCGGCAAGTCATGTTCGCGTGGGCACATTTCAGTACTTCGCGGCACGGGGCGATCAGGAAGGCGTGCGTGTGTTGCTGGACTACGTAATCGCGCGTCACTACCCCGAAGCACGTCACGAAGCATCCCCCGCGCTGGCCGTGCTGAAGGCCGTTGCCGCACGCCAGGCAGCCCTTGTCGCGGACTGGATGCTCGTTGGCTTCATCCACGGCGTGATGAACACGGACAACATGGCGATCTCGGGTGAGACGATCGATTACGGCCCGTGCGCATTCATGGATGCGTATCACCCGAACACCGTCTTCAGCTCCATCGATCACAACGGGCGTTATGCCTACGTGAATCAGGCCGCGATCGCGCAGTGGAATCTCGTGCGTTTTGCAGAAACGCTCGTGCCACTCATCGATGCGGACGAGGACAAGGCGATCCGTCTCGCCACCGAAGCAGTCGCCCCGTTCATTGCGCAGTTCGATGCGCACTTTCTGGCGGGCATGCGACGGAAGATCGGTCTTTCGAACGCGGAAGACGGGGATGTTCAGCTCGTCAAGCGTCTTTTCTCGCTGATGCAGGATGCGGGTGCGGATTTCACATTGACCTTCCGCCGTCTCGCGCACGCAGCGGAAAACGCGGAAGAGGAATCCGCACTGTGCGAGTTGTTTCCAGATCAGACGGCCATCAGGAGCTGGTTGCAGGACTGGCGGCATCGCCTGAAATCAGACCCGCTGGGTCATGAGGAGAGGGGCGCGCGCATGCGGCAGGTGAATCCCGCGTTCATTCCACGCAATCATCGCGTGGAGGAGGCGCTGAATGCCGCATCCGGGCAAGGCGATCTCGAGCCCTTCCGTCGGCTGCTGCACATTCTGCAGCGGCCCTTTGAAGAGCAGCCCGGACACGCCGAGTACGCGCAGCCGCCCCAGCCCTCCGAGCGCGTGTATCGCACCTTCTGCGGCACCTGACTGCGGCCTCAACGGAGGCACTGCGCTCAACCGCCTTCCATTTGAAGACAGTGCTCGATCGAGCACCGTGACGGGGTTGCGTGGATGAGCAGCGAGGATGGCGGCGGCGCGGCCAATGGCGGCCGGCGCCCCGCAGCAACGAACGCGTGCTAATGAGCAGCCACGCACCCGCCTGGCTGCTCTTCGATCACTCGCTGTGGCTCAGTTCGCCTTCCTGAGCTTGAAGTCGAACGGCTGCCCCATGAACTCCGAGTGGAGCGTCAGCTCCTCCCCGGCGAGCACGCCCGTGTAGTTGAAGGTGGTGGGCTGGCCAAAGTTCAGCGTGAGGGAGAACGAGATGGTATTGCCGTCGATCTTGCCGTTCTCGAGCGGAATGGGCATGCCGTCGGGGCCGACGGTCGAGCCGGTGAACGTCTTGCCATTCGACTTGAATTCGTAGGTGAGCTGCACCGGCCCATTGGGCGTATCGATCGATCCCGTCCACTTGCCATCGAGGCCTTGTGTCGCGAACGCCGGAAGGGATGCGAGCAGGAGTGCGAGGACGAGCGCCGTTGTTTTCATGTATGTGAACCCCCCTTTGTGGTGGTGTGACAGTAGGGAGGGCCAGCAAGCGCCGCAATTACACCTTATTGAGATTCACCGAAATGGGTGACACTTTTCCAATTCCTACTTGTCAAAGCGGTTGGTACAGTCACCAGCGCGGAGACCAAGATGGGAACCAGACG
>JADGHX010000241.1 GCA_019683695.1 Steroidobacteraceae bacterium
CTGCGGGCCATTGGCTTCAACAGCGGCCCGATCGTCCTGTCCGTGCTGCTCGAGGGAATGGTGCTGGCACTGCCCGGGGCGTTCCTCGGCGCGCTCGTGGCCTGGGTGCTGTTCAACGGAAATGTGGTGGATGTGGCGGGGCTCATCTTCAAGCTCACCGTCACGCCCCGATTGCTCGGGGTGAGCGTTTTCTGGGCGGTGGCGATCGGGCTCATCGGTGCGTCGCTGCCGGCCTTGCGCGCAGCAAGGCTGCCGGTAGCGACTGCCTTGCGAGACACCTGAGGTATCGGCTCGCGCGTCCACCTGCGGGCGCGAGAGTTGCGACCTCGTCGCCGACTTCCAACATCGCGAGCGTCGCGATGGAGCGGGTATGTCGGCCCACGGTCTTCCCTCGCGATGAACGGCAATCGCAGGGCTGTCAACGTCGCCAGGGTGGCCCTTGTGGTGGGTGCGGGCTGCGTCGTCTCGGCGTGCCGCTCGGACATCCGCCCAATCGAACCGGCCGCAACGCGCACGTTCCCCGAATCACTCGTTCGACGGGGCGCGGTGCTCGCAGCGATCGGAGACTGTCAACAGTGCCACACCGTGCCGGGCGGAAGCGCCTTCGCTGGCGGGCTCCCGCTGCAAACGCCGTTCGGCACGATCTACTCCACGAACATCACGCCAGATGTGGAGACGGGTATCGGTGATTGGTCTCAACAAGCGCTCATCAGAGCGATGCGCGAAGGAGTGGATCAGGAGGGCGAGCATCTCTATCCGGCCTTCCCATACGATCATTTCACGCTGATCACGGATGAAGACGGCGAAGCGCTCTATGCATACCTCATGACTCGCGAGCCGGTCCATGCGGTCGCTCCACGGAACGACCTGCGCTTTCCCTTCAACATCCGGCAAGGGCTCGCCATCTGGAAGCGCCTGTACCTCCGCAAGGGCCCGTATCAGCCGGATACGAGCCAGAGCGACGAATGGAACCGCGGGGCCTATCTTGCGCAAGGGCTGGGCCACTGTGGAGCGTGCCACACACCTCGCAACGCCCTCGGAGCGGAGGAACGTCAGCACGAGTTCGCCGGTGGCGAAGCGGAAGGCTGGACGGCGTATGCACTCGATCGAACCTCGCCCGCTCCGGTTTCGTGGAACGTCGAAAGCATGCTCGCCTATCTGCGCCGAGGCTGGCACGCGGAGCACGGTGTGGCGAGCGGCCCGATGCAGTCCGTCACATCGGATCTTGCGTCCGTGCCGGAGTCCGACCTGCATGCGATCGCAACCTACGTTGTTTCCCGAATGGGCGAGGGCCCGCCGGAGGGCAAGCCGTCGAGCAACGGCGGGGCCGGAGGGGCAAGTCAGATGAGGCAAGGTGCGAATGGCGAACAGCCTCTGGGCGCAGCCGTATATGACGGCGCATGCGCGAGCTGCCATGACGGAACGCGGCCTCTGCCCTTCGGCGGCATCGAGCTCGGGCTCAGCACGGCGGTGAACGCGCCCGATCCCCGCAACCTGATCAATCTCGTGCTTCATGGACTGCCGGCGGAAGAAGCCGAAGCGCGGCCCATCATGCCCGGCTTCGCCGGCACGATGAGCGACGGGCAGCTCACAGCGTTGCTCCAATATGTGCGCGAGCGCTTCGCCACGGGCCCGGCGTGGCGTGATCTCGACAAATACATCAAAGAGGCACGCGATCAGGCGCGCGAGAAGGAGGTTTCGTGACCGTAACGCTCAACGTCAACGGCCGCACCCGAACAGTCGCTGCCGACCCGCGAACGCCGTTGCTCTACGTTCTGCGCAACGATCTGCGACTGAACGGCGCGAAGTTCGGGTGCGGTCTCGGCCAATGCGGGGCGTGCACGGTGGTGATCGACGGCGAGGCGGTCTTCTCGTGTGTGACGCCGATCCTGCTGCTGGAAGGCCGGCAGATCACGACGGTGGAAGGGCTCGGCACGCTCGAGCGCCCCGGCGCGCTGCAGCGTGCGTTCATTGAGAAGCAAGCAGCGCAGTGTGGGTATTGCATCCCCGGAATGATGATGCGTGCACACGCACTGCTGCTGAAGAGGCCCAACGCGACGCGCGACGAGATCCGCAAAGCCCTGGAGCCCAATCTCTGCCGCTGCTGCACCCACATGCGCATCCTGGACGCGGTTGCCCGGGCGGGTGAGTTGATGCGTGAAGCACGAGGAGAAGACCAGGGAACATGATGGACGCGCTCGACCATCCACTCGTGACGCGCCGCCGATTTCTGGGCGCGGGCGGAGCCCTGGTGGTCAGTTTCTCCCTCGGCCCGCGTGTCGGTGCAGCCCAGTCGGCGTTCGTTCGCCCCGGCGATCTCAACGACGCACGATACCTGGATGCGTGGATCCGGATTGATGCAGAGGGAAGGATCAGTGTATTCACCGGCAAGGCGGAGCTTGGTCAGGGCATCAGGACGGCGCTCATTCAGCTTGCAGCCGAAGAGCTCGATGTGGCGCCCGACTCGATCCATCTCGTGACAGCCGATACCGGACTGACGCCCAACGAAGGCTACACCGCCGGCAGCCGTTCAATCGTGGATAGCGGGACCGCCATCCGCAATGCCGCCGCGCAAGTCCGCGACCTGCTGGTCGCCGCCGCGGCGGCCCGCTGGCAGTTGCCACCCGCACGACTCAAAGCAGAGAACGGCGCAGTTGTTTCAGATGACGGTCGCACCCTGCAATACGGCGAGCTGGTGGCGAGCACGCAGCTTCACGTAGTGGCACAACCGCAGTCGAACTTGAAGAAACCCGTGTTCTCCCGCGTCATGGGAAAGTCGCTCGCGCGCGTGGATATTCCGGCGAAAGTCACTGGCGGCGCAGCTTACGTGCAGGACTTGCGGCTGCCGAAGATGCTACACGCGCGTGTAGTGCGGCCGCCTGGCCCGGGCGCGAACCTGCTCGATGTCGACTCGGGCGCTGTAACGAAAATGCCCGGCGTCGTGAAGGTGATACGCGATGGCAGTTTCCTCGCGGTGGCTGCAGTAGGTGAGTTTCAGGCCATTCAGGCCATGCGTGCGCTGGCCGAAGCGGCGCGATGGAACGAAAGGCCGACGCTGCCCCGCGCGGGGAGCGTGCCGACCTTCATCCTGAACTTTCGGGCGGAGGATCACACGGTGCGGGATACGAGGACCTCGTCCGTGCGCGCCGGGCGCGCGCTCGAGGCAACGTACACGCGGCCGTATCAGTGTCACGCCTCCATTGGCCCATCCTGCGCTGTGGCGTTGTTCGACAAGGGTTCGATCACCGTCTGGACTCACACTCAGGGTGTCTATCCCGATCGCGCCGCTATCGCGCAGATGCTCCGGCTACCGCTCGACAAGGTGCGCTGTATCCATATGGAGGGCGCGGGTTGCTACGGCCACAATGGTGCCGACGATGCGGCGGCCGATACCGCGCTCATCGCGCGAGCTCTTCCGGGGCGGCCGGTTCGCCTGGAATGGATGCGTGAGCAGGAGCACGCGTGGGAGCCCTATGGCCCGGCAATGATCACGAAGATCCGAGCCACGCTCGAGGATTCCGGCAGCATCAGCGACTGGAACTACGAGCTTTGGAGCAATACGCACCTAACGCGCCCGGGCTCCGCGGGCGCATTGCTGCCTGCGCAGTCTCTCGCGCAGCCGTTCGCGCCAGACGAACAGCACGTTGAAATCACGCCCGAAGGCACCGCCGACCGAAACTCAGTGCCGATCTACACCATCCCGAACCAGCACATCGTTTGGCATTTCCTGCGGGAGATGCCGTTGCGCACCTCTGCGCTGCGCGCACTCGGGGCGTACATGAACGTGTTCTCGATCGAGAGCTTCATGGACGAGCTTGCACACGCGGCGGGCGCGGACCCTGTGCAGTTCCGTCTGCGCCATCTGCGGGACGAGCGGGCACGTGAAGTCATCACCACTGCAGCGAAAGCCTTTGGATGGTCTGGCAGCGCGCTGCCGCGTAATCACGGGCGCGGTTTTGCCTTCGCACGCTACAAGAACCTCGCGGCCTATTGCGCCGTGGCCATCGATGTGGAGATCGAACGCGAGACGGGACGGGCGCGCATGACGCGCGCCGTGGCCGCAGTCGATAGCGGCGAGATCGTCAACCCCGACGGTATCCGCAATCAGACCGAGGGCGGCATCCTGCAGTCGATGAGCTGGACGCTCTTTGAAGCGGTGACGTTCGATGACACGCGGGTCACGAGCATCGATTGGTCGACGTATCCCGTGCTCCGCTTCTCGTCTGTGCCGGACCGCGTCGAGGTTCACCTCGTGCCGCGTCCCGGCCGCCCGTTTCTGGGTGTCGGCGAAGCCGCGCAGGGCCCAACTGCGGCGGCACTCGCGAATGCAATTGCCAATGCCACGGGCAAGCGCCTGCGGGATATTCCATTCACGCCCGATCGAGTGCGGGCGGCCATGGGAGTTCTTTAAAAGAGGCCGCCCCCGCGCCGGAGACCCGCTCCGGCGCGAGGGCATTCGTTCCTTCTTCAGTGCGCCATGGTGGCGAGGGTGGCCGCGTCGAGATGCGCGATGGACCGCGTATCCTGGAACGCGCGGATGCCTTCGATGCCCTGCTCACGCCCGATGCCGGAGGCTTTCATGCCGCCGAACGGAGCGCGCAGGTCGAGGCGCGTGGCGCCATGGTCGTTCACCCACACGTAACCGCAGACCAGCTGGCTGCCGACGCGGTTGGCCGTCTCGGTATCGGCCGTCCAGACCGAGCCGCTCAAGCCCGCCCACGTGTCGTTCGCCATGCGAATGGCTTCCTCTTCGGTCTCGAAGGGGATGACGGGGATCACCGGGCCGAACTGCTCCTCGGTGACCACGCGGAGATTGAGCTTGGGATTGACCACGATGGCCGGGCGCACGAAGTTGCCGCCCCGCATGTCGCCCCCCGGCAGCTCGCCGAACTCCAGCACCTGGGCGCCGGATTCCTTGGCTTCCTTGATGAGGCTTTCGACGAAGGCCTTCTGCGCGGGCGAGTGCAGCGGGCCCATGGTCGTATCCTTGTCGAGACCGTAGCCGAGCTTCACTTTCTCGAGGCGCGCAGACAGACCCTTCACCACCTCGTCCACACGCGACTTGTGCACGAAGAGGCGCTTGGCGTTCATGCAGATCTGGCCCGTGGTGTCGTAGATGGCGGCGTACAGGCGGTCGAGGTGCACGTCGTCCAGGATCGCATCCTTCAGCACGATGGCCGCATCGTTGCCGCCGAGCTCCAGGGTGACGCGCGTGAGGCTCCCGGAGGCGAGCTCCATGATCTTCTTGCCGCCATTGACCGAGCCCGTGAAGCACACCTTCGCCACATCGGGGTTGCGGATCAGCGCCGCCATGTTCGCATCCGGCCCGGTGACCACGTTGAGCACGCCGGGCGGCAGCTGCTCGGCAATGCGCTGCACGATGCGGGTGGTGGCGAGCGGTGCTGTGAGAGGCGGCTTCACGATGACGGTGTTGCCGGCCAGCAGCGCATGGGGCAGCGAGGCGCCGAGAATGGCGACCGGCCAGTTGAAGGGCACGATGATGCTGACGACCCCGAGCGGCTGGTACGTCACGGTGGTCTGCACCGGAATGGCGCCCTTCACCGGCGGCAGCACCTTCGCCGCGTTCACTTCATCCGCGTGGCCCAGGGCCAGCTTCCAGCGCAGCTCGAGAACCAGCGAGTCGACCCAGGCTTCGAAACGGATCTTGCCGTTCTCCTGCGAGAGGATCGCGGCGTCCTCGTCGCGGTTCTCCGCGAGGCCGGCGAGCGCGGCGAGCATCTTCTCGGCACGCGCCTGCGGGGTGAGGGCGGCCCAGGCGGGGTAGGCGGCCTTCGCGGCGGCGACGGCGTCGCTCACATCCTGCGGCGTGGCGGAGGCGGCATAACCGACGACGACGCCCGGCTTCGCGGGATCTGCAATCGCCATCTTCTCAGGGGTCTGGCGTACCTTGCCCCCGATGTACAAAGGAGTGGTCACTGAGTTGGACATAGGCTGCTATCTCTGTGGGTTTTGTGTGCCAGGCGCGCGGATTGTCGCCGGTTACGGGTGCCGAAGCACAGGGGTGATTGTAGCAATCGGGGGTGGGCGGTCCCTGGAATCTGCGGGGGCGTCCGGAGAAGGGGCG
>JADGHX010000242.1 GCA_019683695.1 Steroidobacteraceae bacterium
CTACATGGAAGTCGGCTGCGAGACGTTCCCGTGGATCAAGTCGCTGAAGACCGCGGATGAGGGCCAGTTCAAGCGCGTGTGTCACACGGTGCGCGAAGACGGCGCGTTCATCGCCGCCGGCGAGAACGATAATCTCATCGTGCAGAAGCTCGAAGCGAACCCGACGGCGGTCGGCATCTTCGGCTACAGCTACCTCGAAGAGAACGAGGACAAGCTCGCCGGCAGCGCGATCGAAGGCGTGAGCCCCACGTTCGAAACCATCGCCTCGGGGCAGTTTCCGGCCTCGCGTCCGCTCTTCATCTACGTGAAGAAGGCGCACATCGGCGTGATTCCGGGGATCAGGGAGTTCATCGCGGAATACGTGAGCGACAAGGCGATCGGCGAGTACGGCTATCTCGCGGACCGCGGGCTCATCCCGCCGGGCGATGCGGAGCGCGCCAGGATCCGCTCGGAGGCGCTGGCACTCACGAACATGAAGCTTTGATGGCCCGCGGGCAACATCCGGGAAGGCCCGTATCACGCGGTGCGGATGAATCGGCGTCCTGCCTTGCGCCCGCCGGAATCGTAGGCTTCGTCCGGAAAATCGCCGCCGGCGATTTCAGGCATCGGGTCTATGAGCACATGAAACACACGAACGTTGCCGCGGCCTTCGCGGCGCTGCTCGCTGCCGCCGGGGTGTCCCCGGCTCATGCGCAGGGGACAGAGCTGGAGCAGCTGAAGGCGCAGCTGCAGGCACTGCAAGCCCGCGTGGAAGAGCTGGAGCAGCAGCAAAAGGCACAGGCGCAGGCGCAAGCGCCCGCCGCTATGCCCGACTCTCCGCCGACCGCAAGAGGTGGAGAGCCGGCGAACCGCGTGCAGTGGAAGGGCGATCTGCGCTACCGCAACGAGACCATCGATCAAGAGTTCACTGCGGATAGACGCAATCGCGACCGCATCCGGCTGCGCGCCGGTTTCGCGGCGCGGGTGAACGACACGCTGCGGGTGGAAATGCAGGCGGCAACCGATGAGCCCATCGGCAGCAATGGTGATGCGCGTTCCTCGAACGTGACGCTGAGCGATGCGAACTCGCGCAAGCGGCTGGACCTCGATCTCGCGTATGCCGAGTGGATGCCGCACCCGGCATGGCGTGCCACCTTCGGCAAGATGCGCTATCCATGGGAGCGCCCGACGGGTGCGCTGTTCTTCGACAACGACGTCAACCCGGAAGGCATCGCGCTCGGCTGGAAGCACGGCGCGAGCGGTCTGTTCGCGAACGCCTTCTACACACACCTGGCCGAACGCGCATCGATGGCGGATTCGACGATGTCCGGTGCGCAGGTGGGCTGGCGCGGGGAGGTGGCGCGCGGCACGCGCCTGACGCTCGCCGCGGCGTACTTCGATCACGGAGCCGTCAAGGGCTACGACGCCGTGCAGGCGGCGGATATCGCGAACGCATTCGGCAACTCCACATCCACGGATGCGACGTTGTGCCGACCGGGCATTGCCGCCTGCATCGCGAACGATTTCAACGTTACCGAAGTGTTCGGCGAGGTCGCCACGCAGGTGGCCGGGCGGCCGCTCGCCGTGTTCGTCGATCTCGCACGCAACAGCAAGGCGGACGTGGCGCCGCTGACGGCCTCCGGCAGCTCGCTCGATACCGCATATTCCGCCGGGTTCCAGTACGGCCGAGTTTCTGCCGTGCGTAGCTGGGAGCTGGGCTATCTGTATCAGCACATCGAGAACGATGCGCTCTACGGTCAGTGGGTGGACTCGGACTTCGGGGGCGGCAACACCGGTAGCCGCGGCCACGTGTTTCGTGTGGGGTACGGACTTGGGCGCAACTTCCGCGTCAACGGCACGTATTTCCTGAACGAAACGAACATCGATGTGCCCGCCACCGTGAATGGTGCGTCCATCTTCGATCGCGAGTACAAGCGGCTGCAGCTCGATATCAACATGAGCTTCTGAGCGAGATGAATCCCGGATTCTGTCTGTCACAATTGGCCGCCAGACTGAATGCACCGATCGGGCCCGTGTGCATGCGCCGCGGGCCCGCGGGTTTCGGAGAACCATGACACCTGCCGCAATCCTCGTCGTCCTCGTCGGCCTGACGCTCGTCGCCTACACGGTCGGCAAGCACCGGGCACTCGCCGTGGTCGGCGGCAGCCGCGGCATTCGCAATCTGCACTCGCTGCCGAGCTATTACGGCGCGCTTACGGCGCTCTGGTGCGCGGTGCCTGCCCTCATCGTGTTCGCGTTGTGGATGGCGTTTCAGGACGGGATCATCACCGCGCTCGTCGTGTCCCATCTCCCGCCGGACCTGCGGAATCTCACGCCTTCCCAGCTGGGGCTCGCGCTCAATGACGTGCGCAACGTGGTCGCGGGCAACGTGCCCTTCGATGCCGCGCGCCCGGAGATCCAGGCGGCGGCCACCGAGTACATGTCGCTTCGGGAGACGAGCCGGCTTGCGCTCGCGGGCCTCGTGGTCGCGCTGGGCGTGGTGGGCATCGTCGTCGTGCGCGCGAAGATTTCGGCGTCGCTGCGCGCACGCAATGCGGTGGAGAAGATGGTCGAGTGGGCGCTGATCGCGTGCTCGCTCATCGCCGTGCTCACGACGGTCGGCATCATCGCGTCCGTGGCCTTCGAGGCGGCGCGCTTTTTCAGCAAGGTGCCCTGGTACGAATTCCTCTTCGGGCTGCACTGGAGCCCGCAGACCGCCATCCGCGCGGACCAGGTGGGCGCATCGGGCAGCTTCGGCGCCGTGCCGCTCTTCTGGGGCACCATCATGATCTCGGGCATCGCGATGCTCATCGCGGTACCGATCGGGCTGTTCTCCGCGATCTACCTTGCGGAGTACGCGCACCGCCGGTTCCGCGCGTGGACCAAGCCATTCCTCGAGGTGCTCGCGGGGATTCCGACCGTGGTCTACGGCTTCTTCGCGGCCCTGACCGTGGCGCCGGCACTGCGTGGCTGGGGCACCGTATTCGGGCTCGACGTGGCGTCCGAAAGCGCGCTCGCCGCGGGTCTCGTCATGGGCATCATGATCGTGCCGTTCGTGTCGTCCCTGGCGGATGACATGATCACCGCCGTGCCGCAGTCACTGCGCGATGGAGCGTATGCACTCGGCGCCACGAAGTCCGAAACCATCAAGCATGTGGTTATCCGCGCGGCCCTGCCGGGCATCGTCGGCGGTGTGCTGCTCGCCATTTCGCGCGCGGTGGGTGAGACGATGATCGTCGTCATGGCGGCGGGACTCGCTGCCAATCTCACTGCGAATCCATTCGAGGCCGTCACCACCGTGACCGTGCAGATCGTGTCACTGCTCGTCGGCGACCAGGAGTTCGATAGCGCCAGGACGCTCGCCGCGTTCGCACTGGGGCTGGTGCTGTTTCTGGTCACGCTCGGGCTCAACGTGCTGGCGCTGCACATCGTGAAAAGGTACCGCGAACAGTATGAGTGAGCGCCCCGCCGTCACCGCACGAACGCCCCAGCAGACGCAGGAACGCGTGGCGCAGAGCCTGCGCCGCCGGTATCGGGCGGAACGCCGCTTCCGCTTCTATGGCATGCTGGCCGTGTTCCTCGGCATCGCGTTCGTGGTGTTTCTCTTCGTCACCCTCTTCGTGCAGGGCGCATCCGCCTTCCGGCAAGCGTACGTGAAGGTCGACGTGCACTACGACCCCGCGATGATCGATCCGGCAGGCACACGCAAGCCGGAGGACATCGCCGCGGCGAACTATCAGGCGCTCATCCGGGTGGCGCTCCAGAAGCGCTTCCCGCAGGTGGAGGGGCGCCAGGCCACGCGTGAGCTGATGCGTCTGGTGAGCAGCGGCGCGGCCTACGATCTGCGTGACCGCGTGATGAGCTCGCCGAGCCTCATCGGCCGCGATGAAACGGTCTGGCTGCTGGCCAGCGCCGAAGTGGATCAGCTGCTGAAGGGCAAGGTTCCGCGCCAGCCGAACGGGCGGAGCGGGGCGCTCTCGGCCCGGCAGATGGACTGGATCGGGCAGCTCACGGCCTCGGATGCACTCGAACTGCGCTTCAACCGCACGTTCTTCACACACGGCGATTCACGCGACCCCGAACAGGCCGGCGTGTGGGGGGCGGTGATGGGGTCGATCTTTACGTTGACCCTCACGCTGCTGCTGTCTTTTCCCATCGGGGCTGCGGCGGCCATCTACCTCGAGGAGTTCGCGAGCCGCAACCGCTGGACCGACCTCATCGAGGTGAACATCAACAATCTCGCCGCCGTGCCCTCGATCGTGTTCGGTCTGCTCGGGCTTGCGGTGTTCATCGGCTTCTTCGGGTTGCCGCGCTCGGCGCCGGTCGTCGGGGCTTTCGTGCTCACGCTGCTGACGTTGCCCACCATCATCATCGCGTCTCGCGCTGCGCTGAAGGGCGTGCCGCCTTCCATTCGTGAGGCGGCGCTCGGCATGGGTGCATCGAAGATCCAGATGGTGGTACACCACGTGTTACCGCTTGCCATGCCGGGCATGCTCACGGGCACCATCATCGGCATGGCGCGCGCGCTTGGGGAAACCGCGCCGCTGCTGATGATCGGCATGGTGGCATTCATCGTGGACGTCCCCAAGGGTTTCACCGATCCGGCCACGGTGCTGCCCGTGCAGGTGTTCCTGTGGTCGGACAGCCCGGAGCGTGCTTTCGTCGAGCGCACCTCCGGCGCCATCATCGTGCTGCTTGCGTTCCTGGTCGTGATGAACGCAGCGGCGGTCATTCTTCGTAACCGCTTCGAGCGGCGCTGGTAGCGCAAGGCTCGAGCGGATGTCGAACGTGGAAAGCGAGTCGAGCATGGATACCTCCACCATCGAAACCCAGCGCGATGCGGCGGCCTCGCCCGACGCCGGACTCAACGTGAAGCCGAGTGGCCGCCGGTCCGCGCCGTCGTCCGTGGAGGCGCACGTCACCGGCGGCGAGATCCGGACGGTGGGCACGGTCACGGTGGACAATCCGCTTTTCTCCTGCCGCGACGTGGATGTCTTCTATGGCGAGAAGCACGCCATCAAGCGCGTGAGCATCGATATCGGCCGCGGCGAGGTGCTCGCGATGATCGGCCCCTCGGGTTGCGGCAAGTCCACGTTCCTGCGTTGCCTCAACCGCATGAACGACACCATTGCCGGCGCGCGCGTGACGGGCACCATTCTGCTCGACGGCAAGGACATCCACGACAGGAAGCAGGATGTGGTGCAGCTGCGTGCCCGCGTGGGCATGGTGTTCCAGAAGCCGAACCCGTTTCCCAAGTCGATCTACGAGAACGTCGCCTACGGCCCGCGCATCCACGGGCTTGCGGCCGATCGCGTGGAGCTGGACGAGATCGTGCAGACGAGTCTGCGCCGCGCGGGTCTCTGGGACGAGGTGAAGGACCGGCTGTCCCATCCGGGCACGAGTCTCTCGGGTGGCCAGCAGCAGCGTTTGTGTATCGCGCGCGCGATCGCGGTGAACCCGGAAGTGATCCTGATGGACGAGCCCTGCTCGGCGCTCGACCCGATCGCCACTGCGCGCATCGAGGACCTGATCGACGAGCTGCGTGCGAGCTACGCAATCGTCATCGTGACACACTCCATGCAGCAGGCTGCGCGCGTGTCACAGCGCACCGCGTACTTCCATCTCGGCAGTCTCATCGAGGTGGGGGAGACGGACCGCATCTTCACGAACCCGCGGCACAAGCTGACGGAAGACTACATCACCGGCCGATTCGGCTGAGCAGGTCCCGCCGGACCATGATCGAAGGGCACACCAGCAGGGCGTTCGACGGCGCGCTCGTGGCGTTGCACGTCAAGGTGCTCGAAATGGGCGGGCTCGTGCTGGAGCAGGTCAGGGAAGCGGCGCTGGCCTACACGGAGTGGAACACGGAATCCGCGCGGCGCGTGATGGAGCGCGAGCGTGCCGTGAATGCCTACGATCACAGTATCGACGCGGAGCAGATTACGCTCATCGCCCGTCGCCAGCCGGTGGCGAACGATCTTCGCGCGATCTTCGCCATGTCCAAGGCCGTTGCCGAGCTCGAGAGGGCGGGCGACGAAGCCAAGAAGATCGCGCGCACGGTGCTGGGCCGCCACGGGCGCCCCGGCCACGCGAC
>JADGHX010000243.1 GCA_019683695.1 Steroidobacteraceae bacterium
TGCACGAGGGCTTCGTGAAGTTGCGATGGCATGCGCGCAGGCTACTGAGCCTGCGCGATGAGGACGGACTGCGATTCGACGTGTTTTCGCGCACAAATGGATTGGTCGGTGCCGAGTATGCGTGGGGTGATGAGCTCGCTCCGCAGGGACGACGCCTCGCCAATTACTGGGAGGGGGAGTTTCCATACGAACGGCGCAACGACGACGGCTTCGCGCGTACCTCGCCGGCCGGTTACTACCCGCCGAACGGTTACGGGTTGTTCCACATCATCGGGAACGTGTGGGAGTGGACTCGGATTGATACAGCGTGGCAAACGCTGTCGAGTCAGCGAAGCCTTGCTGCGCCCAACGTGATCCACGCGGAGACGACGAAGCGGGAAGCCGGGATCCGCTGGATCCCACGCATCGCTTCGGGCGCAAGGTGATCAAGGGCGGGTCACATCTGTGCGCCGAGAACTACTGCCGCCGTTACCGCCCCGCTGCCCGTCAAGCGCAGGCGGTGGACAGCTGCACGTCGCACATCGGGTTTCGCTGTGTGAGCGACGCCTGAATCTCCTACGAGCCGGCGGCGGCTGCGTCGCCCGGCCCCGGCAGGTAACGGGACCGGCACCTTCGGCTCCGCGCGCTCCGATGGCGTTCGCGAACGCTTCGGCGCTCGCGAACGCTGCCCCGCTTCAGAAACGGGCCCGCAGGCCGATCCACGCGCCAAGCGGCGGACCGGCGCCGTAAAAGCGCGGATCCTCGAAGCCCGGAAACACCTCATCGGGCTCGCCCAGCAGACCGAAGGTCTCGTAGTCCTCGTCGAAGAGGTTCTCGACGCGTGCGAACAGCTGAACGGCGTCGCTGATGCGGAACTCGCCTCGCAGATTCACGACCGTGAACGGGCGGGTCCTGGATAGCAGATTGACCTCGTCACCCCGCAGGTACACGCCGGAGCGATACGACGCGTCGGCTCCGATCGTGAAACGGCCGTTCACGGCGAAGTCGATGCCGGCGTTCAGCTGGTGCCGCGGAATGCCGGGAATGTCCGCCCCTTCCGGCACGAGGAGCTTGCCATCGCCCACGATCTGCGGCGCCGCGGGGTCTTCCTCGAAGACGGGGTGGTTCGGGCTGTTGACGTTGAATGCATCCTCGAACGTCGCCTGAACGAAGCTGTACTCGAAAAACCACCGCACGCGATCGATGCGCTGCGCGAGACCCAGCTCGAACCCTGCACGACGCGTATCACCCACGTTGTCGAAGAACCCGACGTTCGCCTGCGCACCGCCCGTGGTCTGAAACAGGATGTCATCATCATTCGTGGTGTGGAACGCTCCGACGTGCCACCTCAGCCCGCCGGCGAGCGTGCCGTTCGCACCCACCTCGATGCTGTTCGCCACCACCTCATCGAGGGGAGGATCGGCCAGAAACGCGTTCGGCAGATTGCACGGCGCATCTTCGCTCGCGCAAGCGAGCTCCACGGGTGTGGGCGCGCGCGCGGACTGGGACACGCTCATATACAGAACGGCGGCCGGGCTCATGCGCACCGTGACGCCCACGGCGGGATTGAAGCGGTCGAACTTGTGATTGCCGTTGAGCTCCGGCGTCTGGCCACTGCGATCCGTCAGCCGAATGCGCGTGTTGTCATAGCGGCCGGCGAGCGTCACGCTCACGGTATCCGTGACGTCCAGCGTATCTACGAAATAGAGGCTCCACGTCCTGAGATCACTGTCGACGTTGGTGCGGAATTCATCGGCGAAGATGCCGGTGCGGGACGTGGCGCGATTGTCGAGCAGGCGCGCCACTTCCACCAACGAGTTGAACGATGTCTCGCCATCGTTGAAGGCCGTGCCGAGCGTGAGGTCGTTGCGACGGTTGCCGCCCAGGCGCGAGCCGAATGCGAGCTGCAGCGATGCGCCGTGGCTCTTCTGGTCGCGGCGGCCGATGTTGTTGATGGCATTCAGCTTCTCATCGTCCATCTCGGCTTCAATGGGGTTGCCCGCCGGATCGAGCACCAGCCGGATGTCGGCGTCGTCGTCCGAGGAGCACTCATCGTCGCCGTTCAGGTCCTCGAAATCCTCCTCCACGAGGAATTCGTCGTCGTCGAACTCGCACTCCTCGAAGATGGTGCCATCGCCATTGAAGCTGTCCGTGTCGATGTCGCGGAAGTAGGCGTTGCCGGCGAGGCGCACCCGTTCCGACACATCGAAGGCGCCTTCCAGGATGATCTGCGTGAGCGAGTTCTCGGTCAGGTCCGGATGCGTGAACACCTGAGCCCGGTCGATGACGAGCAGCTCCGCGGGGGACGCGCCGTTGCCTCGCAATTCGCTGTCGACGTGAGCCACGCTGAGATCGAAGGCAGACCGGTCCGCACGCCGGCTGAGCGCGCCATAGAACCGCAGCGCGTCCGAATCGGAGAAGTCGCGCCAGCCCGCCTCCTCGAAATAGTCGACGTTGGCGTAGTAGCCCCAGCGCCCATTGTTTCCGCCGCTTTGCACCGAGGCGCCGCGCCGATCGAATGAACCGCCGTAGACCTCGGCCGCCGTGCCCTCGTACGTGAATCCGTTCTTCATCTGCACGGAAAGCGCACCACCCAGTGTATTGAGGCCGAACACAGGGTTTGCGCCGGCGAGCAGCTGCACGCTGTTCACGGCGGACAGCGCCACCAGGTCCCAGTTCACCGTGTCTCCGAACGGCTCGTTCACGCGCACGCCGTTCTGGTACACCGCAAGCCCCTGCGGCAATCCCAGCAGCGGCGATGCGGTGAAGCCCCGGAAGTTGAAATCGGGTTGCAGCGGATTGTTCTGGGCGTGGTTGATGTTCACGCTCGCGAAGCTGCGGTTCAGGAAATCCGTCAGATCCAGCGCCTGTGAGCGCTCGATCTGCTCCGCCCCGGCGCTCTGGATCATGGCCGGAATGCGCTCGCGACCGAGCGCCGTGCCGTAAGGGGCGACGATGACGACTTCATCCAGGGACGCCGTCTCCCGGTCGCGCGTCTGATCGCCGACGGATTGCGCAACAGCCATTCCGGTAGTGCACGCCAGCAGCACGGCGGCGCGGAGTGATGGTTTTCTTGTGAACATGCCCATTTCCCGGGTTTTCTGGTTGTGACGACGAACGGGCCCTTCGAGCCGCGCTCGACAGGGTGTCGTAGGGTTCCATGCGGGCAACATCCCGGACAGAGATAAAATCCCGAGAAAAGCCGGGAATTTTTCCCAAGGCACGCTTGCGCGCTACGCGAGGCTGCGGGGTTTCTTCTACACCGCCGGCGGCAGGTTGATCAGTTCGCGTCGAGCGCGATGGGTGCAACGGCTGCCGCGAACAGCAGGCCGACGAGCATGGTGCCTGCAGACGCGATAAACCAGATTACCGTCTTCCCATACTCACGCTCGTTGTCATCGGCCAAGCGCAGAGCCCGGAAGAGCGCGTAGATCTCGAGAAGAATCGCAACGATCAGTGCGACCGCCACGACGATGGACCGCGGTGCCCACTCGCCGGGCGCCTCGAAGATCCAATAGTGAAGAAACGTAAGGGAGAAACCGAGGAACACCGTGATTGCGGTGATGATCCCCTGACGATAGCCATCCGAAATATGGCGCTGCGGCTCAGCGGAGGTTTCGCGATTCGTGGTCATGGCGCACTCCATCGCTCGGCGATCGAAGCCTGATGAGGCTGCTCATGATCCAACACTCAGCGCGGACCATCAGTCCGTTTGCACTGTCTCGCTTGCGATCGCTCCCGACGCCTGTTCGGCGTTGCCAAAGAAGGTGGCACCGCGACGACGCCGCGCGCCTCACCTGCCCTTGGGTCCGCACCCACTTGCGCAGCGCTTGAGTGGAGCGCGGACATGCAGAGGCACGCGCAACGACGGACCAGGCCGCGAGGAAATAGCGCACTTCAGCGCTCTGCCGCAGTCGCACCAAGTAAGCTTCACGTGCACATGTCACTGCTGAGAGGCAATGCGCCACGACGCCCACCCGTCCGGCTCCAGGCAGGCCGCGTCGGCCAAGCGGATTTTTCGATCCCCGGGAGGGGGCTCGCGCGGGTGGCATCGGCGCCCAGTCTGAGCTTGCAGCGACAAACCCCACGCCATTACAGCGTCGCGGCATTCGGCCGTCCGGCGAGGGCCGCCGTGCGCTATCGGGCGCAGCTGCAGTCCGCGAACCGCTCCGGCCCATCGCGGCGGCTTCGCGGGCGAGGCTGCGGAACTCCCCGCGTCAGTTCCGGAAAAAGGTGCGGTCCCGAAGCTTCACGATGTGGTCAACCGCGCGAAGCGCGGACCGATCCGTACGCGCCCACTGTACTGTTCAGGTGACGGTGGTTGAACCCTCGGGTTTCGTATCACAATGGCTGCGAAGGGGGATGAATGATGGCCAACGCTACTGTCTCCGGAGTCGCCGCCTCTCACGGGCTTCTCGCGCGCGAGCGCACGATCGCGGGTGCGAGCTTCAACCGGTGGTGGGTGCCCCCGGCCGCGCTCGCCATTCATCTCTGCATCGGAATGGGCTACGGGTTCAGCGTGTTCTGGCTGCCGATGAGCAAGCTCATTCCAGCTGCGCCGGCCTGCTCTCACGGCTTCCTGAACGAGCTGGTCGCCACGAACTGCAACTGGTCGGTGCCGGCCGTGACCCACATTTTCGAGACATTCATCGCGATGCTCGGCATTTCGGCTGCGATCTGGGGACGCTGGGTCGAGCACGCGGGACCGCGCAAGTCCGGGTTCATCGCGGCGCTGTGCTGGGGCGGCGGACTGCTGCTCGGCGCCTATGGCGTGTCGATCCACCAGCTTTGGCTGGTGTATCTGGGCTGCGGCTTCATCGGCGGCATCGGCATGGGGCTCGGGTACATCACGCCGGTGTCGACACTGATCAAGTGGTTTCCGGATCGCCGCGGCATGGCGACCGGGTTCGCGATCATGGGATACGGCGGAGGGGCCATGATCGGCTCACCGCTTGCCGTGTGGCTCATGGCGCGATTCACCACTCCCGATGAGGTGCCGGGCGTTGCCCCGACACTTGCGGTGATGGGCGTCCTGTATTTCGTGGCGATGTCACTTGGGGCGTTCGCGTTCCGCGTGGCGCCCGATGGGTGGCGGCCGCTGGGCTGGACGCCGCCCGCGCAGAATCGCGGTGGAATGATCACGGGCCGGCATGTGCACGTGAACGAAGCCTGGAAGACGCCCCAGTTCTGGCTCATCTGGGCCGTGCTGGGCCTCAACGTCACCGCGGGCATCGGGGTGCTCGCCATGGCGAGCCCGATGTTGCAGGAGGTCTTCGGCGGCAGGCTCCTGGGCCTCGATGTTCAGACGGCGCTCAGCGATGCGCAGAAGGCGGGGATCGTGGCTGCCGCGGCCGGCCTCGTCGGTCTCATGAGCCTGTTCAACAGTCTGGGGCGGATCTTCTGGGCATCCGCGTCGGACTATCTCGGCCGCAAGAAGACGTATTTCATCTTCTTCGCGGCCGGAATGGTGCTCTATGCCCTGCTGCCCACGTGGGGCCATCTGGGGATTGCGTGGCTGTTCGTCGCGTCCGTCTGCATCATCATGACGATGTATGGCGGCGGCTTCTCCACCGTGCCGGCCTATCTCGCCGACATCTTCGGCACCCAGATGGTGGGCGCCATCCACGGCCGCCTGATTACGGCCTGGTCCGTGGCGGGCGTGGCGGGCCCGGCGCTCATCGCGCAACTGCGCGAGACTCAGCTTGCGCAGGGCGTGCCGAGCAATCTCGTTTACGATCGCACGCTGTACATCATGGCGGCACTGCTGCTCGTCGGTCTGATCTGCAACCTGTTCATCCGGCCGGTGAACGAGAAACACTACATGAGCGAGCAGCAACTGGCGCACGAACGAAGTCTGCAGCACGAGAATGGGATCAAGGCCGACTTGCAAACGACAGCGCGGGGACGATTCGGGATGGTGGGGGTCCTCGCTTGGCTCGCAGTCGGCATTCCGTTTCTGATCGGGTTGTACATCGCGCTGGAAAAGGCCGTCGCCCTGTTCTGAGCGAAGTGCTCGCTCTTGCATGACGCGATCGGCGCGCTTTCTCAGGGCGACGCCGGCGCAGATCGTGTGCGTG
>JADGHX010000244.1 GCA_019683695.1 Steroidobacteraceae bacterium
TTATAACCGCCGGGCTCGGGGCGGCCGCGGGGGCCGGGGGGCGGCGCGCCGCGCGGGGCGGGGCGCGGCTCGAAATCAAACGGGACGGTCAGCGGCTCCGCGCCGCTTTCGAGTCTCTCTGCCACTGAACGCTCATGGACGAGATCGACGCCCAGCAGACGCTCACTGTCACTCGGGGAGAGTTCCTTCGATATGCAGGCCCGTGCGGAACCTGCTCGGGCGCACCCCGCCGCGAGTGTCGACAGGCGCCTGTTCGACATGACGCATTCGATGGCGCAGCAGGACGCGGTGTCGGCCGTGCGCAGCCCCGCAAGGCGCTGTGCGGCCAGACCCACCTTCAGGGTTCGTCGGCCGCGGCGCGAGCGACGATGCGAAAGCGCACCTTCATCTCGTCCTGCACGCGCAGCGCGCCGCCAAACAGGGTGAATGGCGTGAGCCCGAGATCCGTTTGCTTGAGGGGAAGCTCGCCCTGCACGCGCAGTACGTCGCCGCGCAGGTCGTAGCTCACGGGCACGAGAACGGAGCTGGCGCGGTCGCGCACGATCACGCGCACCTGCGCGACGAGCGTTTCGCCCACTCGCTGAAACCCCTCGGACTGAAGTCCGATTCCGGGATACCGCTCTGCCTCCAGCATGTCCGGGCCGAGCATGTTTCGCCGCGTGCCCTCCCTTGCATTCTCCGGCACGCCGACGGGGAAGTCCGGCCCCTCCTGCGCCCGCAGGTCGTCCTCGTCCACGGTGAGTGCCTCCACGGGAAGGCGTATGTCGAACGTTGTTCGCCACACGTCATCCGGCACGTACACCACGCCCGTGAGATCGTGTGAGGCGATGACGTGGTTGTGACCGGCCCGCGCGAGCGGGCCGCCGCGATACACGCGCACCGTGAGAAGCGAGAGCGTGGAGTCCACGCGAAACTCACGCCCAGCGTGTTGCGGCGGGCGGGGAGCCGGCGCAGATTCGGCCGGCGGCGGTCCCGGCGCGGCGGGCGGCGGCACCCGCGCGGGCTGCCCGGAGCAGCCTGCGATCAGGGCCGCAAGCCACAGGGCCAGCCCCGGCAGGATTTTGTAAGCTCCGCTCACCCGACTAAGCTTGACCACATGCCTGTCCGTAACACAACCGCGCGCTGGGGCTCGATCGCCCAGCTGTTTCACTGGGTGATCGTCGCGCTGATCATCACGCAGTTCGTGCTCGCGAACATCGCGTCGAATCTGCCCCTGGGCCTTGCGAAGCTGGCGATGCTGGCGCGGCACAAATCGGTGGGCATCACGATACTCGGGCTTGCCGTTCTGCGCCTGCTCTGGCGCTGGGCCAACCCCACCCCCGAGCTGCCGAACACCCTGAAACCCCACGAACGCGTGCTCGCGAACGTGACGCACGCAACGTTGTACGCGCTTCTGTTCGCCATGCCGATCACCGGCTGGCTCATGTCGTCCGCGCGCAATTTTCCCGTGAGCTGGTTCAACCTCGTGCAGCTGCCGGATCTCGTTGCGCCAAGCCGTCCTCTTTACGAGGCCTTGCACACCACGCATGCGGTGCTTGCGTGGATTCTCATCGCCACTGCCGTCCTGCACGTGCTCGCGGCACTCAAGCACCACTTCGTCCTGAAGGACGACACCTTGCGCAGAATGCTTCCCTTCACCAGCTCTCGCTGAGGAGTATGCCGATGGCCCGGTTTTCACGCGTCACACTGTGTGCGAGCTCCGTCCTGGCACTGGTCCTCTCGGCGGCGGCCGCCTACGCGGCGGCTGCACCCGTGCACTACTCGGTGGATGCCGCGCGAAGCCTTCTGAGATTCTCGTTCGTGCAGGCGGGCGCCGAGAACACCGGCCGCTTCCGCAGCCTGAAGGGGGACATCGCGTTCGCGCCCGACAACCTCGCCGCGAGCAAGATCGATGTCACCATCGACGTCGGCTCGCTCGACACGGGCGACGAAGAGCGTGACACCACGCTCAAGGGCGCGGATCTGTTCGACGTCGCGAAGTACCCGCAGGCGCGATTCGTCGCCACGAAGCTGGTGGCGAACGGCACGAGCCGCTTCGACGCGCAGGGCAAGCTCACCATTCGCAACGTGACGCGCGACCTGAACGTCCCCATCACGTTCCAGACGAAAACCGAGCAGGGCAAGACCGTGGGCTACATGACCGGCCGCGTCACGATCCGGCGGCTGGATTTCGGCGTGGGTCAGGGCGAATGGAAATCGACAGAGTGGGTGAACGACAACGTCACCGTGTCATTCTCGCTGCGACTCGTGCCCGCAGCGACGTGAGGGATGCGGGCGGGGCTCAGTAGCGCGCGTCTTTGAGCTTCGACGTACAAAGATCGTAAATCGAGCTCATCAGAACCTGCACGGAGTGGGTCATCGCCACTTCGATGCCCTTGAGTGCGGCCTGACGAATGGACTCCGTGAGAATCGCCAGCTGTTCCTCGCTCAGGTTCTCGGGCAGCCGCGTCGTGATCTGGACCGTGGGGATGCCCTCCACGATCTGCCGGAGAATGTGATACACGCAGTCCGCCTTGGCGCGCATCAGTTCCTCGTCGTCGCCGAACAGCGTTCCGATGGTGAGCAGCCCGTCCACGGTCTTGTCGCGAGTCTGCTTCCACTCGCGCTCGGTCCCGAAGGTGGCATGAATGACTTCGCCCATGACAGCCTCTGTTGCCTGGTCCTGCAAAAGCGACCGCAAGTTTTGTGCCGTCACGAGATGCAGCGATCTGCTGCGGTGAGGCCCATCAGGGGCATGGAGTGGGCGCAGCGGGCGCGAGCCGCATCGAGGGGACCTGGGTAGCCGGTACCGCGACCGGCCCTTTCCGTGGCGGGCAGCGCTTCCAGGCAGGCTTCACCGCCCGGGGACGCGCGCTGCGACTTTGCGGGGCGCAGGTGGCCGCCGCACGAATCCGCCGAGCTTGCGGGAATGTGCTTTTCCCGGAACCCACCCCTTCGCGTGGGCGCCGTCAGTACTCGCTGCCGTCCCGCCGAGTGAAGCGCCCGCGCGCGTGTGGTGCGCTCCACACCATGTCGACGGCGGGATCCGAGTAGTACGCGGTGTCCTCCGGATGGCGGTTGCTCACTTCGAGATACACCGCCGGTTGATTGCTGCGATTGGCGAAGTGATGCCCTTCACGCGAGCCCGCGGGAAAGCCTGCGCACTGCCCCGCGCGCAGCACCTGCTCGCCGGAATCGGTGCACAGAACGATTTCACCTTCGAGCACGTACACGAACTCATCTTCGTGCGTGTGCCAGTGCCGCATGGAGGACACTTTGCCCGGCGCGAGCACGGTGCGATTGACACCGATCTGCGTGAGCCCGAGTGCGTCTCCGAGCCTGCGCTTCTCGCGCGGCAGCACCTGCGAGCGCCAGGGCTCGGGATAACTGGAGCCGGTGTGAGGCTGCACGTCTGAAGGGTCGAGTGCGGGTTTGGTGAGTGGCATGGGACTTTGAGCGTCAGGTGAATGAATGAGCGGCCGACACCGTGCCCGGCGCTGCGACATGCGAAGCAGCATGCCACAATTGCCGCATGCCAATAACCCTGAACGACGTCGGCGAATGCGTCGACGCCGTGCTGCGCAGGGTCGGTCCGCGCATCGTCCTCGCGCTGCCGCTTGGAGCGGGCAAGCCGAACCCGGTCGCGAACGAGTTCTATCGCCGCGCGGCACGTGATTCCTCCATCGATCTCACCATCGTCACGGCGCTGTCGCTGCGCAAGCCGACGGCCCGCAGCGAGCTCGAGCGTCGCCTGCTCGAACCGATCGTCTCGCGCGTGTTCGGAAACTATCCGGAGCTGGAGTACGTTCACGCCGTACGCAGAAACGCCGTTCCTGCGAACATTCGCGTCATCGAGTTCTTTCTCGAGCCCGGTGCATACCTGGCGTCGAGCCATGCCCAGCAGAATTACCTCAGCGCGAACTACACACACGTGATGCGGGACGTGCTGTCGCGCGGCGTGAACGTCATCGCGCACCTCGTCGCACGACGCGTCGTCCAGGGCAGGGCGGAGCTGAGCCTCGGATCGAATCCCGACATCACCGTGGACCTGTTGCCGTTGCTGCAGGAGGCGAAGCGCGGCGGCCGCGATTGCGTGCTCGTGGGGCAGGTGAATCGGCAGTTGCCCTTCATGGAGGGCCGGGCCGTGCTGCCCGCGGACGCCTTCGACTGGATCGTCGATGACGAGGCGAGCGACTTCGACCTGTTCTGCCCACCGAACCTGCCGATCGGTACCGTGGAGCATGCCATCGGCCTGCACGTGAGCGCGCTCGTGCGCGACGGCGGCACCCTGCAGGTGGGAATCGGCGAGCTGGGGGACGCGCTCGTGTACGCGCTCCTTCTGCGGCATCAGCAGAACGCCGTGTTCCGCAGCGCGCTTGATGCGATCGGCCGTGGCACCGCCCGGCACCTCATCGAGGCTGAAGGCGGCGAGCAGCCCTTCACGACCGGGTTGTTCGCGTCCACCGAGATGTTTGTGGACCAGCTGCTCGACTTGTATCGCGCAGGCGTGCTCCGCCGGCGCGTGTACGACTCACTCCTCATCGAGCGGCTGCTCGCGAGCGGGGCCATCCGCGAGCGCTTCGATGGGCGCATTCTCGAAGCGCTGCCCGCTGCCGGAGCAGGGCCGCGTCTCACCGAGGAGCAGTTCGCCGAGCTGCAGCACCACGGCGTGTTCCGGCGCGACGTCGAGTTCTCGAAGGGCCGCATGCGCGCGGCCGGCGGCGCCTGGATCGAGGCCGATCTCGACAACGCGGAGTGCCGTGCGCGAATCGCCGCAGAGTGCCTCGGCCGCGAGCTGCAGAACGGCCAGGTGCTGCACGCGGGATTCTTTCTGGGGCCGCGCGGGTTCTACGCCGCGTTACGCGATCTGCGAGAGAGTGAGCGCCGCCAGTTCGGGATGCGCGGGGTGGCCTACGTGAACCAGCTCCACGGACCGGATCAGGAGCTGCGCATCCTGCAGAGGCGCGATGCACGGTTCATGAACACGACCATGATGGTGACGCTGCTCGGCGCGGCCGTGTCGGACGGGCTGGCGGACGGACAGGTCGTGAGCGGAGTGGGTGGCCAATACAACTTCGTCGCCATGGCGCATGCGCTGCCGGGCGCACGATCGATTCTCTGCGTGCGGGCCACACGTACGAGCGGCGGGCGCGTGACCTCGAACATCGTGTGGAACTATCCGCATGTCACGATTCCCCGCCATCTGCGGGACATCGTGGTCACGGAGTACGGGGTTGCGGATCTGCGTGGGCGCACCGATCAGGAAGTCATCGCCGCATTGCTCAATATCGCGGACTCGCGTTTCCAGGATGCCTTGCTGGCCCAGGCCAAGGCGGCCGGCAAGCTCCCGCGCGATTACCGCATCCCGGAGTTTGCGCGGGAGAACACGCCCGCGCGCATCGAGAAGGCGCTGGCGAGTCATCGCGCCAACGGGTTCTTCAGTGAATATCCGTTCGGCACGGATCTCACGGCGGAGGAAATCGTCCTCTCACGTGCATTGAAAGCACTTCAGGCTCGCACGGCGACCTTCCCGGGAAAACTGCTCACGCTCGCTCATGCACTCTTGCGCGGCAGGCCGCGCACCGAGCACACCGCACTCCTGCAGCGGCTTCGCCTCGACAGTCCGCGCGGGTTCAACGAGCGGATGCTCCAGCGTCTGGTGACCCTGTCGCTGCGGGACGCGGGGAACTGACCCGGGTGTGGGGGGGTGAAGGCTGCCGCGGCGAGTTCATCTTCACGACCGACGAGGACACGCGGCTCTCCTCGCGCGACGACGATGACGATGTGAACCGGCGTTGAGCTTCCGGGCGGTGCGGTTTCGCGGCGCCGGATGCGCGGAGCTTCACCGCGATGCAGAGGTGGACGCTACTTGAGTGTGGCTCGTGTGGGGCGCGATCGGCCGTGCCGGCGAGCGGAGGCGCATGCAAGAGGGTCCCTCGGCGGCCTGCTCGGGCGCGCTTCGAAAATCGCCGGAGACGGCGATTTTCGGCGGTCCCGACGTCCCCGCTACGCCGCGCCACATGCGGGCAAGCCAAGAATTCGTG
>JADGHX010000245.1 GCA_019683695.1 Steroidobacteraceae bacterium
CAAGTACATGCGGTTCTCCGGGATAAGGCCGAAGTACACGTGAATGATCACCAGCGTGACGGCCGCCAGCGCCGCAAACCCGTGTACCGCATAAATGACGCCCCACGTCGCGCCCGAAAACAGGTACGGGTTGCGCTCGAAGAACGGCGTATCCACCTTGGCGAGCATCAACACGCCTGTGATGCAGGCGGCAAGCACCATGAGCGTCATGGCGTGATGCATGAGCTTCTGCGCCACGGAGTACTTGCCGACTCGCTTGGCGCTGAACTCCCCTGCTGAAATCCACAAGCACCGAATGCGCTGCCACCCGAGCGCGCGCACGATGTGGAACAGCACGAGCAGAACGAGAAGCACGCCGGCGATCCAGTGAATCGGCACCCAGTCGAACTTCACGCCGACAACGGGCAGCAGCCCCGTGCCCATGAGCACGAGCACCGCAAGCGCCGTGAGCCAGTGGAACACGCGATCCACCGCCGCATGGCGCTGCACCCGATCGGGAACCGCGGCCGTGGCGGCCGCTGCCTCTACAGCCTCTGCCATGGACTACGCTCCGCGCTTGCCGCGCATGAGCCGCCAGATGAGGTGGCCGACGATCACCAGCACACCGATTCCGACAGCCACCGGCAGCAGATCCCAGGAGACGCCTTCCAGCACCTCCTGGCCGTACACGTCCCGGCTGACTCGCAAAATTTCCATCACTCGTAATCCCGTCTCACGCGTCGCGGATGGCGCGACGGACGAGGTTCTCCATCAGCGGCACCTTGAAATGGTTGAAGTTGAGGGTTGTGGCGCCCCGCACGGCCGTGGTGCCGGCGAGCCGGCCCACTTCGTCGCTCTGCGGGCTGCCGACCAGCAGCTGCTCGACCGCCTTGAGCCGGCGCGGCACGCACTCCACGCCGCCGCACACTACGCGTGCTTCCCGGATCGTGCCGCCCTCGAGGCGCAACGCCGACGCGACGCTCACGAGCGCGAAGTCCCACGTGTTGCGGTCCGCGACCTTCTCGAAATAGAACTTCGCGCCCGCCCAGGTCTTCGGGTATCGCACGGCGGTGAGGATCTCGGCGGGTTTCAGCACCGTCATCCGCCTGATATCGGTCGCGGGCCCGATGAAGAATTCCTCGGCCGGCACCACGCGCTCGCCGTCCGGCCCGCGAATCACCATCTGCGCATCGAGCGCCACGGAAGCCGTGCCCATGTCGGAAGGCGACACTGCCACGCAGCGGCTTGCCCCGAACAGGCAATGTTCGCGATTCAGGCCCTGCGGCGTGTCGGCGTAGCAGCTGTTGCCGCCGGCTCGATAGCAGTTCACGCCGGAGCGGTAATACCAGCATCGCGCGTCCTGGCAGAGGTTCCCGCCGAGCGTGCCGATGTTGCGAATCTGCGGGCTCGCCACGCGGCCTGCGGCGGTAGACAGCAATGAATACTTCTCGCGCACGAGGGCGGAGTTCTCGATCTCCGTCAGTGTCGTGAGCGCACCGATTTCCAGGCCCTCCGCCGTCTCGCGAATGCCCGACAGCCCCTGGATTCCGGTGATCTCGATCACCGCGCGCGGGCGCTTCGCACGATCCTTGAACCAGTCGAGGCTGTCCTGGCCACCGGCCATGATCCAGGCGCCCTCGCCGATGCGTTTGGCGAGATCGATGGCATTCTCGACCGTGTCCGGCTGGTACAGCTCGAAGTGCGGCATCATGTCTCGGGACATCGTGGGGCACTCCTACTGCGTGTTGACCTGAAGGGGTTTGTGAGACATGGGCCGTTTCGCCGCCGCGTTGATGATCATGTCCGGCTTCACGGGCGTGCGGTTGAACACGTATCCGCCGAGCGCATCGGAAATGGCGCAGAGGAGCGCCGAGGCCGCCGCGCCCATCGGCGGCTCGCCGATGCCCTTCGTGCCCATGGGGCTCGTTGGATCGGGCTTGTCCACCCAGTCCGCGTGCATCTGCTCCGGGATGTCGAGATAGGTGGGCGGCTTCGCCTGATACAACCCGACGTTGCCCGGCAAACCGTTCTGCGGGTCGATGATGATGTGCTCGAGGCAAGCGAGGCCAAAGCCCTGCACGGACCCGCCCTTGAGCTGCGTCTCCAGGCCCATCGGGTGAATCACGGTGCCGCAGTCGCCCACGTTCAGGAAATCCACGATGCGATGCTTGCCCGTCTCCACATCCAGCTCGATTTCGATGAACGCGGCCGCGAACGCGGGCGTCTCGCCGCCGACGGGCAACGTGTCCTTCGCCACGCCGATGAGCCCGCTGCCCGCGAGCGCAGTCGCCGAGGCGCGGGTCATGGGGTTGATGTCCTCTGGCAGTTCCTTGCCCGTGTACTTGCCGCCGAGCTCGATGGCGCGCTGGGCAACCGCAGCGTACGTGAGACTCCTGCCGGGATTGCCTTTGGCGAACACCTTCCTGCCATCGACGTCGTAGTCGTCCGGCTTGCCGCCGAGATCGCGCGCGGCGATCTCTTTCATCTTGGTGAGCGCATCCATGGCGGCGACGTAGTTCGTGCGCGCCATGGTGAACGAGGTGTTGCTGCCGAACTGGCCGATGTTCCACGGCAGGTGCTTGCGCGTGTCCCCGCGCTCGACGATGCAGTTCTCCCAGTCGCACTTCAGCACTTCCGCAGCAATGCGCGCGGTGCCAGAGTGGGAGAACGTGCCGAGGTTGCCCACGCCCGTGTGGATGTGAAGCTTGCCATCGGGCGTGATGCGCACGAGGCCGTCGAAGCCGTTGAACCCTGCCGGGTGATACGCCTGCCCGATGCCGACGCCCGTGACCTTCGAGCCCTTGCGCTGACCGCTGCGCGCCTTGCGCTCGTCCCACTTGAAACGCGCGGCGCCCTTCACGAGCGCCTCACTCAGGAACGCGCTGGTGATGGTGCGCCGATCTTCACCGACCTTCGTCTGCAGGTTCGGTGAGTTGATGCGGCGGATCTGCAGCCGGTCGATCTTGAGATCGCGCGCCGCCTTGTCGAGCAGCGGCTCGAGAATGCACGCGATCTGATTCTCGCCGGGGCCGCGTTGAGCGGTGCGCGAAGGCGTGTTCGTGTACACCGGCACGCCCCGGAAACGCATCGCAACCGGGTTGTAGACGATGTTCAGCGCATCCGCGGCGTTCCTGAAGTCCCAGAAACCGTTGTCACAGCCACCGTCCTGCACGATGTACAGGTCGGCCGCGAGCAGGCGCCCGTCTGCGCCGAAGCCGAGTTTCACGCGGCCCTGGAAGCCGTTGCGCGCAGAGCCGAGGTAGTACTCCTCCGCGCGGCTGATGCGCATCATCACGGGCTTGTTGATCTTCTTCGCCATCAGCGCCGGAATGGCCATGCACGGATACGCGCTGCCCTTCGAGCCGAAGCCACCGCCGCAGAACTCGGAGATGTAAACGAGCTCCTCCGGCTTGATGCCGATGTACTGCGCAAGCCCGGGCACCACGAACGACTGGCTCTGCGTGGAGCCATGCACGAAGCACTTGCCGTTCTGCCAGTACGCGAGCGCGGAACGCGGCTCCATGCTGTGGTGGGAGTTGCTCGCGGTGACGAACGACTCGTCATACACCACCTTCGATTTCGCGAAGCCGGCTTCGAGATCGCCGAAGGCCCACTCCTCCGCAGGCTTGCCGAGCGGCAGCTTCGATTCGCCCGCCTGCGCGAAATCCGCAGCGGTCCATTTCAACGTCTGCAGCTCGAGCCCCTGTGCGCCGACGTTGCCATCCGAGCGTGCGTTCGGGCCGCCGGGGAACAGGCTCTGAAGCGGGTCCACCGTGAACGGCAGCGGCTCGTAGTCGATCTTGATCTTCTCGATGGCGTCCTGCGCGGTGGTCTCGTCCACGGCAGCCACCGCGAGAATCGGCTGACCGACGTAGAGCGGCTCCATCGTGAGAATCGGCGCGTTGGGCGCCGGCACCGGAGTGACATCCTCCGGCAGCAACACGCCGACCACGCCTTCCATCTTCAGCGCCTCGGACGTGTCGATGCTCTTCACGCGCGCATGCGGCATGGGGCTCGTGAGCAGCCTGCAGAACACCATGCCTTCCACGCGGAAGTCTTCGGCGTACTTCGCCTCACCCGTGACCTTCGCCACCACGTCGGGCGGCGTGAAGTTCTTGCCAATGAGTTTGTATGTCATGTGGAAGCGGCTCCGGCAGCAGCGGCGCGCATGACACCGTTCAGATAGTTGTCGTAGGCGCCGCAGCGGCACAGATTGCCGCTGAGCGCATGACGGCATTCATCCCGCGTGGGCTTGGGGTTGCGCTTGAGCAGCGCAACGGCGGACATCACCTGCCCCGGCGTGCAGAAGCCGCACTGGGGCGCGAGCTCTTCGACGAACGCCTGCTGCACCGGGTGCAGCTCGCCATTCGGCCCGCGAATGCCTTCGATGGTGGTGACCTTGCGCGTGCGCACGCTGTGCGTGAGCACGGAGCAGGAGTTGTACGCCACATCGTCGATGAGCACGGTGCAGGCCCCGCATTCGGCCCGGTCGCACCCGAGCTTCGTGCCGGTGAGACCGAGCTTGTAGCGCAAGGTCATGGCGAGGGTTTCGTTCGGCAACACGTCCACGCGACGCGTTTCGCCGTTCACGTTCAGCGAGACGAGCCGCTCGACGAAGCCCGGGACCGGGCCCTGCCTCGAACAACCCTGCAGTCCGCCATAGATGTATGTCGCCGCCGAGGCGACGGCGCCGGATGCGATCACTCGCTTGATGAATTCGCGACGCGAGTATCGGGTCGCTTCGTCTTCGCGCGCACGCGCAAGACCCGACGCAGGTGCCACACGGAATTCGTTCATCACTGCCCCTTCTCGCGCAAATCCTTGCGCGCCTCAACCAGGCTGGTATGCGCCCGTCGGAGCGCGAGTATAGCGTGTGCGTCGCTGAATCATTCCAGAGCACGGCGGTGCGAACATCGCACTACGCACTCGGATCGCGTTCGAGGGCCGAAGCGCGGCGGATTTCGCGCGGGACACCATCGTCTCCGATGGCGCGCATCGACGTTGCCGATGCAGAGACGTCGCCGGAGCGATTGCCCGATGAGCCGCAGGATGTGAAACGGCGCCTGCCTGGCGGCCTGTCAGAGGCGCTTGCGTTCGTGGCTTGCGAAAGGAGCGCCCTTCGCGGCGCTACGGAAATCATGCACCCGCGTGTGCGCGTGATTTTGCTCGGCTATCTCCGGCCCGCACGCAGCTGTTTACATCGGCCTGCTAGGGCGCGAAGACGGTGACACTCCGATAGCCGCTTGCCGCCACGGTGAGCGACTGACCCGACGTGATGGTCCACCCCTGCGCATACCCGATCTCGGTTGTGCCGTTCGGCTCGAGGGCGAGCGAGAGACTGCGCACGTCCTCCTTGCCGGGCTCGCGCAGCTCGGCGATCACATTGAGCGGACGATCCGTGACGTTGCGAATGGTGGCGACATGCCCCTGCCCCATCCAGGCGAGACGGAATGTGACCCGAACGGGGAGAACAGGCTTGTTGGCTTCGGCGAGCGCGGCATCCCGGGTGGCCAGCGCCGCAGTCTTTTCCTGCAGCGCCACTTCGGCCCGGGTGAGCCGCTCGCGCAATTCCAGAATCTGCGTGCTCTGCGCGAGCACCTGCTGCTCGAGCTGCACGCGCTGGTGGTTCATCCACCATGCGCCGGCCGCCATCGCGGCGGCCATGATGGCGAAGCACACCACGCCGGCGTAGACCCGCAACGATCGCCGCGGGGCCTCCCGGATGATGAGCGTCTCGGCGTGGGTATCCGTCGCCATGGCTGGCGCGCAACCTTGAAGGAGGCGGCGCGACAACGCAACCCGGACCGCGGCGGGAGTCGGGCGGCGTCACATAATCCCGGGGGTTGAGAGGCGACAGGGAGCGCGGGGCGCACCCGGTGGAGGCTAGGGTCGGAATCGAACCGGCGTAGACGGCTTTGCAGGCCGCTGCATGACCACTCTGCCACCTAGCCTACTGCCCAAACCAAGAAGCCCCGGGCGCGGAGGGCGGGCA
>JADGHX010000056.1 GCA_019683695.1 Steroidobacteraceae bacterium
CGGCATCACCGCTTCGTGCACGAAGGCGGCGTACAGATTCAGGTGCTGGATGATGGGGCGTTCCGCTTTGTGAAGCCGGATGGTCAAACGCTCGACAGCTTGCCGCCGCAGCGATCATCAGCCTGGACGCAACTGGCCTTACACCATGAGCAGGCGGGTCTCTCGGTGCACCCGGGCACGGCCGTGACGCGCTGGAGAGGAGAAGCGGTCGATTACGGGCTCGCCGTTGGCGTGCTGCTCGCAGCGGCCAAACGCGGCAGTGTTCCTGCATCGACCGCACACGGAGATGAAGTTCCCGCTAAAACGCGGCGTTCGCCGCCGCCATCTCGCGCTTCACCGCTCGCGCATGCGTCGCTGAATTGAGCACGCGATTGAGTAGAGTCTGGCCATTGGCGTGCTCAGCGAAAGTGCCATGCGCGGCAACGCGCTGGCGTGGGTCGCGCGACGGCGATGTTCCCGCGGAGTGCCGCGTTCGCGTCGGGCTTGTCAGCGCGTCGTCGCTCAGTCGCCCGCGCGCCAATGAGTTGAGCGCGCGATGGAGTGGAGCGGCGGTTTGCGTGCTGCGCGCAAGATCTGGTGCGGCAAGCGCGGTGGCACGAGCCACGCACGGTGGCCGCGCACTCGCAGAAACGCGGCGCTCGCTGAGTTGGGCGTGCATTGAAATTGCGACCGGCTGCGAGCGTGGAGGGCGAAGCAGAAGACGCGGGAGTGGGGCATGGGGCTAGGCGCACGGCTGGCACGTTCCCGCTGGAGCGGCTGGCACAGTTCCCGCTGAAATGCGGTGTTCGCTCCCGCACCGCGGGCTTTACCGCTCGCGCATGCGTCGCTGAGTTGAGCGGGTGATTGCGATCGAGACTGGCCGTTGGCGTCCTGCGCGAAAATGTTATGCACGGCAGGTGCGCTGGCGTGGGTCGCGTGCGCTGGAACGCGGCAGTCGCGCCTGAGAGAGGAAGGCGCGCGCGGGTGGGTGGCTGCGCAAGGGACTGTGATCACTTGCTCAGGACGACGTGGGTGGCCTTGGGGGAGGCCACGTGCTTGACGCATTTGTAGCCGAGTTTCCTCAGGTTGAGCCCGCGGAACAGGTGCTCACCCGAGCCGAGCAGCACGGGCGCGATCGCCAGGTGCATCTCGTCAATCAGTCCCGCGCGGGCGTACTGCTGAACCGAGGCCACGCCGCCGCCAAGGCGAATGTCTTTTCCCTTCGCGGCAGCCCTGGCGCGTTCCAGCGCCGCGTGAATGCCATCTGTGACGAAGTGGAACGGGGGTGATGAGGGAGCACGAAGACGTCGCAGTGATAGGGCGGATTGTCGCCCCACCAGCCGCGCCACACGTCATCCTTCCACGGGCCGCGGATCGGCCCGAACATGTTGCGACCCAGGATCCATGCGCCGATGTTGTCGAAGCTGCGCGCGGTAAAGTCGTCATCGATGCCGGTCACGCCGCCGCTACCGCTACCGCCATGCAGCTGCTGGAATGTGCGCGTGGGAACGACCCACTCGTGCAACGACTCGCCGCCAACGCCGAGCGGGTGCTCGATGCTCTGGCTCGGGCCGGCACCGTAGCCGTCCAGAGAGATGGAAAAGCAGCAAACCCGCAGTCTGGACATGTCGATTTCTCCTGGGTGCGGTGGGCACTGGACCATCGCCGCGGTCGCGGGTCAAGCAGCCGCCCGTGCCGCATCAAGCCCGCCCGCCGGCGGAGGTCGGCGGGCGGGTGATCAAGGCACTCGACGCGGCGAGGAATAGCGAAAGACGGGTGAGCGACGAACGCCAGAGGCTCAGCCGGAAAGCTCCAGGCAAACCTTGCCGAAGTGATTGCCGCTCTCCAGGTAACGAAGCGCGTCGATCGCTTCCGTCCACGGATAGACGCGGTCGACGACCGGCCGCAGCTGCTTCACCCGGATGGCTCTCACCATCGCTTCGAATGACGCGCGTGATCCGACCGGAATGCCGCGCACCCTTGCCTGCCGTCGAAAGATGTCGAGCGGATTGATGAAACCTTCCGTTCCACCAAGATAACCGATGACGTTGATTTGCCCGCCCACACGCACCGCACGAAGCGATTGGCTGAACGTCGCGGGACCGCCGACCTCGATGACATGATCGACACCTCGCCCGCCGGTGAGGTCCAGGACGGCGTTGGCCCAGTCCGGTTGCCGGCGATAGTTGACGCCTGCGAACGCGCCGAGGGAAATGGCCCGTTCGAGCTTCTCGTCGCTGCTGGATGTCGCGATGACTCTTGCGCCCGAAGCGACCGCGAACTGGAGCGCGAAAATCGAGACGCCACCTGTTCCCAGGACCAGCACACTCTCCCCGGCCCTGAGCGCTCCTTCCGTGACGAGGGCGTGCCAGGCCGTAACCGCCGCACAAGGCAGTGTCGCCGCTTCGACATCACTCAGGTGTTCCGGGGCGGGAACGACGGCTTGTTCATCCAGCCGGGCGTATTCAGCCAGCACTCCGTCGAACGGGCCGCCCAGCTGGTAGTCGGGCTCGGCCATCTCGAATCCGCCCGCGACCCATCGCTGCCAGAACGTGCTGCAGACGCGATCTCCAACCCTGACGCGCGATACGTCTTCGCCCACAGCGACCACCTCGCCAACGCCGTCCGACAGCGGCACGAGCGGCAGGGGAAATCTCGTGTGGTAGGTCCCGCGAACGATTTCGAGGTCGCGGTAATTCAGCGCGGCCGCCTTGACGCGGATGATCACGTTCCGCCGCCGTGGCTCGGGGATGGGCCGCTCGACGCGTCGCAGATTGTCGAAACCATATGCTCCTTCGATCGCGAATGCCTTCATCTCGCACCTTGTCATTCCGACGATGAAGAATTCTTCGCATTGATGGGGCGCGCACTCAAGTTCATTATTTTCAGAATCATCATGCGTGGAATGCATCATGCTGGACGAAATACGCACGTTTGTTCTGCTGGCCGAGGAGGGCGCGATTCACCGG
This sequence comes from Steroidobacteraceae bacterium, assembly GCA_019683695.1. Taxonomy (GTDB): domain Bacteria; phylum Pseudomonadota; class Gammaproteobacteria; order Steroidobacterales; family Steroidobacteraceae; genus JADGHX01. The sequence goes on from JADGHX010000056.1 coordinate 2,949, forward strand.
GTGGCGGCGCGCGTTCGATTGACGCAACCGGCCGTGAGCCGGCAGATCCAGCGCCTGGAACAGGCCCTGGGAGTCGAACTGCTCGACCGGCGCCAGAAGCCACCGAGACTCACGCCTTCGGGCGTCGAAGCTTTGGCACATTGCCGGCAAATTCTCGCTGCCTATGCCGACATGCGGCGCATCAGGGTTCGCGGCGAACCGGAAGGCTGCCTGCGCGTCGGGATCGCCCATGGCCTTGCGGACGAGCGCCTCGCCGTGGTGATTCGCGGACTGCGGGAAGCGTATCCAAAGGTCGTCCTGCGGCTGACGGCCGGATGGAGTGACGAGCTCGCGGAAACCTTTCAGCAAGGGAAGCTCGATGTCATCTGCGTTCTCTCCGCCTTCCGGACGACTCGTTCGCGCGGTGAAAACGCGGCGCTCGCTCGCGAGCCCCTCGCCGTCATTTCGTCCAGTGAATTCGCAAGGGCGCTGAATGTCACTCGGGCAGGCGTCGCTCGTGCTCCGTGGATCCTGAGCCCGGAGCCGTGCGATGCCCGGCGATTGCTCGCCAGGGCTCTGTCATCGCACAGCCGGCAGTTGAACGTCGTGGCTGAAGTCCAGGATGCCGGTTTGCAGGTTGCGCTCGTGCGCGAGGGTCTGGGGTTGAGTCTGCTTCCGCTACGCCGGTTTCGCGCCGATCCGCCGGAGGGTGTCGTGGCGCTCGATGTTCGCGGCCTGCACCTGGCGCTTCACGTCGAATTTCGACGCTCTCCGCATCTTCACAACCTGGAGCAGGTTGCCGAAGCGCTTTCGACTCGGTTCACCGAGCTCCTCGGCTGAGCGCTCGCTGCGAAGTCCCCGGTAGAGAGTTGGTAGCGGGGGCCCGCTCCGGAATTATCCATCGCTCCATCGCCCTGATCCGGGCCGTGGCTTAGCGGCCCGGTCGCTTAGGTTCCGGCCTCAAACCACGCTCGGCAGTCGGCGAGCCGCAGATCCCGCTCGCGAATCGCCGCAACATCCATCGCCTTGCAGTTGAGCTCGAGGGCGGCCTTGTCCTCGGGCGTCGCCCGGTCGTACCAGTTAGGGAGCTTGCACGCCCGCGTCGTCGGCGGCTGCAGGCACAGCTCCGGCGGGTCGCGTTGGGGGGGCGACCGTCTGCGACGGTGTTGTATTGCAGGCGGTACTCAGGAGAGCGATCAGGGCAAGTACAGGGCGCATCGACGGGCACCTCGCGGATGACTTCGCGCGTGAGGACCTTGGGATCCGGACGGTATGAGAGGAGCCGACCGACCGTCTCGGTCGTCTGGGCGAGTTCGGCGGCGCGCGCGCGGTAGTCCGCGTCCTTCCGGTCGACTTCGGCTTGCTTCTGCGCCAACTGCTCGGCGAGCTCCGAGCGCACCTTCGCCGCCCCGTCCTGCCGCCCCTGGTAGTAGGCGCCTCCGGCGACGAGCACGACGGTCAGCAAGCCGCCGAGCAGCATGTACGGATTCATATGCCCAGCTCCGGTGGCTGCGGCGGCGCGCGCCGCGACAGCTGGTCCTGAGTGACATCGGCGGCAGCGTAGAGGCCGGTGATGATCGTGAGGCCGCTGATGAATTCCCCGCCGCTGATGTGCCCGGTGAACAGCCCGACGATCAGCGCGATCGCGAACATGATCGTGACCAGGAATTTCCGTGAGGCGTAACGGTTCATGCTGCGGCTACCTCCGACGTGCCAGCCGTGGCGCGGATGGTGAGGGTGTGACGCGAGTGCCCGAGCTGCTGGCGCAGCATGTCGAGCGCCCTTGCTGAGGAGAGCACCGCGAGCTCGCCGTCGAGCACGCCGTGCGTGAGTCCGATGGCGATGCAGCCGATCACGTCGCGCACGCGGTTGCCGATGTGTATGAGGATCGCCGTGCGTCCCCAGGGCTGTCCTGCTGGCACATCGCCGGGCTGGTAGTAGACGCCGAGCGCCGGATTCTCGATGGCGTACACGTGCGGATATCGCTCGCTCGTGTGTGGCCGCACGGTGTAGGCGCCATCAGGCACACACGACTCGCGGGGCGTTCCGCCCGGGCCTGCCGGGTTCGGAATCCATGGCCGCTCGATGGTGGCGAGCACGCGGTCGCCGACGTACAGCCGCCCGAGGGTGTATTCCGGCAGGTACGCGTGACGGACGAGCGTCAGATTCACGACCCGCCACCCTTCAGCATGGCGACCCCCTTAGTGACGGCCGCCCCGATCGCACCGCCGGCCACGAGCAGCCCCCAGGCGCCACGCGCACGGTTCACGGCGCCGGCTATGCGATCGATCTTCTCGACGAGCGCGTCGATCTTTTGCTCCATGCGGCTCATGCGCTGATCGCCCGCGTCGAGCCGCGCTTCGATCCTCCCGAGATCCCGCTGCACATCGGCCTCGTGCGCCCGGAAGTGCATTTCGTCGCTCATTCAGTCCGCCTTTTGCCCATGTGGTACGCTCTTGGGCCGTTTTAGGCCTTGGCATCCTTGTTCATGGATCCGCAACGCATCTGGGAGCACTTCCAGCGCAATCGGCTGGACGCATTCGACGCCTCGAAGCCGCGCCTCACGTTCCTGCTCGATCAGATCTCCCGCCGCTGTCCTGGCACGCCGCACGTGCTCAATATCGGCGTGGGAGACGGCTTTCTCGACCGGCAGGCCAAGGCCGCCGGGTGGCGAATCGAATCGGTCGATCCTGACGCGCACGCCATTGCCCGCCTGGTCGCTGATGGCATCACCGGACACGTCGCGGGCATCGAACGCCTGCCGCAAGCAAATGGCTCGATGGACGTTGTCGTGGCCACCGAGGTCCTCGAGCATCTGAACGACGAGCAACTCAGCGCTGGGGTGTCCGAGATCGCGCGCGTCCTCAAACCCGGCGGGCTCTTCATCGGCACCGTTCCGCACGCCGAGAACCTGCTCGAACAGCAGGCTGTGTGCCCCCGCTGCAATGAGGTCTTCCACCGCTGGGGGCATCAGCGCTCCCTCACCATCGACGATGTGCGCGCCCTGCTCGCGCCGGGTTTCGCGGTGGAACGAATCGGCCGCACTGCGTTCGTCGATCTGCGTCGGGGCATGCGTGGATTCGCGAAAGGGATGCTGCGCATCCTGCTCGCCAAGCTCGGATCGCCGATCGCCGTGCCAACGATCTGGTGGGTCGCGCGGAAAATCATGGGTCCGTCGCGATCGTAACGATCGCGCCCGACGCGAACTTCACGACGAGCTGGCTCTTTCCTGAGCCGTTATTCTTGATGTAGATGCGCCCCCTGTTTGCGCCCGGGGCTGCCGGGTCCGTCTGCTCCAGCATCTCAAGGTAGCCGGTCGGGCCAATGGCCGCGAGCACCGTGCCTGCGTTGTTTAGCCACTGCTGGAGTGCGACGGAATGCGCGCTCGATGCCTTGACCGCCAGCCCGACGACGTCGTTTTGCGCGACGATTGACCAGAGCACTCCGCTGAGTGTGCCGGCCACGCCGTTCGCAGCATTGGCCAGTTGAACCGCGCCGGCGTACGTGATCGTGCCGCCGTTCTGGGTCTGGTAACGGCCACCCGTGGGCGTGCCGACGAGGGCGGCGGTGACGTTCTGGAAGAAGTTGTTTACATAGTCGCCCCGCCAGCCCGAAGCCGCTGAAATGTCGAGGCCGGCCGCGATGTCCACGAACGTGTTGCCGAAGATGGTGTTGCCGTCGTTGGAGGCCGCCGCGGAAAACACGATGCCCTTTGCACCGGCGCTGATCTGATTCGCAAAGATCGCGCACCAGTCCATCGCGGCAACGTCGATCCAGTTGCCCGTCGTGTTTGCATCACCGCACCAGTTCGCGGAGAAGACTACATCCGTGATTGGCCGGGTCGAATAGATCGCTGCGGGCTTTGTTATCGGCCGCCGGCTCAAATGTGTTGCCGGAGATCAGCCATGCCTGCGAGGCCGCGCCCGGATCTTTGATCGGCGCGGTCTCTTGCTCGCGGAATGTACAGTTCTGGACGTTAATGCGATTCGCGTAGTCGTCTCCGCCACCCAACAACGCGCAGTCGCCGCCGACGAAGTGGCTCGAGTCCATGAGCATCGAGTGCGCTTTGTTGAGATTGACGAGCGATGCTGCGGTAGATACCCCCTCCAGGTAGCACCCCCGCACCGCACCCATGAAGGCGTCGGCCTCCTCGTCGCTCCAGCCGTAGTCGATCACATGGCCGGTGAATCCCTCGCCGGTCTGCAGGATCATCAGATTCTCGAACGTCACGCCGCAACCGCCCCGGCGTGCAGCGGATGATCGCAGACGGGCTCGATCGCGCCTTCGATCTGCTGCTCGTCCTGGAACTCTCGCGCCTGGCGCGCAGCGAGGACCTGCCGCTGCTGATCCGCAGGCTCAAGCACCGCGACGTGCGCATCGTCGGCATACAGGATGGCTTCGATTCCTCGGCGCGCACGGCACGCATGCAGGCCGGCATGGCTGCGATCATGGGCGGCGAGTACATCGAAATGATCTCCCGGCGCACGTACTCCGCGCTCGAAATGCGCGCGCGGGAGAAGCGCGCCACTGGCGGGCGCACCTACGGCTATGACAGCGAGCGCCGCCCGGATCCGGACGAGGCGGCGATCGTGCGTGAGATCTTCGCGCGCTTCGCGGCCGGCGAGTCGATGCGAGCGATCGCCGCCGACCTCAACATGCGCGGCGTGCCCTCACCGGGCGCCGCATGGGATCGAAAGGCCCGCAGGCGAGACGGCCGTTGGTTGGTCTCCGGGCTGCACACGATCCTGCACAACGAGCTCTACATCGGGCGCGTCGTGTGGAACCGTCGGCAATGGGTCAAGGATCGCGACACCGGCCGGCGCATCCCGCGTGAGCGGCCGCGCGAGCAGTGGATCGTCCACGAGGACGCATCACTCGCGCTCGTCGAGCGGGACGTGTGGGATCGCTGTCAGGCGCGGCTCGGCCGGCCAGGCGGCGGGCGAATCGGTCCGGTGCGTTACCTGCTCTCGGGCCTGCTCGAGTGCGGAATCTGCGGCTCGAAGATGACCATCTACGGCGGATCGACGCGCCGGTACGGCTGCGCAACCTATCGTGGCGGCGGCGTGCATGCCTGCGCGAACAACCTCTCGGTGCGCCAGGACCTCGCCGAGGAGCTCATCCTCGAGCCGATCGTCGAGGACCTCCTCGCGCCGGAGGCAGTCGAGGAAATGGTCGCCTATATGCGCGCGGAGCTGCGGCGTGAGCAGATCCGGCCGGCGGCAGCAGTCCCGGACGTGGAGCGAATCGACGAGCAGATTCGTTCGCTCGAGCGGCTCCTTCAGCTCGGCGCGGTTGCGAAGGCGGCGATCGAACAGGCGGAGCGGGAGCGGCGTGAAGTCTGAAAGCTGCCGCGCGGCGCTCGAGCGGGGTCTTCACGACCGAGGAGCTCGTCGAGGCTTACCGCGACCAGGCGAAGCGCCTGCGGTCCGTGCTGAAGGGCCCCGACGTCACCGCCGCGCGCGAGGCGCTGCGGGAGCTCATCGGCGTCGTGGGCTCGATCCGGCCGACGGATATCTCGTGGCGACTTACCCTCGCGGCGTGCTGCCGCTGCTCGGGCTGGATCCGGAGAGAACAATGGTAGCGGGGGCAGGATTTGAACCTGCGACCTTCGGGTTATGAGCCCGACGAGCTGCCAGACTGCTCCACCCCGCACCGGAAAGGGCGCGCATTCTAGGGCGCCTGTGTCAGCTGTGCAACGGGTTGCAAAGGAAGGGCAGCTGTGCCGCCGTGGAGGTAGTCTGGGCGCCTCACCGCTGGAAGGGGCACGTCATGTCGGCACCTGAGCAGGAGCAGCTTGAGGAGTGGCGCGGCCGGGCGCTGCGCGTGGAAGAGGAGGTGGGGCGGGCCATCATCGGGCAGCAGCAGACGCTCCGGCTCATCAACGTGGCGCTGTTCGCTCGGGGGCACGTGCTGCTCGAAGGGGACGTGGGCGTCGGCAAGACCACGGTGCTGCGGGCGTTCTCGCGGGCGATCGGCGGTGCGTTCGAGCGCGTGGAAGGCACGGTGGACCTGCTGCCCGGGGACCTCATCTACCACACGTACGTCGATGCCGAAGGCAAGCCGCGCATCGAGCCCGGGCCGCTCCTGCGGCATGGCGATCGCCTGGTCACGTTCTTCTTCAACGAGATCAACCGGGCGCGGCCGCAGGTCCAGTCCCTGCTGCTGCGCGCCATGGCCGAGCGCAGCGTGTCCGCGTTCAATCAGGAGTTCCACTTCGCGCACATGACGGTCTTCGCGGACCGCAACAGGGTGGAGCGCGAGGAAACCTTCGAGCTGCCCTCCGCCGCACGCGATCGCTTCATGTTCGAGTTGCGCATGCCCACGCCAACGGATGACGCCACTCGGCGCTCGCTCGTCTTCGATACAGACTTTCACGATGTAGACACGCTCCTGGAGCGTGTCACGCCGGCGATCGTCCCGTGGGACAAGCTGAACGAGATTGGCGCCGCCATCCAGCGCAACGTACGCGCCAGCCCGGCGCTCGAGCGATACGTGCTGGATCTCTGGGAAGCCACGCAGCAGCCCACGAAATACGGCGTGCACATCGAAGGTGTGGACATGGAAAACCTCGTGCTCGCCGGTGCAAGCCCGCGCGGCATGATGGCGCTCACGCGCGCGGCTCGGGTCGTGGCGTGGCTCGCCGGCCGCACGCATCTCGTTCCGGCGGATATACACGCGATCGCGCCTTCGGTGCTCGGGCATCGCGTGTTCTTCACGCCCGTGTATGAGCTGCGCCGCGCCGAGATCGCGGAGCGGCTCATCACGCAGATCCTGCAGAAGGTGCCCACCCCGCGCGCACCATGAGCACGCTCCACGAGTTCCATTACCGGCTGCCGCATCGTGTCGGTGGATGGCGGCCGGGGTCGCATCCGGGTTCCAGTCTCGGCGGCGGCCAGGAGTTCGTGACGCACCAGCGGCTCTACGATCGCCCGGATCCGCGTCGCCTCGACATCCGTGCCAGCCTGCGGGATCTGCGAGGGGAGTGGCTCGTGCGCGTGAATCGTCAACGCGCCAGCATTCCGGTGCACGTTGTGGCGGATGTCTCCGCGTCCATGAGTTTCGGCGTGCACAGGCCGAAGCTGCACGTCGTCGCGGATTTCGTGGATGCGCTCGGCACGAGCGCCTACCGCGCGGGGGACTCACTCGGCATGTACGCATTCGATCGCCGGGAGCGGCTGGACCTCTTCGTCCCCGCGCTGGTCAGTCGAGGCGTGGCATCGATCATGTCCGCTGCGCTCCGAACATGCACGGGCGGGGCCGGTGGGATCGAGGGCTTGCAGGCCGTCTCGCAGCATCTCGCGGGCCGGCAGGGGCTCATATTCCTGGCTTCGGATTTCCACTGGCCGCTCGAGCGGCTGGGCGCGGTGCTGGATCTGCTCACGCATGCGTTCGTGGTGCCCATGGTCGTGTGGTCTTCCGCGGAAACGCGCCCGCCGGAGGAAGACTCGCTCGCCCTCCTGCAAGACGCCGAAACAGGCGCTCAGCGCACGGTGTGGCTGCGCCCGAAGCTGCGCGCCGAATGGCGTCAGGCGATAGAGCGGCGGCGTGAGCAGCTGGAGCACATCTTCACCGCACGGGGCCTGCGTCCGTTCTACCTGGGTGATGAGTTCAACAGCGAAGCCCTGTCCAAGTACTTTCTGGAGGTGGCGGCATGAGTGCGTCGCCATGCATGAGCGGAATCTGCGGAGTCGGCAGTGCGAGTGTGCATCGGTGCGGTCGCGCTGCGTCCATCGTCGTGCGCGGTCTCATGTCATTGGCGCTCATTTTGGCGACTAGCGCGTACGCGCAAACGGGTGCGTCAGATGCGGCGGCGGCTTCGAGCGAGCAGGCGCCTGCAGAAGTCGAACAGCCACGCACCTTCGGCTATGTCATCGGTGATGTGCTCGTCCAACGAGTGCGGTTGGAGGCGAACGGGCGGGCGGTCGAACCGCTCGAGTTGCCCTCGACGGGGCGTGTGAACGCATGGTTCGAGCGTCGCGCAGTGCGCGCGGACAAGCGGGACGACGGCAGTCGTTGGCTCACGGTGGAATATCAGCTTATCAATGCGCCACCAGAGCTCCGGGCCGTGCGCTTGCCCGCATGGCAGCTCAAGACAAAAACGCCCGGTATCACGCTCAGCGTGAATGAATGGCTCATCCAGGCGGGCCCGATCACCGTTCCGCCGACGCCAGGGGCGGATACCGCGGCCGTGCTGCTGGGCTCATCGGCCCCGGGCGCGGGCTCTCTTCAGCCTGAGGCTGCCGCCATCGGCACGGGCCTAAGGCCGGACCATACCCCAGCGCTCATTGCCGAGAGCCCCATCGTGCGAATGATCACGATCTCGGGCTGCGCGCTTCTGCTCACGATTGCTGCGTGGGTCGGGTGGGTGCTGCGGCGTAACTACAAGGCTGCCATCAGCCAACCGTTCGCAAGTGCCTGGCGCGAGATCAAAACGCTGGATAACGACGCTCCCGCTGCCTGGCAGGCTTTGCACCGCGCGTTTGACCGAACCGCAGGCCGCGTCGTGCAGCTGGATACGCTTGCTGAACTGTTCCGCCGGGCACCGCATCTGGCCTCGCAGAGAGAGGCAATCGAGCAGTTCTTCTCGCAGTCGAGTGAGCGGTTCTTTGGCTCGGGTGCGCAAAGCCGATCGATTTCCCTTCATGCGTTGTGCGAGGCGTTGCGGCGTCTGGAACGGCGGTACGAGCGATGAGCGGGAGCTTCGATTTTCAGTACCCGTGGATGCTGCTGCTCCTGCCGCTCGCGCTGCTGCCGTTTTTTCCGGTGCGGCGGGACGTGCTGGCGTTCGCGTGGCTCAACCTGCTGCCCGAAGACCGCCTCGGGCGTGCAATGGGATTTCTGTGGCGGCTGATCGGTGCGGCAGCGATCGCCGCGATCGTCCTCGCGCTGGCCGGCCCCGGCCATCCCGAAACGCAGCAGCTGCGCGTCGGCCGCGGTGCCGAGATCCTCGTGCTGATGGACCGCAGCCGGAGCATGGATGAGCGGATGATGCCCAGCGACTGGCGCACGCTGGACCCGACCGTGCGCTTGTACCACCTGAGCCGCGGGCCGCAGAAGGCGCGGGTCGCACGAGACGTGCTGGCAAAGTTCGTCGCGCAGCGCCCGAATGATCGGTTCTCGCTCATGTTCTTCAGCACACGCCCGCTGAACGTCGTGCCCTTCACGCAGCACGACGCCACGATCCAGGCCGCAATCACGGCCGGCGAGGTGGGGCGCGGCATCGGTGATACGGATGTCGGCCGAGCGATGCTCGCGGCGATCGATTCGTTCGCGCCGCGCACGTATTCCGGCAGCCGCATCATCCTGCTCGTGTCCGATGGGGGCACGCATCTGGACGACAGAACCCGCGAGCGCATTCGCGAGGGGCTGCGCCGGCAGCGCATCGCGTTGTACTGGATCTACCTGCGCTCGTACAACGCGCCGTCGCTGGACTCTGACGACCCGAAACTCGAAGCCATTGGCGAGGTCGCGCTGCATCGCTTTTTCAAGACGCTGGATACGCCGTACCGCAACTATCAAGCCGACTCGCCGGAAGACATCGCGCAAGCAGTTGCGGACGTGGGCCGCCAGCAGAATCTGCCTTTGGATTACTACGAGCGCATCCCTCGCGAGGACTACAGCAAGCATTTCCTGCTGGCTGCCGCACTCGCTTGCGTGGTGCTGCTCGGGTTCCGGCTGATGCTTCTGAGGAGCTGGGAATGATGCAGCGGCGGACAGTGCACAGTCTCTTCGCTGCCAGCGCAGCCGTATGCGCGTTGCTCACGGCGTATGGGGCCGTGCGACTGATAGAGGTCAAACGAGTAAATGCGGCCCTTGCGGGCCACTCTGCGCCGGGTGAGAACGCGCGCGTGCCGGAAGCACAGTTCGCAAACGCGATGGCCCTCGCGCGTGCGGGGCAGACGGATGCCGCGCTGAATGCGTACAAACAGCTGATTCAGAACAGCCGGGAATCGTTGCGTCAGGCCGCTCTGTACAACGTGGGCAATGTGCACATGCGTGCCGCCGCCCACACGACCACGCAGGACGCAACGCTGGCTCTGCCACTCATCGAGCTCGCGAAGCAGAGCTATCGCGAAGTTCTGCGCGAGGACCCGAGCAACTGGGATGCCCGGTACAACCTCGAGCTCGCCCTGCGTCTCGCGCCAGAGTTCGACGAGGAGGCGCTGGGCGAGGACGACGAGGAGGGCGCCGAGGAGCGCGCCGCCAGCACCGTGCAGGGCGCGCGGATGGATTTGCCATGAGCAGCCGCGTCGCATGGGCGGCTCGCGCTTGGCTCAGCGTGGTGGCTCGTACCGGCTCGTCAACGGCGCATGCACGCACAGCGCGCAGCGAACCGACCGTCATGCGCATCGTCTGGAGCGGTGAGGCACGCCTGCTCGTGCTGGCGCTCATTCTGCTCGTGATCGCAGTGGCGCTGCCTCCTCTGACGGTTCCGCGGCAAACCTTCGACCACATCGTCGTCTTCGATATCTCCCAGAGCATGGGCGTGGAGGACTACGAGCTCGACGGCGCTCCGGTCAGCCGCCTCGATTTCGCGCGACACGCCGTTCACGAGGCCCTGCGCGAACTGCCTTGCGGGTCGCGCGTCGGCTGGGGTGTGTTCACGGAGTACCGCACGCTGCTGCTGCTCGCGCCGATCGAGGTGTGCGAGAACTATGGGGACCTGGTCGCATCCCTCGATCAGATCGATGGCCGCATGCGTTGGGCGAACGCGAGCGAAGTGTCGAAGGGCGTGTTCTGGGCCCTGCGCGCTGCGCACGAGGCCGGTGGAACCTCGAGCGTCCTCTTCTTCACGGACGGCCAGGAAGCCCCGCCCATCGATCCCGCCAATCCACCGCGCCGCTTCGACGACGTGATCCCCGGCGAGACACCCGGCACGATCATCGGCACCGGAGGGGATACGCCCCGCCGCATCCCGAAGATCGACGAGGAGGGCAAGCGTGTGGGCTACTGGCGCGCCTGGGAAGTGCTGCAGCGGAACGGAGAAACCGCAGGGGGTGAGGCGAAGCCGCGCGAGCATCTCTCTGCACTTCGCGAGGCGCACCTGCGCAAACTGGCGCAGGATGTGGGCTTGCATTACGTGCGCATGACGGATGTGGCGTCCGTCAGCAAAGCGATGCAGGACCCGCGGCTCGCCAAACGGCAGTGGGTGAGCACGAACATGCAATGGCTCCCCGCGTTGGCGGCGCTCCTTCTGTTGGTCTACAGGTTCAGTCCCTGGCGCATTCCCGTGCGCGGGAACCCGGCCGTCGCACGGTTATCGCGGGTGCGGCGCCTGTCCTTGCGTCCGCTGGCCCAGTAATCTCCGCGCTTCGTTTATCGGAGGCTGCCGAATGCGGAGTGTCCCGGCCGCGCTGCTTTTGCTCATCGCTTCGGTGCCTGCGCTTGCGGAGAACCGCACGACGACAGGCGAGCTGATCATCGACCCACCCACGCTTATGGCGCTGGGCTTTGCGTGGGAAATCCAGGGGGATGACAACCGGAACGCGCAAGTCACGATCGCATACCGCAAGAAGGGCGAGTCGCGCTGGTCGCGCGGCCTCGATCTGCTGCGGCTGCAGAACGAGCAGGTGTGGACGCGCGGCGCCATCGATTACATCGCGCCGAACATGTTCGCCGGGAGCCTGTTCGATCTGCAGGAGGACACGGAATACGAAGTCACCCTGTCCCTCAAGGACCCCGACGGCGTCATCGGCGAAGCGGAGAAGACCGTCACGGTGCGCACACGCGCCGAGCCAAAGCCCGCAAGCGGCGGACACGTGTTCCATGTCTACCCGCCCGGCTACGACGGGCCGAAGCAGCAGCCGGCGTTCTCGGGGCTGCTCGAGGCCTACTACATGGCCGCGCTCGGGGGCGACTGGAGCCGGGCATCGCCGCCTCGCGTGCGGCCGGGCGACACCATTCTCGTGCACGCCGGTGTGTATCTCAGCAAGCACGACCACTACTCGCACGAGATCAACAGCGGGTTCAGAACGTGCTGTGGCACGCCGTGGGACGGCACGTACTACCTCACGCAGGACGGCACGCCGGACAAGCCCATCGCCATTGTCGGCGCGGGCGATGGCGAGGTTATCTTCGACGGTGACGGGAACACCGTGCTGTTCAACGTCATGGGCGGTGACTATCACTACTTCGAAGGCATCACCATCCGGAACACCGGCACGGCCATCGAAGCGGGCATGAAGGGCATCGCGGGCGCGAAAGGGCTCACGGTGAAGCGCGTGCGGTTCGAGGACATCGGTACGGCCGTGCACTCGGACTGGTCCGGATCGAGCGGCTTCTACATCGCGGACAACGACATGCTCGGGCGCGAGCCGCTCGACTCCGTGTTCACGTGGTACGCCATCGAGCCCTGGGCCAGCCGGCCGGACTTCGCCGAGCGCGCGAAGATGAAGTCGTTCTATGCCGTCTCGATCTACGGGCCGGGCCACGTGATGGCCTACAACCGCGTGCGCGGATTCCACGACGGGCTCGATCACGCCACGTACGGCATGCCGGATGATTATCCGAACACACCGCGAGAGCGTTTGCCGGCCTCCATCGACATCTACAACAACGATGTCTCGGTGGTGCACGACAACTGCTTCGAGGCAGATGGCGGTGTGCGCAATGTGCGCGTGCTGCGCAACCGCTGCTTCAACGCCGTGCTCGGTGCCATGAGCCCGCAGCCCATTCTCGGCGGCCCGGTCTATTTCATTCGCAACGTGGTGTACAACGCCTGGTGGGGGCCGGTGAAGATCCACGGGGAGCCTTCCGGCATCTACTACCTGAACAACACGTACGTCGGAGAGCTCAAGCAGCTCACGCCCGTGTCAAACATGCACCTGCGAAACAACCTCATCCTCGGGCAGGGGACGCAGCCGCGCGTGTTCTCGGTGGACACCTTCACCAACTACAGCAGCTCGGACTACAACGGCTTCCGGCCGAACCCCGGCTCGAAGGACGCGTTCGCGTGGAATTCCCCGCCGTTTGACGAGACGCGGAACTACTACCCGGAGCACAAGAGCACCCCGGCGCGCTTTCCGACCATCCCGTTCACGCGCCGGGTGTTTCCCACGCTGCAGGCTTACAGCCGCGCAACAGGCCAGGACCGGCACAGCCGCGTCATCGATTACGACGTGTTCGTGAACGCGCCGGAGCCGGATTTCACCGACCCGACGCGGGTTGTGGCCGTGGACGCTGTGGATCTGCGCCTGCGGAAGGGCTCCGCCGCCATCGATGCGGGCGTCGCCCTGTCCAATGTGACCGACGGGTATCTGGGCCGCGCGCCCGATCTCGGCGCATACGAGTTCGGCGCACCTCTGCCACACTATGGGCCCCGGCCGAAGCCGGCCGCGCCTGCGCTGACCCGCGCGGGTGAGGCGCAGGCGGGCCAAGAACCTTGAGACCCCACCCTCCGTGACGCCATGACCTTTCTGCTCTATTCACCCGCTTCCACGATCATCCTGGCCGTGACGCTGGTCGTCAGCATCATGGGCCTGCGCAACCCGCGCATCATCGACCGCGCGATCCTGCGGCCCTACTGGGTGTTCCGCAAACGCGAGTACGAACGGCTGGTCACGAGTGGCTTCGTGCATGCGGATGCGATGCACCTCATCTTCAACATGATCACGTTCTTCTTCTTCGCGTTTCCGCTCGAGCGGGTGATCGGGTCGGTGCCGTTCTTCCTGCTGTACCTGCTCGCGCTGGTGCTGAGCGACCTGGGCACGTGCTACAAGCACCGGAACGATCCGAACTACGCGACTCTTGGCGCCTCGGGGGCCGTGCTCGGGGTGCTGTTCGCGTCCATCGTGTATTTCCCGAACCAGTCCCTGTTCCTCTTCCCCATTCCTGTGCCGATTCCGGCGCCGCTTTTCGCGGTGGGCTATCTGGCGTACAGCTATTGGCAGTCGAAGCAGAACGTGGGCCAGATCAATCACGATGCGCACATCAGCGGGGCGCTCGTCGGGCTTGCGTTCGTCGCGGTCACCGAGCCGCGCGCGTACCGCAACCTCATCGATTATCTGGCGTGAGTCCAAGCCTGCGCAGGAGCTTGCATCCATGAAAATGACGCCGGTGAATCCGTGGAAGTGGCAGGACGCGTTCGGGTTTTCTCAGGCCATGGAGGTGACGGGTGCGCAGCGGGTGCTGTATGTGGCGGGGCAGACCTCGGTGGACGCCGAGGGCAATCCGCTTCATGCCGGCAACATGGCCGCCCAGCTCGCTCAGGCGCTGGACAATCTCGAAACCGTGCTCGCCAAGGCGGGCATGACGCTCGCAAACGTCGTGCGGCTCAACTACTACGTCACGAACGTGAAGGCCTATCTCGAAGCGTCCGCCACGGTCGCCGAGCGCCTCGCCAGGGCCGGATGCAAGCCGCCCGGCACGCTGCTGGGCGTGGCGTCGCTGTTCCATCCGGACATTGTCGTCGAGCTGGAAGCGACCGCCGTTGCCTGAGCGCAGTTACGCGAGGTTGTGGAACACGGCCTGGACGTCGTCGTCCTGTTCCAGCTTGTCGATGAGCGTGAGGACTTCCGTCGCCTGCTCCTCGGGCAACTGCACCGGGGCGGAAGGGATGTATTGGTGCTCCGCAGAGAGGGGTGCGATGTTCCGCGCCTCCAGCGCTTCCTGCAGCTTGCCGAAATCCGCGAAGGCGCAACGGATGACGAGCTGCGGCTCGCCCTTCTCGCCGGTGCCTTCGCCCATTTCCTCGAGGCCGTGATCGATGAGATAGAGCTCCAGATCGTCCTGATCGATGCCGGCCGGGTCGAGGCGAAACACGCCCATCTTCGTGAACTGGAAACTCACGCTGCCGCTCGTGGCGAGATTGCCGCCGTGCTTGGTGACGATGCTGCGGACGGAGGCCACCGTGCGAGTGGGATTGTCCGTGGCCGTCTCGATCAGAAGCGCGACGCCGTGCGGGGCGTACGCCTCGTACAGCACCTGCTGATAGTTCGTTGCATCTCGCCCGGACGCGCGCTTGATGGCGGCCTCGATGCGGTCCTTCGGCATGTTCACCGCACGCGCGTTCTGGATGAACCGGCGTAGGGCAGGGTTGCCCTGAGGGTCCGGCCCGCCGGCCTTCACGGCCATGGTGATGTCCTTGGCAATGCGCGCGAACTGCTTCGCCATGCGGTTCCAGCGCGCAAACATCGTGTGTTTTCTGACTTCGAAGATACGTCCCATGGGCTATCCGGTTATGGCCGTGTCAGCGAGGCCGCAATGGTACGGGGACTGGCGCCGCCCGTGAACCGTTACGCGCGTCTGCGGGGTGCCCGGCGCAGCAGGAGCGCGTGTGTAGTTGACGCCTGAAATTCGCGTTCTGCGCACGCGCGCTGTCACGCGGTGAGCTGTGCCGGGGAACGCGGCATCGCTTGCCGCGCACCCCGGAAGCCATCAGCGCCCCGACACGGGGTTGCGGTAATGGAACGGTGGAGTGAACAGCGCGGGATACGGGTCATACGCCACGGACTGTGGCGCATCCGGCGGATATCCCGGGAAGGGCGCGAAGATCTTGGCGGACTGCCTGGCCCAGCCCTGGTCGTAGTTCGTGTAGAAGGTCTGGAAGCCCTGCAGGTTCTTGTACTTCCACACACCGTTCTCGCGGACGAACGTGTTCTCGTAAATGCCTTCGCCCCACTGCGCGGCTTGCCCCGTTCGCCCGAACATCACGAAGAGGCGCGTGCGCATCTTTGCGGTGGTGCCATCCTGGGAGATGGTGATGTAGGGCTGCAGCTGCATGTGATTGAACAGCGAGCCTTGCTGGGGAGCGCCCAGACGACGCATGTATTCGTAGATGCGATCGCGGCCGAGGAACACACCGCGCCCGAGAATCTCGAGCGTGGATTCCTCCGCGAAGAGCGCGGAGATCGCGTCCTGCATGGACTTGTCGACGTAGTAGCCGTAAATGGAGTTGAGATTCTCCACGTCCAGCGCGGACTGCAGGCGATCCACTTCGTGCTCGAGCCTGCGCACGCAGGCTTCGAGCTCCGCCACGGTTCGCGGCGGTGAGCCGGCGCTCGAACCTTTCGGTGCCGGGGCGCTGGCGCCGAACACGTACGAGCTCGTCACCGGATTCTCGTAGTGGAAGGGCGGCGTGAAATGCGCGGGATACGGCTCGTACTTCACGCTGGGCGGGCGATCCGGGCGAACGTTCGATTTGCCATAGCGCAGCGCCGTTTCCTTCGGCGCCTTCGTCCAGCCGCCTTCGTAGGGCGCGTAGAACTTCACGTAGAAGTGCAGCGACTGGATCTTCCAGACGCCGTTCTCCTTCACGTATTCGTTCTCGTAGATGCCGGAGCCCCAGTCGCCCCCGGATCCCTTGCCGTACATCCCGCCCTGGATCAGCGCGCGCCAGCGCGCCTTGGCGGACTGGCCATCGGGCGCGAGCGTGATGACGGGCGACAGCTGGATGTGGTTGTTCAGCTCACCCGGCCGCAGCCCCGGCTTGCCGCCGGTGAGGCTGTAGAGATAGCGGCGGATGCTCTTCTTGCCGACGTACACGCCGTTCAGGCCCAGCTCCATCGTGCCGTTCTCGGTGAAGAGGTCGACGACGTCGTCCCACAGCGCCTTGTCGACGTAGTAGCCGTATGCAGCCTGGAGGTTCCGGAGCTGGTCGATGTCCCGCACGCGCTCGGCCCGGCGCGCGATGCTCTGCGCCTTCTCGTATGCCGCGGCGATCTTCGCCTGCAGATCCGGCGAGACCTGCGGTCGCGAGCCTTGCGCGTGGAGCGGCGTCTGGAACGCGAACGCGCAAAGTGCGAACACCGCGACGGTGAGGCGTGTGACAGAAACGTGAGAAGTGATGGTCATGTCGCGCCCTCAGTCCCAGGCCACCGGCTTCTGCGTCACCGGATGCAGGTAGTGGTAGGGCGGCAGGTAGAAGGACGGAAACGCCTCGTACTTCTCCGTGGGTGGCCGGTCAGGAGGCAAGTCCGCCAGCGGCCCCTCCACGGGAAATGGCTTCTTGTGCCAGCCCTCGTCGTACGAGCCGCTC
Source organism: Steroidobacteraceae bacterium (assembly GCA_019683695.1). Lineage (GTDB taxonomy): Bacteria > Pseudomonadota > Gammaproteobacteria > Steroidobacterales > Steroidobacteraceae > JADGHX01. Next base: position 19,903 of record JADGHX010000056.1, read on the forward strand.
ACGGTGGTGTACCCGTGCACCTTGCTGAACTTCCAGACGCCGTTCTCCTTCACGTACTCGTTCTCGAAGGGACCCTCGGTCCAGCGCCCGTCCTGGCCCGCCATGCCGCTCATCACGAGCATGCGGAAGCGGCCCTTGGCTGTCTTGCCATCCGGCGCAACGTGAATCACGCCCTGCATGATCGGCGACTCGCGGATCTCGCCTTCCTTCAGGCCCTCGCCCCCGTGCGTGAGGAAGGCGCGAATGCGCTCCTTGCCCACGTACACGCCCTGCTGGCCGAGCTCGATCGAGGCGGTGGGGCTGTCCGAGAAGAGCGCGGCGGCTTCGCTGCCCATGCCTTCGCTCACGTAGTACCCGTAGGCCTGCTGCAGGCGTTCGATGGCCTTGGCGTCCTCGAGCAGCTCCACCTGCTTCTGCAGCGAGGCCAGTTTCGCCTGGAGGATCGCGATCCGGCGATCCTCGGTGATGACGGTGTTATCGGTGACGACCGGGTCGGCGGGTGCCGCAGCCGGGATCAGAAAGAGAGCAGCCGCTGCGGCGGACAGGCAATAGCCGGGCTTCATGGTCTCTCCTGTACGTGTGGTGCGCGGAGAGTACAGGAGTCGAGGGGCGAGACAGCAGGGCGGCGCGGCCCGCCGCGTGTGCCGGGCGGACCAACCTTACCGAACGGCCATCATTCGGACAGGCTCACGCGGCGGCGGCCTGCCGCGGCTGCTCGGCGCCGAGTGCGCTCGCCAGATCCTCGAGGAGCTTCGCCAGCTCGCCCGTCATCACGGCGAAATCGATGTCGAACTGCTCGGCCTCGTCGACCTCGCCGCCATCGGCGGTGTCGCGGGTCATCTCCAGGAACTCGAGCCGCTTGATCTGGAGTTTCTCCGTGAGCACGAAGGAGATGCGGTCGCTCCACGTGAGGCCGAGCTTCATCGGGTACTTGCCGCTCTTGAGGTGGGCCTGCACTTCCCGCGCATCGAGGGGATGGCGCGCGTAACGCACGGTGGCCTTTGTGGCATCCGCTGATTGCAGCTCGAGGTCCTGGTCGATGGAGAAGCGCGCGGGCGCATCGCCGTGCATGAGCCAGGAGGCCATCGATTGCTGCGGCGAGCGCGAGGTCTCGAGGAACGAGACGGCGAGGCTCCCGAGCGTTTCGCGCAAGGTTTCCACGAGCTCATCGGCGCGGGCGCCGCCGGCGGCATCGACGACGAACCAGCCGTTCTGCGGATCGATCCAGGCGCGCGTGATGCGGCGGCGGGTGAGGGCGCGGGCGCGCAGCTCCTCCGTCACACGCAGCTTGATGTCCCGCATCTGGCGCCGTCCCACGGGAAACCCCTGTTCCCGCGCCTGTTCCTCGGCACGCTCGGCGGCAACCTGACGGATGATGGACGCGGGCAGGAGCTTCTGATCGACGCCGAGCGCGATCAGGTGCTGCTGGTTCACGGTGTGCAGCAGGCGGCCCGTGCTGGCGGGCGGCACCCAGCCGCGGCTGAACATGTCAAAGGGGCCGCACGGTTGCAGCGTGCGCCGCCCGAGCTGCTCTTCCAGCTCCGCCGCGGAAATCGCCCAGTCAGCGGGCAGGCGGTAGACGATGAGATTTCGGAACCACATGAGACCGGTCGGCGAAAAAGGGCGCGCAGTATAAGGCCGCACGTCCGGTGTGCCAGAGATGGCGCTTCCACGCGAAATCGAGTAGGGCGCGCGGTGCGGTGGCTCGTCCGGGCGGCTATTCGGCGTTGGCGCCGGTCCAGATTCGCGTGCTGTCGAGGGGCGAGGTCATGAGGAGCTTGCCCGCGAGGTTGAGCCGATCCATGCCATACACCTCGTAGAGCGCTTCGAAGTCCGGCGCGTTGCTGGCCTGCGCAAGCAGCGTCTGCAACCGGCGCGGCGTCGTCACGGTTTCGGACATATGCATGGTGGCCACGTCACGCATTCCCGCGATGATGATGATGCGATTGCCGCCGGGCCCGGCGAACGTGGCGAAGTATCCGTAGTCGTGGTACTTCGCGTCCGCGCGATAGGGGATGCCGGCCTGGCTCACGTAGTGGTGGTTTGTCTTGCGGTCCACCACTTCGTCGTACGTTGAGCCGAAAGCGAGGCGCGAGCCCGCGAACACCAGGTCCTGCAGCCGGCCGAGCCCGCTCAGGTACCCGAGATACACCACGTGCGCGGTCTTGATGACGGCGGGATTCAGCTCCGACATGGTCACCACGCGCACGCGGCGGCTCTCGCGCGCGAGCACGGGCATCACGTCCCGGAGCGCGAATGCGGCGGCCGTGGGCAGGTACGCGAGATCCAGATTGAGATAGTTCTCGCCGACTTCGGGGTTGAGCTGCACGAACTGCTCGAGGTCCTTGGGCGAGTTGATGTCGAACTCGCGGATTAGCCGCTTCACCTCCATGCGTTCGTCCGTCTCGCCGAAGATGTAGTAGTCGCCCACCACCAGGAAGATGGTGCGGTCATCGTTCATGAGCGGCGCCCAGAGCGGACTGGTGCGCACCGGTGCGAGCTCATCCGCCTGTGCCGCGGGGCGGAAATACAGGGCCAGCAACAACCCGGCATTCACCAGGAGTGCGACCACTGCGGCGGCGAGCAACCCGATGCGCCAGCGCCCGCGGGTGGCTTGTGAACCAGAATCAGATCTCGCGGGGTTGAGCGGAACCGCGCCGGGCGAGGAGGGCGCCGCTCCCGGCGACGCGGCCGCAGTGGCGGGATCTTCGGTGGCGACGGGACTGACATCCTCGCTGACGAAGCGATACTCGCCCTTCGGAATGGTGATGCGCACCGGCTCCGCCGCGCCCGGCCCGGCGTAGAACTCTTCCAGCTTGCGGCGGAGCTTGTGCACGTACACGCGCACCATCGCGTCCTGCGAAACATCGAACTCCGCGCCCTTGCCGAAGGCATCCATGGCCACTTCGATTTCCTTGGGCGCCCGGCCCTCGAGCGAGCACTCGAGCAGGAAATCGAACAAGCGCTGCATGAGGGGCGAGCGCCCCAGCACACCGCTGGCGCGGATACGCTCTGCGTGTGCGCGCAGGGACTCCGGGCTGGTCATGGCGCGGCATCCTAGCACGCCCGTTAACGTCGAATAACGACACGAGGAACAAAGGCTTATGGAGCGGCCTCACGCTGCCGGCGAGGCCGCCCGGGCGCAAGGAACGCGCGCTCAGCGCGGGTTGTCGTGATGCGTGCCGTCCACGACGTGCTTGAGATCCTGCTCCACGCAGGGAACAGGCTCCTGAAGCTCCTGCGTGGTGAGCTTCATGACGCGCGGGCGCAAGGTCCAGGGCTCTGCGAGCACGTCCGCGTCGTACGCGGTGGCCTGCCACTGCATCGTGTCCCCGTTGCGCGTGAGCCGTTCGATGACGCGCAGGTTCTTCGTGTGGAAGGCGCCATCGTCGGTGAGCCAGGTGTCTTCATTGAAGTTCACCGTCTCGACGACCAGCGTGTCGCCCTCCCACCAGCCGATGGCATCTCCGAGATAACTTTCGTCCGCATCCGGCCGATGCTTGCGGCCGTCGGTGGGAATGATGCGCCAGAAGCTGCCCGACACGTCGTCGTACAGGAACACGATCTCGCCCGGGCGCTGCACGATCTTGTCCGGGGGCCCGATGCGCGGCAGGCCGGGGGACCGGCAGCGGAGCACCGGATCCATCTCCACCTGACGCGCCTCGAGATCCTTCACTTTCGCCACGAACTCCGGCTTGTACTTCGGGCGATCCGGCGGCAGCGGCGCTCGCGCGGGTGCGGCGCCCGCAGGCTTCGGGCATCCGGAAATGCAGATGGAGCCGTCCGCGGACTTCTGCGGCTGGATGAAGTCGTATCCGCTGCCGTTGTCCCACGTGCCGTTGAAGTCCGGATGGCCGTCGGACAACCGCGGGAGCGAGCTCGCCGATGCGGGCGCGGACGCGCTGCCGGCCGCTTGCCCGGATTCAGCGGAATGCGACTGCGACGGCATGAAGGCACACAGAGCCGTCGCTGCGAGCAGCGCGGTGGCCGTTCGGGTGCGGGTGGGTGCGCATGCGGTCATGTCGGTTCCCCCTCTGCGGTTGAACAGGCAGCTAGCTGCGGCCGCTGTTCTCGGCGCTGAACTGGTAGAAGCGGCCGTCGGGGTAGGTGAGCTTTGCCATGTAGCCGAGGTGCTGCGTGCCATCGCGCGCCGGGAAGACGATCACCGTGACCGTTTCACCCTTGCCTTCCAGCATCGCTTTCGTGAGCCCCGCCTTGCGCGCCATGCCGACGGGCACGCATTCCAGACGCCACGTGTCCACCTGGCCGTTCGCGCCCTTCACGTCGAGATGGATGTAGATGTGCGGATTGACCCAGTCGACCTTCGAAACCACGCCGCTCAACGTGAGGGTGCGTGACAGATCGAACTGCCCGCCCACCGAATGATGGGCCGTCACGTCCGGCGCGGCGCCCCAGAGCAGCGCATTCGCCAGCAGCGCTGCGGCGATTTTGCGGATCATCGGCATCCCCCCTCGATTGTCCCGGCGATCTTGCCATCGCCGCAGGGTTGTCGTCACGGACGCGTCTCAGTTGGGCCACGCCGTGATTGCTGCGCGCACGTTCGGAACATCGCTTGCTGTGGAGCGCGTCGGGATGAGCGCGCAGCGGGAGAGAGTCCATGGCAACTGAATCTGCACAGCCGGGCGCCGGATCCTGGCAAGGCTCCGGAGCGCGGCCAGCGTACGCGCCGGGTTACTACGGATCGCGCCGCGGAGGCGGGCAACCGCGTGGCGAGCGGCGCGCCGTGCTGAGCCCGTCGGGTGCGGACCGGCTCGGCCGCAGTCTCGGTTTCGCCAGTCTCGGGCTCGGAATGGCCGCGCTGCTCGCGCCCCGCGCCTCGGCCCGACTGATCGGGCGCGACAATCACGCCACCCTCATGGGGCTCGTGGGCGTCCGCGAGCTCGGCGCCGGGGTTGGCATCCTGGCGAGCCGCAATCCCGCACCGTGGTTGTGGTTCCGTGTGGCCGGGGACGTGATGGATCTTGCGCTGCTCGGAACAGGGCTGCGCGGCGCCAATCTCCACCGCGGCCGCACCGTCATCGCCACCGCGGCCGTTGCGGGCATTACCGCGCTCGATGTGTTCGCGAGCACGCAGCAGACGCGCCTCATGCGATCCCGCGAGGGCACACAGGAGATGGTGGATGTCTTCGTGGAGAAGAGCATTTCGATCAACGCCACGCCGCAAACCTGCTACGACGCCTGGCGGAAGCTGCAGGACCTGCCGCGCTTCATGAAGCATCTGGAAAGCGTGCAGATACTGGACGACAAGCGCAGCCACTGGCGCGCTCGCTCGCCCGGCGGCGGCTACTTGGAATGGGATGCCGAAATCACGGAGGACATCCCCGGCGAGCGCATCTCGTGGCATTCACTCGAGAACGCGCAGGTTTCGAATGCGGGCACTGTGCGCTTCGATCCCGCGCCGAACGGTCGGGGAACGGTGTTGCGCATCACCATGCATTACTCGCCGCCCGCGGGACGCGTCGGCGCGTTGTTCGCGCGAATGACGGGTGAGGAGCCTTCGATCCAGCTGCGCGAAGACCTGCGACGGTTCAAGCAGATCGTGGAAACCGGCGAGATCGCCACGACGCGCGGGCAGCCTGCGGGGCGGCGCAGCATTCTCGCGCGCTTGTGGCGGGAGGGACGGATCTCGCGCCAGATGTGGCGCGGCGGCGATTCACGTGGACTCGAAGCGAGGGCGTCATGAAAGCAGCATGCTGGCACGGGACCCGTCGGATCACGGTCGAGAATGTGCCGGACCCGCAGATCCTCAATCCGCGCGACGCGATCGTGCGCGTGACGTCGACTGCCATCTGCGGATCGGATCTTCATCTGTACGATGGCTACATCCCCACGATGATGAAGGGCGACATCCTCGGTCACGAGTTCATGGGCGAGGTCGTGGAAGTGGGCCCGGCCGTGCGCGAGCTGAAGGTGGGCGATCGCGTGGTCAACCCGTTCCCCATCTCGTGCGGGAACTGCTTCTTCTGCACCGAGGGCCAGTTCTCGCTCTGCGAGAACTCGAACCCCAACGCGTGGATGGCAGAGAAGATGTGGGGGCACTCGCCCGCTGGAATTTACGGCTACTCCCACATGCTCGGCGGGTATGCCGGCGGGCAGGCGCAGTACGTGCGCATTCCGTACGCGGACGTCGGCCCGGTCAAGGTGCCGGATTCGCTCACGGACGAGCAGGTGCTGTTTCTGTCGGACATCTTCCCCACCGGCTACATGGCCGCCGAGAACTGCAACATCCGCCAGGGTGACACGGTGGCGGTGTGGGGGTGCGGGC
>JADGHX010000057.1 GCA_019683695.1 Steroidobacteraceae bacterium
CTCTCAGGTTGTGGTGTCACGGGTACATCGCGCAACGGGTACGTCGCGGACATACATCTCCCACCATCTCCTTCTTACCCTGTCGGGATCGAACAGCGAGGGCAGGAACAGCGAGAGTCCCTGCAAGCTGGAAGGCTCCCGCAGCGTGCCGAGCTTGGACACGACGGTGCCACGGAAATAGCCGGGATCGGACACCGAATGCCATGGCGCCCGCACGAAGATTGCCGGGCTGTCCGGCGGTCGCTAATCGAGTCCCTTCGGATTCGGCGTGCCGGTGCCTTGGGGAAAAATGCGCGGCCACGCGATGGAGAACCGATAGGCGTTCGCCCCGAGGCTCTTCATCAGCGCGACGTCTTCCTTGTAGCGATGGTAGTGATCGTTGGCGACGTCCCCCGTGTCGTTGTTCCGGATCTTGCCCGGCGTGTGCGCATAGGTGTCCCAGATCCCTTCCCGTCCTCGTTCCATGCACCCTCGATCTGGTACGACGACGTGGCCGTGCCCCAATAGAAACCATCCGGAAATTTGCGCTCAGTCATGTTGGCCTCCCTCTGAAAGCGTCGCGCGCGCTGTCTGACACGCGCGAGCCAACAGCTCGCTTCTCATCGCCTCGCATCGTTCAGAGGAAGCTCACCCGGCGCAATTTGACCTTGGCTACACAGTCGTTTCCAGCAGCGCTGTCCACGTTCAAGCGCGGTGATTGCGAGAGCCGACGCAGCGCAGACGCCGAGCGAGTGCCGCGCGCCACACCGCGACATGTGCCGATGCCCTATTTGGGCTCTTCCGGTGGCTGAGCATGCGGGTCCGCGCGCCACTCGCCCTTGTCATCGCGACAGACGCTCATCGTGAGCGCGTTGGACTCGCCGCGACTCCCGCGATTCTGCATTTGCAGTTGCCTGCACTCACGGCCGTCCGCGTTATCGAAGCGCGCAAGGGATTGGATCGTTCCGCCGCTGCCCGTGGCGTCGTTCTTCCATGTGCGGGATGCCGTGGGCTCGCTGCTGTTCAGCACGTCCGCCATCGCTTCTCGCAGGAGCGCGCGGTCCTGCTCGTTGAAAGACTGCAAGGGCGTGTTTCTCAGGAACCCCAGATTGCCCTGTCCGAAAGCGCCCGGCGCCAGGGCAATCACCACGCAGGCGGCCAAGCCACACCATGCCGAAGCGGTTGAGAACCTGTGCTTCATAGCCCTGCTCCTCCCGACCCGCTCGGAGAGCGCTGCCACGTCTCCCCCGACCCCAACATCCGCGCCGACGCGCCCGCTCAATGCCGCGCCCGCCCGACAACGGCGTTCTCGATGGCGCCCAGAAGCGTCTCGGCACGCAGCGGCTTGCAGAGGTACGCGATGGCTCCCGCGGCCAGACACTGCTCACGCAGGGCCGGCTCGTCGTACGCCGTCATCATGATCACGGGGATATCCAGACCCATCATGGCGATACGGCGCTGAACCTCCCGTCCCGTGAGTCCCGGCATGTGGATATCGAGGATCACGCAGGCAGGCGGCCTCACCGCGAGCGAGTCGATAAGTGCCTCGCCGGAAGCGAACGCTTCCGCCTCCCAGTTCGCGGCGCGCAACAACCGCACGAGCGCACGTCTCACGGATTGCTCATCATCGACCACTGCAATGAGTGGGTGCGCAGTCGCCATGCAAGGAAGTAGGCGACGGCATTCTCCCGCTGAACAGTGGACCTTCGTCTCACTGGTGCGCGTAGTCCGCGTGGATGCCGGCCTCGCAGCTCATCATCACCAGCTCGGCGAGCGACCGTGCTCGCATCTTCAGCATGACGCGTCCACGGTGCACTTTGATCGTCTTTTCGGCCGTGCCGAGCTGGGCAGCGATCTGCTTGTTCAGCCGGCCGGCGACGACCAGCTCGAGAACCTGCCGCTCCCGCGCAGTGAGCTCAGCAAGGCGCGATGCGATCAGTTCCCGATGCGCGCGCGCTTCCCGCGCGCAGGCATCCCGCTCCAATGCCTCCCGCACGGCCGCTGCAAGCTCGGCGAGATGAACCGGCTTGGGAAGGAACGTCACCGCGCCCGCCCGCATCGCCTGAACGGTCGTTTCGACGGTGCCGATGCCCGTGATGAAGACGATGGGCCAACCGCGCCCGTCCGCGCACAACGTTCGCTGGAGCTCCAGACCATCGATTTCCGGCATGGCGATGTCGGCGACCACACAGCCGGGCGCCTCGGGATCGCGCGCTTCGAGAAACTCGGTGGGGCTCGTCCACGTGCGCACGCGAAACCCCTCCGATGCGAGGCCCCTGCTGAGCGCGCGACAGATCGATGGATCATCGTCGATGAGAAACACCTGTGACTCGCATTCGAAGCTGCTCATGGTGGTCACCCTCCGTCGGCAGGGAGTCTCAGTCGGAACACAGCCCCACCCCCCGAGCGGTTCTCCGCCCACAGCCGCCCATGATGGGCTTCGGCCACCGAGCGGCAGATCGCAAGCCCCAGGCCCATGCCAAAAGACTTGGTCGTCACGAACGGCTGAAAGATGCGCTCGGCCTCTCCAGACGGAATGCCAGCGCCGCTGTCCTCGATCGCGAGCTCGACGCTTGCGCCTCCGGCCTCGGACCGCGTCGTGAGCGTGAGCTTCCGCTGCGACGGAGGGACGTTGCTCATCGCGTCGCACGCGTTCATGAGCAGATTCAGCACGACCTGCTGTACTTGCACGCGATCCCCCGGAACCGCCTGAAGCTGTGCGTCGAAATCAGTCGTGACGCACACGTTCCGGGTAAGCAGCTCGCTGCGCGTGAGCTGCAGCACTTCCTGTACCACCGCATTGAGATTCATCGGGTTCCGCTGTGTCTCGCCCTTGCTGAGCAGGGAACGCAATCGCTGGATGACCTGAGAGGCGCGTTCGTCGTCATGGAGGATGTCCAGCAGGATCGACTCGAGCTCTCGCCGGTCGATCACGCCACTCGAGAGCATGCGGATGGCGGCCTCGGCGTTACCCATGATCGACGTGAGCGGTTGATTGAGCTCGTGAGCGAACGCTGCCGAGAGCTGACCCAGAACGGCGACGCGCCCCAGGTGCGCAAGCTGCAGGCGCTGGTTGCGCGCCTCGTCCTCCGCGACCGCGGCGGCCTTGCGCTCCTCCATCAGCGACGCGAACACAAGCAACAGCGCCGCGGCAAACACCTGGAACGTGACGACCGACAGTGCGCTGTGCACCGGATCCCCCGTCACGAACGGGCCATGGCCGTTCAGCACACCCCACGTCGACAAGCCCCCGAGGAGTAGCGCCGCCGCGCAGGCTCCCGTGGTTCCGAAGCGCATCGCCGCCCACACCAGAAACGGAAGCGGCGCATAGGCGGCCCATGTCAGGGGCAGCCCCGTGGTCGCCGGATGCGCGAACATGACGACACCGACGGCTGCGAGGCACGCCGTCAGCACGGCCGCTTCCGCCACCCGATCGAAGGGGACCTCGCGGGGGCCGCTGCGAAAGCGTTCCCGCCCATGAACGATGAGCGGCACGAGGGCGATGATGGCAAAGGCGTTCGTGAGCGTGCGGGCGCTGACGACAAGCCAGAACTCATCGGACACGTGCACCGCTGTGAACGCGCCGGCCACGAGCACGCTCGTGATGAGCGGCGCAAGGATCGCAGCGAAGCCGACGAGCACGAAGGCGGTGCGAACGCGATCCAAACAGCGGGGCTGTTGCCAGTAGCGCTGCAGAACCCACGCACCCAGCAGGGACTCGGTGCCATTCGCGACGTACTGGATGAGCACCTGACGAAACGCGAGATCCGGAAGCTGCGCGGCGAAGTGAAACGGCAGGACGGCGAGCAGATACGCCCACCAGCGCTCCCGAGGCGCGAGGATGAGCGCCGCAAGCAGGATGGCATTGGGCGCCCAGATTGCCGAGACCGGAGCGGAGGGAAACGCCAGCCGTCCGCCCAGCTCGGCGGCAAGGAAATACGCGAGTGCCGTAATGAGGGGAGGCAACGTGATCGAGCTCAGAGCACGCAACGGCTCGCCCGACGATGCCGGATGAGGCATCGCGCGTGACGTGGCAGGTACGGCCGCGATGAGAGACTCGGGCCGTTCGTCGCGAAGCTCTGCCATTGGCGCCTCCTGCGCGTTGCGCGGCGCGCGGCCGGCTGGAACACCTCGCTTCGCGCCACCCGCATTGCTTGCCGCGTACGCGGAGAGATTACCGCGTATCCATTTCCGCACACACCGGAATATCGGGTATGGGACGCGTGTTTCCCGCACGTCAGAAGGTGCGCGCCGGATCCTCTGCGGCCGAGGTTGAAGAGCGCCGGTTATCGATGTCTGTCCGGTGCAAATCCGTCGGACCGTGCAAGTAGATGTTCGGGCTGAGGTTGGACCTACGTCCCATTCTCCGCGGCACGCAGGCTTTTCATAGTGAACGCGGATGGAACGCCTCCAGAGGCTCAGCTCATGTCCGCCCAAGCAGAGCACACTCGCACCGTGCCGCGCAGAGGTCCGCAGATGGCGTGGATTCCCGAGGGCACGTTCCTCATGGGCTCGAACTCGCACTATCCCGAAGAGGCGCCGGCACACCGTGTGAGCGTCAGCGCGTTTGCGATGGATGTCACCGCGGTGACGAATGCGGACTTCCAGCAGTTCGTGGACGAGACCGGCTACGTCACCGTCGCGGAGCGGCCGCTCGATCCGAAGCAGTTTCCGGACGCGGATCCGCTGATGCTCGTGCCCGGCGCGCTCGTATTCCAGCAGGCGCGGCGACCGGTGGATCTGCGAAATTTCCGGAACTGGTGGGCTTATGTCCCCGGCGCATGCTGGCGCCACCCGGAAGGCCCGCGCAGCTCTATCGAAGATCGGCTCGACCAACCTGTCGTGCAAGTTGCATTCGAGGACGCGCAGGCCTATGCGCGCTGGGCGGGCAAGGCGTTGCCCACCGAAGCGGAGTGGGAATATGCCGCACGAGGTGGCCTCGAAGGGGCCGAGTTCGCATGGGGCGATGAGCTCACCCCCGAAGGGAAGCATCTCGCGAACACGTGGCAAGGCCAGTTCCCCTGGCAGAACCTGCGGCTCGATGGCTTTGCGGGCCGCGCGCCCGTGCGCTCCTTTCCGCCCAATGGCTACGGGCTGTACGAGATGACGGGGAACGTGTGGGAGTGGACCACCGACTGGTATCGCAATCAACACAGGAAGCCCGTTTCTCACGCGTGCTGCCTCCCGGTGAATCCGCGAGGCCCGTCCATGGAGCACAGTTTCGACCCCTGCTTGCCGCGGGTTCGGATTCCCCGCAAGGTCATCAAGGGCGGGTCGTATCTCTGCGCACCGAATTACTGCCGGCGGTATCGCCCGGCCGCGCGTTATCCGCAGATGATCGACACGGCCACGTGCCACATCGGGTTCCGGTGCGTGCTGCGCGCGTGAATGAGGAATCGCTCGAAATCGAGCACGGCAATGGCAGTGCACTCCGCGGCCCCACTCTTCGCGGGCGGTCCCCCTTCGAAACTGGAAGTCTGGCTTCGAATGCGCAAACCCGCGCACCCGTCCTACACGCGCGAGATCTTGCTCGCCGGAACGGCCGCATGGCTTCCGCTCCTTCTGCTGGTGGCCTTTGATGCGGAGGCGTTGCGATCCTTTCTGGGGGATATCGCCGTTCACGCGCGCTATCTGATCGCATTACCCATGCTGATGCTCGCGGAATCCATCTGCGTCCCGAGACTCAGCTCTCTCGCCAGGCATTTCACGAAAGCCGGGCTCGTCATCGACGCCGATCGCACGAAATTCGAGGCGGCCACCGAGACTACGCGACGCGCGCTCGATTCCCCTGTTGCCGAAGCAGGCGTGATTCTCCTCGCATACGTTGCTGCGATCGGCATCAATCGCCTGGCCGCAGTGGACATGCTGCCGCGGTGGCAAATCTCTGCGAACGGCTTGGCCGATCGCTCCCCTGCGGGACTGTGGCACGTCCTCATCAGCATGCCGGTGCTACTCATTTTCGTGTTCGGGTGGTTCTGGCGTGTGCTGCTCTGGGCGCGCTTTCTCCGCCTGATGTCGCGTCTCGATCTTCGCCTGCTCGCGAGCCACCCGGACAGGTGCGGGGGATTGCGCTTTGTGAGTCAGTCCCTGCGCGCGTTCTCGATTCCGGCTGCGGGCCTGAGTGTCATCATGGCCGGCGGCCTGATGGACCGCATGCTGCGGGAGGGTCCGGCACCGCTGACCTTCGCGTATGTCGTCTTCGGCACGGCGCTCGTCATGCTGCTGCTCTTTGCGTCCCCTCTCCTCGTATTCAGTGGCAAACTTCTCAGCCTCTGGCACAAGGGCGTGCTCGAATACGGCGCACTCGCCAATCGCGTGGGACGAGACTTCGAACGCGCGTGGCTCGATGAAGGTGAGGCCAAAGCAAAAGACCCGCTCGACTCACAGGCGTTCTCGGCGACCACCGATCTCTATCAGGTCGTAGCGAATGTATATGAAATGCGCATTGCGCCGATGGATGTCCCGGGGCTGCTGCTCTTTGCCGGTGCCGCCTTGTTGCCCTTCGTTCCGGCGTTGCTGCTGTTGGTGCCCGTGAACGTCCTGCTGGAAAAGGTGATGAGCGTTCTGCTCTGAATGATGCCGCGCTCACGCGTCGCGATGAGAACGCCGGGCGCCAGCAGATCTGCAGCTCACACGTCCTTCTGTCCCGCCTCGGGCGTCCGGCCGGCCTGCCACGGCCACCGGCCCTCGACTTCCACAACGATCGACCAACTGAGAAACGTGCGAATCGCCACGAGCATCCCAAGCGCGGCGACACTGGCAAGCGTCGGGCGAAGTGCAACGGTGCGCACAATATCCGCCGCCACGAGAATCTCGAGTCCGAGCAGCAACGCTCGACCGAGCCGATTGCGATAACGGCTGTAGTCTTCGATAACGAACGCACGCTTGCGAGCCGCACTCCTGAGCCAGCTCAGCGTAGCGACAATGATGAACGCAAGGATGAGCGCGACGGCCAGCCCTTCGATCACGTTGGCTGCGCGGTCAATCCACAGCAGATAGGACTCTTGCGTCTCTTGCATCGGAGCCGAATCTCCAGGGAGTCCGGTGCCGGCGGCGCGTGCGTCGCACCGTGAGCGTCCAAAGTGGTGGGGATGTCGCGGTGTCCGGCCGCAAGTTGTTCACTGCGCGCCGCCGATGAGCGGGAGATCTCATGATGCCCCCACTCCAGAAGACCTGCGGACGGATGAGGCCCAAGCCTACGCCCAGACGGCGGAGTGCTTCAGTTGGACCAAGGGCGCACATGCGCGCCGCGCCGACAAGCGCTGCGGCATCTGCTTCCACGCCGCCTCAATGCGATTCGGCAGAGAGAAGCGCCTCGACGCCCGATGCAACACGAATTGGCATTCCGGTTTTCCTGAGCACGCTTGCGCTCGACACTCTGCCTGGCAATCGCCGCGTACCGCTCAGCTTGTCGCGAAACTCGCGAGTCGCGTTCGCCTGCCGGCCGCTCGCAAGGCAGAAATCCATACTTTCCAGAATCCGCTGTCGCGCGGTCCGCGCGCTATCCCTGATCCGCGTCACAGATTCGGCGCAAGAGAGAAGCACCTGTGCGCGGCACGCCTGCCATCGCTCGGCAACTCGCAATGAGACCCGGAGATGTGACAAATCGTCTAAGCAGTCGTGCGTATCCTCCGGTCCGCGTGCGCGTGCCAGCATTTTGGCCCTGAAAAGAGCACTCGCATCCAGGGCCCATGCGACACACCGAAACATACGACGATCACATTGTCCGCCTGTTCCTCCTTGCGGCCGCCGTGTGGGGCGTCGTCGGCATGAGTCTCGGGGTGTTCATCGCGGCGCAGCTGGCGTGGCCGGCGCTCAACTTCGACGTTCCATGGCTCACGTTCAGCCGACTGCGCCCGACTCACACGTTCGGCGTCATCTTCGCGTTCGGTGGCTCGGCACTCATCGGCACGTGCTACTACGTGGTTCAACGCACGGGCCACACGCGCCTCGCACTGCCTACCCTGGCGCGCTTCACGTTCTGGGGTTGGCAGCTCGCGTGTCTGCTCACGCTGGTGACCGTTCCTCTCGGCATCACGCAGAGCAAGGAATACGCCGAGCCCGAGTGGTTCATCGACATTCTGATCGCGGTTGTGTGGGTCGCTTTTGGCGCGGTGTTCTTCGCCACACTCGCTCGCCGGCGCATTCAGCACATCTACGTGGCGAACTGGTACTACGGCGCATTCATCATTGCCGTGGGCCTGCTGCACATCGTGAACAACATCGCGGTGCCGGTGTCGCTCACGAAGTCCTATCCGGTCTACTCGGGCGTCGTGGACGCCATGGTGCAGTGGTGGTACGGCCATAACGCCGTCGCCTTTTTCCTCACCGCCGGCTTCCTGGGGATGATGTACTACTTCGTGCCGCGCCAGGCACAGCAGCCCTTGTGGAGCTATCGGTTCTCCATCGTCAATTTCTGGGCGCTGATCTCCGTGTACATGTGGGCCGGCTCGCACCACCTTATGTACACGGCCCTGCCGGACTGGGTGCAGTCCGTCGGCATGGCGTTCTCGCTCGTGCTACTGATGCCAAGCTGGGGTTCCGCGGCAAATGGCCTGCTCACCTTCAACGGCGCGTGGCAGCGCGTGAAGTCCGACCCGGCCGCGAAGTTCATGGTGATCGCGCTCGTGTTCTATGCCGCGGCGACCACCGAAGGGTCGATGATGGCTGTGAAGACCGTCAACTCGCTCTCGCACTACACGGACTGGACGGTGGCCCATGTGCACTCCGGCTCGATCGGCTGGGTCGCCATGATCACCATCGGCTCGCTCTACGCCATGGCGCCGCGCGCGCTCGGCCAGCCGGCGATGTACTCCAAACGGGCCATGGAACTGCACTTCTGGATGCACACCATCGGTCTGCTGCTCTACGTCGTCGCGATGTGGGCCGCCGGCGTCACAGAGGGCCTCATGTGGCGGGCGACACACGCCGATGGCTCGCTGGTTCATCCCTTCATCGACAGCCTGATCGCGATCAAGCCCCTCTATCTCATCCGATGGCTCGGCGGCGTGATGGTGCTTGGTGGCATGGTCGTCATGGCGTGGAATCTCTGGCACACGGCCGCCGCGGCGCGCGCGCGTCTCATCAAGCCGATCATCGTGCCGATCCCGGAGCCTGAGCCGCCTCAGGTGCCGGCACCGCTGCCCACGTCGGGTTGAGGAGACTGTCTGTGAGACGGGGATACAAATACTTCGAAGCGATCGAAAAGCATGCCGTCCTGCTCGGCATCCTGACGGCAATCATGGTGTCCCTCGGCGGGCTCGCGGAGATCACGCCGCTCTTCATGGCTGCGAACGCCGTGGAGCCGCCGCCTGGTGTGAAGCCATACGATCCGCTGCGCCTCGCCGGCAAGGACATCTACGTGCGTGAAGGCTGCTACACGTGCCACTCGCAGATGATCCGCGCGCTGCGCGCCGAAACACAGCGCTACGGCCACTACTCCGTCGCCAGTGAGTCGGTATACGACCGGCCGCACCTGTGGGGCTCCAAGCGCACCGGCCCGGATCTGGCGCGCGTGGGCGGCAAGTACTCGGACACATGGCATCGCCTGCATCTGCTCGATCCGCGCCAGGTCGTGAAGGACTCGAACATGCCGGCGTATCCCTGGCTCGAAAAGGAACCCCTCGACGCGAACGACGTCATGGCGCGCATGCGTACGCTGCGTCTGCTGGGCGACCCGTACACCGATGCGGACATCGCCTCCGCGCCGCAAGCGCTGGCCGACAAGACTGCGCTCGATGCGCTGGTGGCCTACCTCCAGGGGCTGGGCGTCAGCAACGAACCTGCCGTGACAAGCGACGTCGCGGCCAGCGCAAGCGGCACGACGGGACTCGCCAGCAACGCCGATACGACCGGCAACGCTGATCCAGCCCGCAACGCCAATGCGGCCAGCAGCGCTGGTGCAGCCGGCAACGTCAATGCGGCCAGAAGCGCTGATCCAGCCAGCAATGTCAATGCGGCCAGAAGCGTCAATGCAGCCCGCACGGACAATCCAGCCCGCTCGGTCAATCCGGCCCGCACCGCCAGTCCGTCCAGAACGGCCAGCGCGGCCGGCACGACGAGCACAGCCAGCGCGCCAGCCACAACCCCGGCGGCGGCGCGCACCGCCCGCGCATCAACCCCAGGCAACACGGAGGCAGCACGATGAGCCCCTTCTGGGGACAGCTCGCCGGCGTCGTCACCGTGGTGCTGATGGCCACGTTCATCGGCATCTGGATCTGGGTGTGGAACGCCCGGCACAAACCCAAGTACGACGCGCTCGCCCGCCTGCCGATGGGCGATTGCGATGACCCGGCACCCGCGAACGATCGGGAGAATCGGCGATGAGCACCTTCTGGTCGCTGTGGGTCATGACCCTCATCGTGCTCAATCTCGGCATCACGCTCTTCCTGTTCGTGTGGGCGCAGAAGGTGGATGTGCCCACGCAGCCGGACTCCACGACGGGCCACGTGTGGGCGCATGGGGCGCTGCGCGAAGGCGTGCGCAAGCTGCCACGCTGGTGGGTGTTCCTGTCAGCGTGTCTGTTCGTGTGGGGCGCGAGTTATCTTGCGCTCTACCCGGGATTCGGCGGAGCAGCGGGTCTTCTCCGCTGGACGTCGCGCGCGGAGCTCGAGCGCGCCACAGCCGCCAACGATGCGAAGCTCAGCAAGCTGCTGCACTCCTTCAGCGACGCCACCCCCGAGCAGCTTGCGGCGAACCCCGCGGCCCGGCGTTACGGCGAACGTTTGTTCGTCGACAACTGTTCCGCCTGCCATCAGCGGGACGCCCGAGGCAACCCCCGGCTCGGCGCCCCGAACCTCGTGGACGGTGACTGGCTGTACGGCGGCGATACGGCGTCGATCACCACCAGCATCATGGAAGGCCGTCAGGGCGTCATGCCTCCCCTCGGCGCAGCGCTCGATCCAACGACTCTCACCAATGTCGTTCAGTACGTGCTGAGCCTTTCCGGCGCTCCGCATGACGCGGCGAAGGCTGCCGCAGGCCAGCCGTCGTTCGCGCTCTGCGCCGCCTGCCACGGGATCGATGGCAAGGGCAACCCACAGCTCGGCGCGCCAAACCTGACGGACTCGACCTGGCTCTACGGCGGTGATGCGGCGAGCATCGAGTACACGATCCGCAACGGCCGTTCGGGAACGATGCCGGCGTGGAAGGCCCGCCTGAAGCCGACCGAGGTGCGCGCGATCATCGCCTGGCTGCGCTCGCAGTCCCTCGGCGGCGATGCGAACGCGGTGGTGACCGCAGCCGCCGAGCCGGCCCACGGCGGTGCTGAACGATGAACAGCACGGCACATCAGATGGGCCCGCCGCCTGCCCAACGTGACGAACCCGTCATTCCCTGGTATCGCCTGCCGATTCTGTGGCTCGGAGCGCTCATCTTCGGCGCATCGGTCACCGGCTGCGCGCTGCTGATTCTGCTCGGTAGCCGGCATGCCGATGAGCCGCTCCCCGAAGCGGGCATCACGCTCCTGAAGATGCCGCTCGGTTCCCCTGCCCCGTCTCGGGATTCTCCCAGGGACGCGCCATGACCGCCCGGGCGCGCGGCTGCTGGCACTGTGGCGAGCCGCTGCCCGCCGGTGAAGCGATTCAGGCCACCGTCGCAGGGGTGTCGCATCCGGTGTGTTGCGTGGGATGCCGCGCCGCCGCCGAATGGATCGACCAACTCGGCCTCGCCGACTACTACAGACTTCGGAGCCAGTTCGCGCCGCGCGCGCCAAACGCCGATGAAGCCGCTCGCAGTGCGACCACCTGGTCACGTGCAGAGTTGCTTCGGCACGTGGTACGAGATCTGGGCGCGGAGCGTCGCGAAGCCATCGTTCTCGTGGAAGGCGTGCGTTGTTCGGCCTGCGTTTGGCTCATCGAACACGCGCTCGCCGCGGTCCCCGGTGTGCTCAGTGTGCAGGTGAACGCCAATGCACGGCGCGCGCGCATCACGTGGAACGAGGCTCTCTGCTCGCTGCCGCGGATTCTCGACGCGCTGATCCGCGCCGGCTATCGCGCGTTGCCGCTCGATGCGGCCGCGCTCGATGATGCGCGCCGGCGAGAATCCCGTGATGCGCTGAAGCGGCTGATCGTCGCGGGCTTCGGCGCCATGCAAGCGATGATGTACGCGAGCGCGCTCTATCTTGGCGCGTTCGATGGCATGGATACGGCAACGCGCGACTTCTTTCGTTGGCTCGGCCTGCTGGTGGCAACGCCGGTCGTGTTCTACTCGGCACGCCCGTTCTTCACCGGCGCGATACGCGCCCTTCGTGGCCGACGGCTGGGAATCGACGTGCCGGTAGCGCTTGCCATAGCGCTCATCTATGTCGCGAGCCTCATGGAGGTGCTCCGCGGCGGAGCCGAGGTCTATTTCGACTCGGTCAGCATGTTCGTGTTCTTCCTGCTGGTGGGGCGCTATCTCGAGATGCGTGCACGGCATCGCGCCGGCGATCTCACGGATGCGCTGGCGCGCCTCACGCCAATGTTTGCCGATCGCATCCGGGCCGACGGTTCACTCGAACGCGTCGGTGCCGCGGAGCTCGCACGCGGCGATCGCGTGCACATACCCGAAGGCGGCGCCGTCCCTGCGGACGGCGTCCTCGTGAGCGAACGATGCCGCGTGAACGAATCCCTGCTCTCCGGGGAATCTGCTCCTGTCACCCGACGTCGCGGCGACACGCTCATCGCCGGCAGCGTCGTCATCGAAGGGCCGGCGCAAATGCGCGTGGAAACCGTGGGGGCGGGTACCGTGGTCGCTGGCATCGTCGCCATGGCGGCGCGCGCGGCCACCGAACGGCCGAGGCTCGCCGAAGCCGGCGAGCGCGCGGCGGCTGGCTTCGTGTCGCGCGTGCTGGCGCTCGCGGCGCTCACGTTTGTGGGCTGGAGCTTCTTCGACGCTTCGCAGGCTTTCACGGCGACGCTGGCGGTGCTCGTCGTGTCGTGTCCCTGCGCGTTCGCACTTGCGGTGCCCGCGGCCATCACGCGTGCGCTGGGTGCGCTCGCGCATCGCGGGGTGCTGGTCACACGCCCGGATGCCATCGAACGACTCGCCGAGGCCACTCACGTGGTGTTCGACAAGACGGGCACGCTCACACATCCGCAACTTGCCCTGGAACGCATCGACACGTTCGGCGCGACAGACCGCGGTACCGCGCTGGAGCTTGCCGTGGCCCTTGCGCGAGGAAGCCGTCACCCGGTGGCGCAGGCCATTGCCGCCTGCAGCCCACGTGACGTATCGGCGGGACTAACAGGTGCATCTTCTTCGATTGGCTTGACAACACTGCCGGCTGGCAACGTGGACTCACGCGTGGCCGCAGGCGACGCAAACTTCCGAACCTTCGCGGCCAACGCGAACCCACGAGCGGCGGCGCGCAACACACAATCATCGGCAACTGCAAACGCCGCGCACCTGAGCGCCAACGACACAAAGCCATCAGCGCCTGCGCCCGAGACGAAAACGGCACTCGTCGTCGAGGACCTGCGTGCCGAACCCGGCGGCGGACTCGAAGGCATCGTGAACGGCCGGCGGTTGCGGCTCGGCCGCGCCGACTTCGCCTGCCGCTCAGATGTCGCGTCGGCAACCACGCAGGCGCCCCAGACGACGCTGGAGGATGCCGTCCTGTTGACTGACGAAGCCGGCGTCCTTGCGGCGTTCCACCTCTCCGAGCGCTTGCGTGTGGACGCACGAACGGCACTCGCTGCACTTCGGGCGGACGGGCTCGAGCTTGAAATCGCAAGCGGTGATGCGCCCGCGACGGTCGCAGCAATTGCCGCGCGGCTGGGCATCGCCCAGTGGCGGGCGCGACTGAAACCAGCAGACAAGCTCACTCGCCTCAAAGAGCTGCGCGCATTGGGCGCGCGCGTCGTCGCAGTGGGCGACGGCATCAACGATGCGCCGGTGCTCGCTGGCGCCGATGTATCCGTCGCCCTCGCAAGCGGTGCTGAGCTTGCGCAGGTGTCCAGTGACATCGTGCTCTCCAGTGAGCGGCTGGGCGCGTTGGCTGAGGCTCGCGCGATCGCGCGCCAAACGCTGGCCATCCTGCGCCAGAATCAACGGTGGGCGCTTGCGTACAACCTGAGCGTGGTGCCGTTGGCCGGGTTCGGGTTCATTCCGCCCTGGCTGGCCGCGCTCGGCATGTCGGCGAGCTCACTCGTGGTCGTGCTGAATGCCATGCGCATCGGGCGCCAGTCCGATCGCGTCGAAGGCGTCGCGGGGGACCCTGCGGAGGCCGTGGCATGAACATTCTCGTCGTGCTGATTCCGTTGTCGATTCTGCTGCTCGTGGGCGCTGGCATCGCGTTCTTCTGGGCCGTGGATCACGGCCAGTTTGACGACATGGACACACCGCGCCTGATGCCGCTGCTGGATAACCCGCATGCGCCCGCGAACGTGCTCACCACACGCTCGGCAGAACCCACGGGCTCGGCACCGCTTACCGCTTCGGACGCGCACTCCGCTGAATCTGCCCACGCAGAGCGACCCGTTGCCACCGAACGGGGGCCGACGTGACAAACGCACTCACCATTGGCGCGGCACTGGTGCTCGGCCTGGTTGCGAGCGGCCATTGCATTGTGATGTGCGGCGGCATTTCGGCCGCGCTCGGCATCGCAACGGCCCGGCGCGCCGACGGCCGCCTGCAGGTACGGCTGCTGGTGGCCTATCAGCTCGGCCGAATTCTTTCCTACACGCTCGCAGGTCTGCTGATCGGCGGCGCGCTCGGCGCTGTGGTCAGCCTGCTCGACATCGATGCGGTGCGCCGAACGCTACGTGCCTTGTCGGCGCTGGCGCTACTGCTCGGCGCGCTGTTCTTCTTCGGTCGAGTGCGAGACCCTGGCGCCGGAGTGGGCCGCAGGCTATGGATGAGACTCGCGCCGCTCGGCAGACGACTGCTGCCCGTGACCAGCCTGCCGCGAGCCACTGCATTCGGCATGGTGTGGGGCTGGATGCCCTGTGGCATGGTCTACACGGTGCTGTTGATCGCGAGCCTTCAGGTGAATGCGCTCGATGCCGCCGCCACGATGGCGGCCTTCGGCCTGGGGACCGCACCCGCGATGCTGGCCACCGCCTTCGGCGCCCATCGTTTTCTGGGGTTCACTGCACGCCCGGTTGGAAGGCGCATCGCGGGCACGGTGCTTGTTGCCTGCGCGTTGCTCACTCTCGCCTCGCCATGGCTGGTGTCCAGCGCCCCGATGCTGCATGGCTGGCTGCCATTCGATTGCAGCCCGTCGAGATAAACGAGAGAGCCGGAGAGCAGCTGGCGGCGTCGCATCCCGAGTCAACACGGTAAACGTGTTGCACTCGGAGTTTCCACGCTTCAGGAATAGTTTTCGAGCACTAGTACACCGGCCCCCGTGTTCGAGATCGGCGCGTGATAGTGCTTGTGCACGACCTTCACGTTCGACTGAAGCGCTCCGCGCATCACCAGCCACATGATCGTCTCGATGCCTTCGGTGCCGGCGCGGCGCATGAGCTCGGCGTTACTGAACTGCGTCAGCCACTGGGGATCGTTGGCGATCTTGTCCATGCATTCCAGATCGAACTCGACATCGATCAGCCCGGCGCGCTCGCCCTGCAGCTGGTGAGACATGCCGCCGGTACCCAGTACGACGACCCGCATGTCTTCCGGATAGGACTCCACCGCTCGCCGCAAGGCGTGCCCGAGCGCGAGGCACCGGCGTGCGGTCGGCACAGGGTGTTGTACGGTGTTCACGGCGAGCGGAATCGTGGTAACGGGCCAAACGTCGCACTGGCCATACAGCGCGAGCAGCGGATTCACGAACCCGTGATCCACCTTCATTTCCTGGCACGTGCAGATGTCGAAATCCTGGCTCATCAGGGATTCGGCAATGTGCCAGGAAAACTGCGCGTTCCCCTTGAACGGCGGAACCGGCTTCAGCGCCCAGCCTTCGTCATCATTGTGGTACACGTCGGCGCAGCCCAGCGCGAACGTGGGCACCTTGTCCAGGAAAAAGTTCAGCCCGTGGTCGTTGTACACCACGATCACGACGTCCGGCTTCTGCGCGCGCAGCCACGCCTTCGCCGGCTCGTAGCCATCGAAGAATCGTTTCCAGTACGGCTCCTGCGTGAGGCCATTCGTGATGGCGTTGCCCACCGCGGGAATGTGGGAGCTCGTCACACCGCCGATGATCTTAGCCATTCCAGTACCCACCTCGCTTCGCCAGACGCGCCTGCAAGCCCTCGCCCTTTGCGAGCAGCTTCTCCTGAAACTCCCGGGTCGAAATGCCCTGGAACTGCGCGCCCGCATCCTGCACGGACGTGCCGCGCGGGATCGCCATCTTCGCCATGTAATAGATGTTCGCGCCGGCACGAAGCATTCCGAGGAAGTCCCGCTTCAGGACGAGATCCTTGTACTTGCCGGTGACACCGTACTTGTCGCAGTAGGCGGCGGGGTCCCGGTCGAACTCCTTGCGGTTCTCCTCACTGTTGAACGAGAAGAGCAGCTTGTTCAGCGGATAGGCACCGTGCGCGTGCTTTCCATTGAAGACGTAGGTTCCGGGGATGTCGTCGTAGTCGTGCGGGGTCCAGGTCATTGGGGATCGATCGGTGTGGCGGGGCGAAACGTTGCCTCCGCCGCGAATCGTACTCACGACGAAGGAGCCGCTCCTCGCCGTTACACCGTATCGGATCCGTAGTACTACGGAGTCGGGGACGCATCCCGGCCCCGCTCGGTGGGATTGGCGGGCAGCCCTCCGGCGCGGGCAGCCGCGCACTTCATTCAACGCGGAAGCTGTCGGCCGACGATCGGAGCGACTGACCGGAATCGCCTCGAATACGGGCAATACGGGGCGGTCAGCTAAGTCCACAGCACGACTCGAAAGTCAGCAATGGCGCGCCGTCGACGTCCGTGGAAGGCACGCATACGCGTTCATTTCAAGGAGCACTGCCCCACTCCCTCCGCTCGAAAGTACAAGCTTGCCAAACGCGTACCTTGTCGGTCGCCGGCGCGCTCCAATGAGAGCCTGTACCGGGTGATAGGCTGAGGCCTCGGGCAAATCCAACGACCGTACAACGTCCGTTCATGGCCGGTGCATGGATATGTGTTATGCGGTGCATAACTGAAATTCATGGGCGCCTTTGACACACTCTCTGCGAAAAGGAAGTGACACATCGTCTGCGCGCGTGATCATGCATGGAAGCGGACTTCCTTTCGAGACGCGACCGGCGTAGCGTGAGGCGCAATCAGGAAAACTCCCCGAGCACGGATGCTGCACGCCGATGCTCTGCAACACCGACCTCCTGCGAACCTTCGCGGCGATCTGCGATCTTCGCAGCTTCACCTGAGCCTCGCGCGAGGTGCAAATGATGCAGTCGGCCGTCACTCTGCCACGTCAAACGCCAGGAAGGTCAGTTGACGTGGCCGTTCAACAAGGGCCTTCGCAAATCAGGGGACCCACATCATGTGCACACACGTAAGCTTCCTCGACCGCGCAGAGCTCATCGATGGCTTGACCGCCCTCATCTCCAAAGCGCGATCACCCGAGCTGCGCGAGTACCGCGTCTTCGATCTCAGCGGGAACGAGCTGCCGTGGAAGGACCTCGGAATCACCCTCACCAGAGGTCAGGAAGCCACGTTCCTGCTGGGCGGCCGTGTGTATCTCTCTCGCGAGCACGATCTGTGGGTCGAGCCCGGTGTCGCGTTTCATGTGCGCACGCGAGGTACACGCCCGCTGTTCAATCCGATGACCAACAGCGGAACGATGACGGCCGTGGCAGACGGCCCGCTGGAGATGGCGCGCGGGCTGGTGGAGTTTCAGGACGCGCGTGGCGAGCTCGCCGTTCCGAAGGAGGATTACGCCAAAGCAGACGCCAAAATATACGGCATGGCACTCGTCTGGCGTGGCAAGGCGCAAGCCGGCCTTGCCAGCCTGCTGAGTCACGGCGATGTCTGTGGTGCCCTCGCCGCGGAGCTGGTGCGCCTGCAAACGCCGCGCAAGTTGCCTGCGGAATGGCACAACTTCTTCATGCTGGGCGGTGGCCCCATCATCTTCAATGACATCGGCAACGGCGCCATTTCCTGCGAGCCGCGCAAGAACGCCGGCATCCTGCAACGGCCGGTCAACATCGAGCTGAAGCCGCAAACAACGCTCCGCTGGCGCTGGATCGTCGAGGAGCTGCCCTCGCTTGCGCCGGAAGATCAACTCACGTCTCACGATTATCTGTCCATCGCGGCCGAGTATGACGATGGCCAGGACCTCACCTACTTCTGGAGCCGGAGCCTTCCGGTCGGCAAGGCCTTCCGCTGCCCGATTCCCCGCTGGACGCCGCTTGAATCGCACATGGTCGTCCGCAGTGGGCTCGCCGAGGTCGGCAAGTGGGTCAGTGACGAGCGTGACCTTTACGAGGACTACAGGACCCACATCGGGGGCTCGGCCAGATCGGTCGTCAACGTCTGGTTGCTCGGCGTGTCCCTGTTCCAGCGCCGCAGTGGCTCGTGTCGCTTTGCCGATATCCAGATTTCCCAACCAGGCGCCGCACCGCTGATACTTTGAGGTCGGGTTGCGCTCGCGCGCAGGCTTCCGTTGGCCCACGTTGCCGACGGCAGATTCGCTCGCGCCAGCTGTACCGATACCGCGTCACCGAATCGCCCGTCGGCAACTCGCCCTGGTGCGCGATGCACCCCGCGCTCGCCCTTCCGTCAAATTTCTCGCGATGCGGGAACACATGAGCCCGCCAGGGATTGCTTCAGCAACTCATATCTACCCAATGCACAACGGTCGGCATTGAGCCGATGACCCTTCGACGCTCACGCGCGAGTGAGCCCTATCTGAAACCTCTTCATCTGGAGGAAAGCTACATGGAGTCTAGACGAGTGATAGCGGTATTCGATTCCGCAGCGGCTGCTCAGCACGCGAGGGACAGCTTGCTGAATCTCGGCCTCGGACAGGAGCAGGTCCACATCATCGACCAGAGTTCCGCGCAGTCCGAAGGCGACGGTGGCACCCATCGCGGTATCTGGGCTCAGATCAAGGAGTTCTTCGTGCCGGGAGACCGCGAGGCATTGGACGAGAGCATTCGTCGGGGCGGCTACATCGTCTCGGCAGCCGTGGCGGATGATCAGGCCGATCAGGCCATCCAGATGCTGGAGCGCGAGGGCGCCGTGGACCTCGACCAACGCCAGGCTGAGTGGCGCACCGCTGGCTGGCGCGGAAGTGCGTCCGAAGAGCAGGCAGCCGCAGCTTCCGTCACCGGTCAGACACAAAGCGAGGGCTCAGGAAGCATGGCGCAGACTGAGGACTCGGAAAGCATACCGGTGGTTGAAGAACGCCTGCGCGTGGGCAAACGCGAGGTGAACAGAGGCACCGTGCGCGTCCACTCACACGTGGTGGAAGAGCCGGTTCAGGAAAACGTTCACCTGCGGCAGGAACGCGTCGAGGTCGAACGCGAGCGCGTCGAGGAGCCGACGAGGCCTGTGGCAGCCGGCTCTCCGGGCGATCTGCTGCGAGAGAAGACGGTTGAGGTGACGGAAACGGCAGAGGAGCCTGTGGTCAGCAAGGAAGCGGTCGTCAAGGAAACCGTTCGCGTCCGCAAGACCGCGGACGAGCGGCTCGAGCAGGTCGATGACACGGTCCGGCACACCGAAGTCGAAATCGACGACGACCGGACCGGCAACATCCCGTCCGACGAGACCGGTAACATCCCGTCCAAGGACAAGGGCCGCACGCCTCGCCAGAGATAGCCGGAGCGCATCTCATCGCCCGTGGGAAAGGCTGTTGCAGTCTTTCCCGCGGCGCGTTGCTGGACGTCCGAAAGCGCCCGCGCCCGCTCACTTGCGCATCGCCTCGACCTCGATTTCGAGCCCGATGTCGTCGCGCACGAGCGGCAAGGCATAGTTGAGTCCGAAGTCCGATCGTTTGATCGTCGTCGACCCGTTGGCGCCGCACGCGGGCACTTTCTCCATCGGATGCTGGCCGCAGTTGAATGAGGTGACTTGCAGCGTGACGGGTTTCGAGATGCCCTTGATGGTGAGGTTGCCTGTCACGGTGCTCGGCTCGTCGTTCCTGAACGCCACCTTCGTCGACTTGAACGTGGCGGTCGGGTGCTGATCGACCTGGAAGAAGTCCTTTCCGCGCAGGTGGTCATCGAACTCCGGCACGCCGGTCGCGATCCCCTCGACGTTGAACACCACGTCGACACTTCCGGTCTTTCGCTCCCGGTCGAGCACGATCGTGCCACTCTGAGCCGGAATCTTCCCCTTGAACGTCGAAAACCCCAGATGCAGGAACGAGAATGTCGCGTGCGTGTGATTGGGGTCGATCGAGTAGGTGTCCGCCGCGTTCGCTGCCGCGCATAAGCACGTGAACACCACGGCCAGAAACGTCCGCATGTCCGATGCCTCCGTTTCGGTGCACTCTACCCGCAACGATCCAGGCTCGGCGCAGTTCCGTGCGAGGCGAGGGTCCCCGGCCTCGCCACGCGTCCCGGCGCTGCCTTCGGAGCGATGTGCAATACGCTAGAGTAGCGGCCTTTCAACGCGCGGAAGCTTGCTCATCATGACCACCCTGCCCTCACCGTATCCCATCGGCACACCTGGCGTTCCCTGGGGCGATGCCGAGCGAGCACAGTGGCTGTCGCGTCAGGTGCGACGGCGCAGCTACCAGCAGGATGTGGTCGGCGCGGTCGAGCGTCTGTCCGTGCGGTTCGACGTCGAGGAGTATGGGCAGCTTCACTATCCGCCAGACCAGTATGCCCTGTTCGCCCTCCGCAGTCGCAACTGGCGCGAAGCGCTGCCAATAGCCCTCATCACAGGCGGCGTGCACGGCTACGAAACAAGCGGCGTGCACGGCGCCTTGCAGTTCCTCGACCAGCGCGCCGAGGCGTACGCGAATCGGATCAACCTGCTCGTGGCGCCGTGCGTGAGCCCCTGGGCGTATGAGCGTATCCATCGATGGAACGCAAACGCCGTCGATCCCAATCGCTCATTCCGGGAGGGCGGCCCGGCGGAGGAATCCGCTGCCCTCATGCGTCTGATCGCGCCGCTTCGTGGGCGCTTTCTGCTGCACATCGATTTGCACGAGACGACCGACACCGACGAAAGCGAGTTCCGCCCTGCGCTCGCCGCGCGCGACGGCAAGCCCTTCGAGCCCGGAGTCATTCCGGACGGCTTCTATCTTGTCGACGACAGCGAGAACCCGCAGCCGGCTTTCCAGCAGGCCATCATCGATGCGGTCCGCAAAGTGACCCACATTGCGCCGGCGGACGCGAACGGCCAGATCATCGGCTCGAACGTCGTGTCGCCTGGTGTGATTCAGTGGCCGCTGCGGCAACTGGCTTTGTGCGCCGGCATGACCGGGGCGCGATACACCACAACCACCGAGGTGTATCCGGATAGTCCGCGCGCTACGCCCGAGCAGTGCAATGCTGCCCAGGTGACCGCCGTCTGTGCGGCCATCGAATTTGCGCTCGGGGCAAAATGAACGTAACCGATCAGTGCAACGGTTGCCTTCTTATTGATGTGGCGGCTGCAGGGGCGTGTTGCTGACGTAGTGGCCCACGTTCTGGCTATCCCCTTCCGACGAGCGGACGCTCATCGCCCCGGACGGAAGCGGTGCGCCCGCCCAGCGGACCGCCATGAGCTGGCCCAGCCGGGCACAGGTGATGGGCGTCCCGTCAAAGCGGCGACAGAAGTATTCCCGGCCCTGGATCTCGCGGCGCTCATAGCCATTGGCAAGCGCCCACTCGCGCGTGGTCTGCACCTGCGAGGCGCAGCCGACGAGCGCCGACGTCCCGGCAAGCACGACGAGACTCATCATCCGACTGGCTCGATGAGACATGGGGAGATCTCCGAATGAAAACCCCGTATCCGCATCACCTTGACGACAGGGCCCGTGCGGAAAAAGAGACCCTGCACATCGTCTGCCGAAAGCACAACCCGCCACGTCAGGTGGAGAACTTCGTGCCTTCACATCGAAACACCGCCCCACCCGGCTGGTGGACGCGGAGCATGGACTTGCCTTCAGAACGGGTCAAGTGACGCCCGCCCCAGCTGCGCCGCCCGATCGGCGGGCCGGCCGTTCAGCCTGTCGCCGCCACCCACACGCCCCCGGGCATGAATACTGCTCCGCGATCGCGTTCGCACGAACCGGTGGATTGCAGGGGGCAATGATTTCCCGGCGAATACGCATCTTTCCGAATCAGGCACGCAGCGCTCACGAACCGACCCGCGGTTACCGGAAGAACCCAACACCGTCATCGCGAGGGCCGCGGCAGGCTGACTGGAACAACGGGAGCGCCACATGGGCGACCTCCACATCGAGACCCGTTCCGCCAGTCACCCTGCGCGGGACGCTGCATGTTCGCGAGCTCTCGTATCCATGAGCCCACGGCTGAAACCCGATGCCGTGAGTCTTCCCGCAACGGCGACGCGCCTGCCCGCGATCGATATCGCCAAAGGCATCGGCATTCTCTTCGTCGTGCTCGGACACAATCCCGTGTTCCGGCGCTCGGTGCACTCGCTGTACGAAGCGGTGTACCTGTTTCACATGCCGCTGTTCTTCTTCCTTTCAGGTGTGACGTTTCGCCCTGTGACGCTGCGGGAGACATGCCGCAAGCGCGCGCGGAGCCTGCTTGTGCCGTACTTCGCGATGGGTGCGCTCGCCGTGCTCATTGACTGCCGCGGCGAAGGTATACCCGGCGCGCTCTCCGCGCTGAGCGGCGTTCTGTACGCCACGGGCGAAACGATCCGCTTTCCGCCGCTCTGGTTTCTGCCGTGCCTCTTTCTCGTAGCGATTACCACGGCGGTATTGCTCCGGCTGCCGGGCCCTCGTACATGGGTTCTCGTCGGCATCGTTGTCGCAGGGCTCGTCGGCGGTGGCGCGCTCCTCACCATCGGACCCTATGCGCAGGATCCAATGGGTTTGCCGTGGAGCATCGATCTCGTCCCTTTCTCAATCGCGTGGTTCGCTGTGGGCATGCTCGCGGCGAAAACACCCTGGCTCACCCGATGGCCGATGGCGGCGCTCACGGTGCTCGCGGCGGCGGGCGTGCTCGCGATGCTCGTGGTGAACGGCGTCTCGCTCGACCTCAACTACCGCAAGCTGATCGATCCCATGGCCGCCATCGCGGGCGCCTTCGCCGGCATTGCGATGGTGATGGCCCTTTCAACCTTGATCATGCGAATCGCGCCCGTGGCACGCCTGTTTGCGTACCTCGGCACGGCAAGCCTCATCCTGCTGATGCTGCACCACCCCCTGCAGAGAAAAGTGCTGCCACCCCTCGTCTCGCGCGACATGAACGCGTTCGTGGCGGTGGTCATCAGCTTCGCGAGCACGGTTGCGCTCATCTGCGCGCTCGACCAGCTGGTGCTGCGTCGGGTGCGCCTCTTTGGCTGGTTCGTGTACCCGCGTCGGCCGGCCGCGACTTACCGGTGAGAGACGTCGTAACTCGTTGGTGCGAGCCCGCTCGGGCGAACCGCCAAGTCCCCGCTCCGAGAAAACGCGCTGCACTCATTCTTATAGGGCGGATGTCACGGGAGAAGGCCGGATGCCGGCCCGGCGTGCCGGCGCGACCGGAACGTGCGCCGCTCGCTTTGCAGGAATGAGGAGTGATCTCAAGGCGAGCGCCGAATGCCGCTGCGAAGCTCCCAGCGAGAACCGGAGCGTGCCACGCTCGTTTTCAAGCAGTTGATCGTGATCACCCGCGAGCACATCCCGTGAGGAGCGCTCCGGCGAGAACCCGACCGTTCCCGATTCATTTGATCAGGTAGACGACCACGGAGCGTGGAATGCCGAACCGCAGGTCCGCCGCCCGGGCTTCATCGCGAACTGAGCGCTGGTGGCTGGGCGCCGGCGACGAGGAATGCCCGCACTGCGCCCAGCTCTATTTCCGGGAAGTGGCGATCCGGTGTGCCGCCTGCGATGAGGCGTGCTGCCCGCAATGCGCGATACGGGTGAAGGTGGGTCACGTGTGTCCGGATTGCGCGGGTTCGGGCACGACGCCTGGACGAAGGAGCCGGTAGCCATGGCAAGAGCGATCTGGAAAGGCAACCTGCTGCTCGGAAGTGAGCAGGTTTCCGTGAAGATGTATTCGGCGGCGGAGGATCGCACCGTGCACTTCCGGCTGCTGCACGCGAAGGACCTCGCACCGGTCGAGCAACACATCGTGCGAAAGGACAATGGCAAGGAGGTCCCGAAGGACGATCAGCGCAAGGCCTTTCCGCTCGACCGGAGCACCGCGGTCGTGTTGCAGCCGCAGGAGCTCGAGGAGCTCGAACCACCGGCGTCCCGGGACATCCATCTGTGCCGGTTCGTCTCGCCCACGCTTCTCAGCGACCAGTGGTACGACCGCCCGTACTATCTCGGGCCCGACAACGACGAGGACAGCTACTTCGCCCTTGCGGAGGCACTGGCGCGCCAGAAACGAGTCGGCATCGCACGCTGGGTGATGCGCAAGAAACGCTATCTGGGTGCGCTGACCCTCTCCGGCCCGCATCTGGCCATGATCACGTTGCGGCGTTCGGATCAGGTGCTGAGCTTCACCGGCATCGAGCCTGCGAAATCCGCGACCCCGGTCGAAAACGAGTTGCGGCTCGCCGAGCAGCTCGTCTCCTCCATCACCGCGGACTTCGACCCGGCACAGTGGCCGGACGAGTACCGGAAGCGCGTCTGCGCGCTCATCGAGGCAAAGGCCCGCGGCGAAAAGATCACGCCACCGAAACCGAAGCGCAAGGCAGCTCCGACGGGGCTCGCGGAAAGTCTCAAGGCGAGCATTGCAGCCGCGCGAGAGAAGAAAGTTGCCTGAACACCAGCGGCACGACGGAGACGAGAACCTCAGCGCACCCGTTCGGGCGTTCTGGTCCGGAACCCTCACGTTCGGGCTCGTGAGCATTCCCGTCGACCTGTATTCGGCCGTGCGGCCGCGCGCGAAGTCCATGCGGATGGTGGACAAGCAGGGCCACCCGCTCGGCCGCGAATATCGCTGCTCGCAGGATGGCCGGAAACTCCGCCAGGACGATCTGATCCGCGGCTACGAGACGGAGTCCGGCCAGACGGTCGTGATCACGGACGAGGAGTTCGACACCTTCGCGCCCGAGATGTCGCGCGACATCGAGCTCCGTGCGTTCGTGCCCCGAGAGCAGATTCCGCCGATGTACTACGACCGCCCCTACTTCCTCGCGCCATCGGGTCGCTCCGCGAAGGCGTACACCCTGCTCGCCCGGACGATGGAGCGCACCGGCCGGGTCGGCATCGGCACGTTCGTGATGCGCGGTCACGAGTATCTGGCGGCTCTCCTTTCCGAGAACGGCGTGCTGCGCGCGGAGACCCTGCGGCATCAGGCCGAGATCCGCTCGCCGGAAGACGTGGGTTTGCCGCAGAGACGGAAGCCGGCGGCCCGGCAGGTCACCCGCTTCGTGAAGGCGATTGAAGGGCTGACGCGCAACGCGCTCGACATGGAGGAGTTCGAGGATCGCGATGCGCACGCTCGGCAGGCGCTGGCGCAGAGGAAACTGGAAAAGAAGCAGGATGTCGTCGAGCACATCCAGAGCGCCGATGAGGATGCCGAGGCCGGCACCTCCGCCAAGGTCATCGACTTGATGGATGTGCTCCGACGCAACCTGTCGCGCACCGCGCAGGTGAGCACGCCCGAGAGCAAGGCCAATGGCGGCGAGCGCGCCGATCTCACCCACTCTTCCAGAAGCGAGCTCTACGAGATGGCGTCCAACCTCGACATCCCCGGTCGCAGCAAGATGAACCGGAAGCAGCTCGCCGCCGCGATCCGCCGCGCCAGCACTCTTCGCGAACGAAGCAAGCGCACCCCACGCGGCACGACCCGCAACACTCCCCCGCGAACGAAGCCAAGCCGTCCATCGCGGCACGAGGCGAGCGGACGTGCGAGGGTGTGACGGGAGCTTCCGGCGCGCAGGCACGCAGCCGCCCGCGCGGTTTCATCACCGAAGCTTCTGAACAACTCGGAGACCCACTTCCCCATTCAGACGCGCACCGGGCGGCGGCCATCTACCGCACTCGCCGATTTCGCGCGCCGGTTGCGAGCGGCACACCCTCGCGCGGCCGATCGCCGCCCCCACCGAAGCAACGCCTTCTTGCGAAACGGACATGCCGCGCTCGTCGCCCCGGGCACGCGCCGTTCACCGCCCTCGGGACACGCGTCCGTGAGCTCGACCATTCCCCCACCGGATTACCGCTGAAACACCCGCCCGCCCTTCTGGCAGTCACACGGCAACGTTC
>JADGHX010000246.1 GCA_019683695.1 Steroidobacteraceae bacterium
CCGGGCTGGCCGCCGCGGCGCGGCCGGGCGCGCCCGGGGGGGGCGCGGGGCGCCCGCGGGCGGCCGGGTGGCCGTTCATTCACTGAGATTGAAGCGTGCTCTCGCGTTCTGGACGATGGGACGCAAGGTCGCCGCGATGACCTCGGGAGGCGGGGCCCGCACCCCGTGCAGCGGTACGGCGTGACCCGACCAGTTGCATCCGTCCGCATCGGGCTCTCGCAGCCGGTAACCGGCATGCACGGTGATCCCGGCGAAGCCGGGAATCTTGTGAAGCTCGTTCGTCAGATATCGGTCGAGTTGCTCGGCAGAAATCACGGTGCGCCGGGGCGTTCCCCTTCGCTTGTCCGATCTCATTCTCCACTCCAGTGAAACGACCTGTGCACGCCTCGATAACGAGGCGGCACATCCCAAGCAAACGTCGGACCTGCCGGAACGGCGCGCGGGCGCGCCTTTCACGCGCGCGGAAGCCCTCATGCGGGCGCGTAGGCGTGGCCGTGTGAAGCACCTGCCCGTTGGCCCAACGAGACGTTTGAATATTCTTCACGGCAGACGGTAGCGCTTTCGCTCGCGCGTTGCGCGGGAGGAAGCCGGCAAGCTTGCGCTGAACAGGCGCGCCGGACGCCGGCACTCAGTAGCCGCTGAGGCGCACGCTCTGGTGAGGCGGGGTTCCGCGGCGTGGGGCCGGGGCTCGGCCTCACGTCCGCAGAACCGAAAGAGATGCGAATAAGGACCCTCGGGCCGCGCGATGACCGCCCGGTCAGGAGAAGACTGCGGACTGGTAGTCGCAGGTCGCGGCGGTCTCGAAGATGTCCCGTTCGTGGATCCAGCGCTGGGTGGCTTCGAAGCTCTCCCGCGAATACGGCAGGAAGACCACGCGCTCGCCCGGCCCGAACAGCCGCACATCCACGCGATCGCGATAGCGCGCCGGCAACTCGCGCGTGTAATGGTGCTTGTGATGCTCGGGTGCGAGGTCGATGTCGAGCTGGGCGCGCTTCAATGCGCGGAAGTACCGCTCGATGTCCTCGCGCGGCGTGAGTGGCGGAGCCATGAACGCGCCCATGAATGTGGCATCGACCACCTTGCGCATGCCGAGCTGCTCGCACACGTAGAGCGCCGGGCCCCACACGGTGGCCGCCGGAACATTCCCATCCAGCACGGCATCCACTCGCGCCCAGGGCATGCCGCCGAATTTCAGCTTGATCTGCTCACGCGGCAGAAACGGCTCGAGCGCCTGAATCGTGGTGTAGTGACTGCCGGATCGGTAACCGACGGCGATTTCCACGCCCGCCAGATCCGCCGGTTTGCGGATGGCGGAATCGGCGCGAACCACGATGGCCGCAGGCATCACCGAATAGGCGTTGGCCCACATGCGGCCCATGCTCTTCGTGGCGGCTTCGTTCACCGTCCAATGGCACGCGCAGCTGATGTCGGACGGCTTGTCGCCCTTCGCGCCGCCGCCCTGCTCATACATTTCATAAGCACCGGAGCGGATCTCGCGCAGTGTGCCCGTCACCGGGTCTACCTCCTTGGCGCGGCCCTCGCGCTCCTCGTCGCTGACCAGCCGATACTCGAGGTCCTCTTCGCGGAAATAACCCTGTTCGTCGGCCACCCAGTCATGCAGGCGGCCATGTGGACGGATGATGAACTCGGCCATTGCCCTGTCCCCTCAATGCAAATCAATGCATGCGCGAATGCCGCCAGAGCCTATCGCCACGTTCGCCCGCGCGCCACATGTCGTTCCCTGCAAGACCACTGCGAAGCTATGGGGTGCGCCTCATGCCGTATTTGCGAGGGATTCGGGTTCGAGCGGGGCTCCCGCGTGGGAAAGGGTGGATGCCGGCCGCGGCATCGGAGGCGGACTTCCGGTATCGAGCGACGCACGGGCCTTTCGCCGGCTGGTGGACATGTCCAGCGGGCGCTCCGGGGCCGCTCACCGCTTGGCGGAAAATGCGCACCTTCTCTGAAGGGAGGCCCGCATGCACCGTCGATTCATGGCGACCCGGTCCACCGTTCGCTTCGCAGTTGGCAGCGCTTTTGCGGCGCTTGCAACCGTGACCCTCGTGCAGGATGCACGAGCGCAAGCCTTCGCAGACGTGAAGAGTGCGCTGGTTGATTACTCGAAGGCCGACATCGCACCCACCCGAGCCTGCGAATCTCTCGCGCAATATCACAGTGAGGACATCGCGGAGATCCACGCGACAGCCTCGCCCGCGCAAGGGCAGAGTCCTGCGCACTGTCGGGTGACCGGCGTACTGCGGCCTGAGATCGCCTTCGAAGTGAGCCTGCCTGCAAAATGGAACGGCCGCTTCTACATGATCGGCAATGGCGGGCACGCGGGTGAGTCTCTCGACGACCCCGGCCGTGTGGCGCAACGTAACGCCGCGTTGAGCATGGGTTTCGCGTTCGCGCAGACCAACACCGGTCACGATGCGCGCAAGGAACCGGGCGCGTCCTTCGTTCTGAGCAATCCGCAGAAGGCGCTCGACTATGCCTACCGCGCCGTCCATCTCACAGCGACCACGGCCAAGGCGATCACCGCGCATTACTACGCCACACCGGTCGCGCGCTCGTACTGGAACTCCTGCTCCAATGGCGGCCGGCAGGGCCTGATCGAGGCGCAGCGCTATCCGGAAGATTTCGATGGCCTCGTGGTCAATGCGCCGTGGGTGAGCCAGACGGGCTTCACGATCGGGGCGATGTGGAATCAGAAGGCCGTTTCGGAAACGCACCTCACCGCGGCCAAGCTCGCCCTGCTCGCCGGGAAGGTGATGGAAAAGTGTGACGCGGTGGACGGGCTGAAGGACGGCCTCATCGACGACCCACGCCGTTGCGATTTCGATGCCTCGCGAGACGTGCCGGCCTGCGCCGCCGATCAGAGTGGCAGCTCGGACTGTCTCACCGCCGCGGAAGCGGCCACGATCAACAAGATCTATCAGGGACCGAGCAGCGGGGGGAAATCCATCTTCCCCGGCTTCATGCCGGGAAGCGAAGCGCCGGCGGTGACGTTCGCCAGTGCCACTCCCGTGAGCGCGTGGCTGAATTTCATCGTGCCGGCCACGCCCGGCGGGCGCGCCGCGGATTTCAATCTTGCGGAGAACACGATGCGGTATCTCGTGTTCACGCCTCCGAAGCCCGATTGGGATTACCGCACATTCGATTTCGGGCGTGACACGGCGCTGCTCGAGGATTGGGCCCGCAAAGTGAACGCGGACAGCACGGATCTCGCCGCATTTCAGCGTCGCGGCGGCAAGGTGCTCATGACGTATGGCTGGGCGGACCAGGTGTTGCAGCCGATGATGGGCGTGAACTATTACGAGCAGGTGCTTGCACGGCACGGGGCGAGCACGCGGGACTTCTTCCGCCTCTTCATGGTCCCCGGCATGACGCATTGTGCGGGTGGCAATGGAACGGATCGCTTCGACGCCGTGAGCGCGGTGATCGACTGGGTGGAGAAAGGCAAGGCGCCCGATGTGCTGCGCGCCTCGCGCGTCGTCAACGACAAGGTCGTGCGCACCCGGCCACTGTGCCCTTATCCGCAAGTCGCGAGATATTCGGGCAGCGGCAGCATCGACGACGCGGCAAACTTCCGTTGCGTGGCGCCTGAGTGACCCAGTGAGTGGTCGAGGCCGATGCCGGCAAGCACGCCGGCATCGGCGCTCAAATGCCCGCGTACCATTCGTATCCCTGATCTTCCCAATACCCGCCGCGACCTTCTCCAATTCGGGCGAAGCTCTCGACGAGCTCGATGCGCATGATGTACTTCGCCATCTTGTAGCCCAACTGCCGCTCGATGCGGACGCGCACCGGCGCGCCGTTCGCCACGGGCAGAGGACGGTCGTTGAGCTCGTATGCGAGAAGGGTTTGAGGGTGGTATGCGTCCTCGAAATCGATGCTCTCGTAATAGCGCGTGCCGGCCTCATCCATCGGGTCTGCGCAGTGAAAGACCACGAACCGGGCGGTCGAGACCGGTCGCACAAGGTCCAGTACAGCGCTCAACGGTACACCCTTCCACTTGCCGATCGCGCTCCATCCTTCCACGCAGTCGTGACGCGTGATCTGCGTGCGGTTCGGCATCGAGCGCAGCTGCGCAAGCGACAGCTCCATCGGGCGGTGAACGAGGCCATCCACGCGCAGTTTCCAGTCCCGGAAATGGTTCGCGGCGAGCGCCCGATATGCGGCATCGTCCGGAAACGCGGTGCCATTGCTGCGGAAGACCGGCGACAGGTCCGCCTCCGTGAACTCCTGCGCCATCGAGGTTCGGGATGTGAGGAGGCGCTGGGCGAGCCGATTCGCGTACTCACCTGCCTGGAAAACACGAGGGCCCCAGCTGCTGCGTGAGATTGCGTCGCACCCGGCTAGCGCCACAGTTGAGGCGCCGGCCAGCAATCGACGCAGCACCACCCGGCGCCTGATATCAATGCTCATGCTCTCTCCCGGCGATCATGCTCTCTCCCGGCAGAGGGCTTCTGCACCGGCGCCGTTTCATCGACCTCGATGGCGAACCGGCCGGTGATCATGGAGCGAATGTTGTTCCACGCACCGGTGATCGCCACCTCGAAGAGATGAATGAGCACGAACAGCACAATCGCCATGGCCGCGAAAAAGTGCAGCGTTCGGGCACCCTGGCGGCCGCCGAACACGTTCACCCAGCCCGGCAACACCGAGTCCACTGCCGGCGACATCGCAAGCCCCATCAGAACCATGAACGGCAGCAGAACGAACATCACAACGAGGTAAGCCAGCTTTTGCAGCACGTTGTAGTGTCTCGCCGCCTCACCCCGGGGATGTCGGAATCGCAGGTGGTCGAGAATGGAGCTGCCCACCGAACGCCAGTCTCGCCGCGTGGGCACCAGATCCGCCGCGAAATGCCCGCTGTAGAGCGAATAGCTCACATACAGCGCGCCATTGATGACCAGTATCCACGCGAAGAAGAAATGCCACCGCCGCGCCATCGCAAGCCACTGGTGACTGGGCAGCGTCGCCCACGCCGGAAATCCGCGCTCCACCAGCCCACCGTCCATCCCACGCGAGAGGCCGAAGACGCCGGTCGTGTCGAGCTTGCGCCCGAAAATCTTCGTGACGCCGCGGAGATTGCCATCGGCCGCCGGTTCCGCGCTCATCTCCAACAGCGCCGGCCGGCCGCTGTACGAAGACTGCCCCCAATAGAGCGCGGGATGCGCGTTGAATATCTGCAAGCCGCTCATCAGCAGAAGCGTGAGCGCAATGGCATTGATCCAATGCATCACTCGCACGGGCCAGGGATGCCGCACGTACAGCGTGCGATGGGTCGAGTGCTCCGGCGTGACGAACCTGGTCTTCACGTTGGTTCTCGCCGTGCAAGTTCCTGCTTGCGGTGGCGGTCGCGCTGTGCGACCTCGATCACGCGCGCCGCAATGTTCATGCCCGTCCACACACCTGCACCCACCCCTGGCGCCGCAGACCCTCAGCGTGCAGAGGCGTGTGCCGGAAGATCACAGGCGCGCTCGCGCCACACAGGTGCGTGCAAGAGGCCGCTCGGCGGCCGTCTTGGGCGCCACGCTCCCGCGCCAAGCGTCGCGCACGTCCGCACGGATTCTTGGAACGCACGCACGTACGAGCCCAGGCGTGTACCCAATCCGCGCTCGCGCCGCAGATGTCCATCAGCGAGCGGAGGTGCGTGCAAGAGGGTCCCTCGGCGGCCGTCTCGGGCGCCGCGTTCCCGGCGTTAAGCGCCGCGCACCTCTGCACCCATTCTTGGTTCGCGCGCATGTGGCGCGGCGTAGCGGGGAATGCGGGACCGCCGAAAATCGCCGTCTTCGGCGATTTTCGAAGCGCGCCCGAGTAGGCCGCCGAGGGACCCTCTTGC
>JADGHX010000247.1 GCA_019683695.1 Steroidobacteraceae bacterium
ACCATGCTGCGCCTGACGAACAACCCCGCCACCGAGCGTCTGTTCAACCGCATCGAACAGGCGATACCGTGTGCGGCCTAGGTTTTTGACGGATTAGGGTTAATCGCGCTCGCCAAAGATAAGCAGCACGGGGAAAGCCGGCTTCTTCTGCTGAATGCGCTCGAAAGATCACACCTTCCACAGGCTCGAAAGGCACTGATGGAGCTGGGTGGCGATCCGGTATTGCAGAAAGAGGTTCAGAGACTCCTTCTTCGGCTGGCAGGATAGCGCCGCGCTTATGCTGGCCCCATTGTGGGCAGTGAAGGAGCCCGGTTCCCGGCGGCGGCTCTGGCCGGACTCCCCGTCGCGCATCTTCAATGACCTCTGCTTACGCTTTGGGCGCTGGTGAAGCACTACCTGCTGCTACCGCTTAAAGTAGGGCCCATGCTTGCCAGCTCTGGCCGCGCAGCGGGCCGCTCTGAGGTGCCATCGCCGCAGAGGCATGCACGCGACCGCTAACCTTCTTTCCCCGTGCGCAGCGTGCCCACGAGCTGCTGCACGTTCGTCATGTCGTTTGCTCGCAGATAGTCCGCGATGCCGGCATTGATCTTCTTGCAGACCATCGGGTCGTAGAACAACGCCGTGCCGATCCCCACCGCGCTGGCACCCGCGATGAGGAACTCGAGCGCGTCCGTCGCGCTGGTGATGCCACCTTGTCCGATGATGGGAATGCGGTGCCGCTTCGCCACCTCGTACACCTGATGCACCTTCAGTAGCGCGATCGGCTTGATCGCCGGCCCGGAGAGCCCGCCCTGGACATTGCCGATCACCGGCCGGCGGGTGCGCACGTCGATGGCCATCCCCATGATCGTGTTGATGACCGACAGCGCATCCGTGCCCGCTTCGATGCAGCGGCGTGCGTTCTCGCGGATATCCGTCTGGTTCGGCGAGAGCTTCGTGATGAGCGGCTTCTTCGTGACGCGGCGGCAAACCTCAACGACCCGCGCAGAGGCCTCCGGATAGTTGCCGAACGCCACGCCGCCTTCCTTCACGTTCGGGCAGGAGATGTTGATCTCGATGGCATCGATCGGCGACTGGTCGAAGCGCCGCGTGACCTCTTCGTATTCCTCGAACGTGGACCCGGACACGTTCGCGATGAACCGCGTCTCGCTGAAATCCAGGGTCGGCAGGATCTTGCGAACCACGTAGTCCGCGCCCGGATTCTGCAGCCCGATGGCGTTCAGCATGCCGGAGGGCGTCTCGTAGACCCGATGTGGCGGATTGCCGAGGCGAGGATTCAGCGTCGTGCCCTTCAGCACCACCGCGCCCGCATCGCGATTGGAGAAGCCTTCGACGCGCGTGTACTCCTCACCGAAGCCCACGCAGCCCGAAAGCAGCACGATGGGCGAGGCGAAATCGAGCCCACAGAAGTTGAAGCGCAGCGGGTTCGGAACGGTATCGGGGATGGCGGCCATGCACGGGATTATCGCTCCGGGGCCCGCCATTTGGGACACTTCGCACCATGTTCCACGTCGTTCTCGTTCAGCCGGAGATTCCACCGAACACCGGCAATGTCATCCGCCTGTGTGCGAACACGGGCTGCACCCTGCATCTGGTGAAGCCCATCGGCTTCGACATCAGCCTCAAGGCGGTGCGTCGCGCGGGACTGGACTACGACGCGCTCGCCGTAGTGCGCACGCATGTGGACATCGACGCGTGTCTTCAGGAATTGAGAGACGCGCGGCTGTTCATCATCGAAACCGGTGGCAGCCGCATCTACAGCGACGTGGCGTTTGCGCCCGGCGATGCGTTCATCTTCGGCTCCGAGCACAGAGGGCTGCCGCCAGCCGTGCTCGAACGCATTCCACGGGAGCGGCATCTGAGCATCCCCATGCGTCCCGCGAACCGGAGCCTGAATCTGTCGAACTCCGTGGCGCTCGTGGTGTACGAAGCGTGGCGCCAGAACGGCTTCGCGGGCAGCGCCTAGACACGCATAGACCAGATCGGCGCAACGATCAGCGGCGCAGCGGATGCCGGCACAAGCACGCAACCGCGCGAGCCCGGCAGACACGCTGGCGTGACCGCGTTCATGCGGCGCGAATGCGCATGACACGCGGTCATGGCGAACGTTGGTCCAAGACCAGCACGTCGTCGGCCACAAGCCGGACCCTGCCCATACCCCAAGCTCTTGGGTGTGGAGAGGCTCGACACCCGGATGGGTGGACAGACGAGCGGCTCAATCTGGCGCGGTGGGCGTCGCGCCCTACTCCGTCTCCGCCTTGATCGGCCGCGTCATCAGCTCGCGCACCAGCTCCTTCGCAGGCCGCTTCTCATACAGCACGCAATAGATGCCTTCGCAGATGGGCATGTCCACGCCAGCACGCTGCGCTACGGCGCGAACGGCGCGCGCCGCTGGATAGCCCTCGACCGCCTGGCCGATCTCGGCAAGCGCCTCATCCGGCGTCTTGCCCCGGGCGAGCAACAGGCCGAAACGGCGGTTGCGCGACTGATCATCCGTGCAGGTGAGCACGAGATCCCCGAGCCCCGCGAGCCCCATGAACGTCTCGCGCCTCGCGCCCAGCGTCACGCCGAGGCGCGTCATCTCCACGAGCCCGCGCGTGATGAGCGCGATGCGCGTGTTGGCGCCGAAGCCGAGCCCGTCAGACAGGCCGGCCCCCACCGCCAGCACGTTCTTCACCGCGCCGCCCACTTCCACACCGACGATGTCGCTCGATGTGTACGCGCGGAAATTGCTCGAGGACAGGCCGTGCGCCAGGGACTTGGCGAACTCCGCATCCGGTGAGGCGATGGTCATCGCCGTGGGGAGGCCCGCGCCCACCTCGCGCGCGAACGTGGGCCCGGAGAGCACGGCCACCCGCCGCTCGGACCCGAGCACCTCACGCGCCACCTGATGAGGGAGCTTCCCGGACTCGAGCTCGAACCCCTTGGTGGCCCACGCCACGCGGGTGCCCGCATCCAGTCGCGGAGCAATCTCCTGCAGCAGCGCTCGGAAGGAATGGCTCGGCACCGCGACGAGCACGTCCAGCGAACCGTGCAGCACCGTGCCGAGCTCGCTCGACACGGTGAGGGTTTCCGGAAACGTGGCGCCCGGCAGATACCGGGCATTGCAGCGTTCCTGCGCGAGCCGCCGCATCTGCGCGGCATCGCGGCCCCAGAGACGCGTGGCTCGCCCACTGCGTGCGAGCTGGATGGCGAGCGCCGTTCCCCAAGAGCCTGCGCCAAGAACCGCGATCGGCGCGTCGCGCCCGGCGGCCGCAGTCACGAAAGACTCCCCGCGCGGGCGCGCGTCAGTTCGTGGTTGCCGGCGCGGCCTGCTGCTGTTCGCCGGCGCGCTGATAGAGCGCGTCGAAGTTCACGGGCGGCAGCAGGAACTGCGGGAAACCGCCCTGCGTGACGAGCTGCGACACGGCTGCGCGCGCATAGGGGAACAGCACGCTCGGGCAGATGCTGGCGATCGAACGCTTCATCTCGGGTTCGCCCAGATTGCGCATGATGAACACGCCGGCCTGCTTCACCTCGACGAGGAAGAGCGTGTTCTCGCCCTGCTTGGCGGACACCGTCACCGTGAGCACGACCTCGCGCACATCGGTGCCGATGGGATTCACGCCCGTGTGCAGGTCGAGGTTGATCTGCGGATTCCACTCGCCCTGTATCCGCGGCCCGTTCGGGGCCTCGTACGAGCAATCTTTCAGGTAAACCGCCTGAAGGGAGAGCTGCGGCGCGTTTGCGTTGGCGGCGGCCGCGCCCGTGTTCTCTGGTGTCGTGCTCATCGTCAGGTTCCTTGCTTCAGTAAGGGGTCGAGCTTGCCTTCGGCCTCGAGCCGCATGAGGTCATCGCTGCCGCCGACGTGTATCTCGCCGATAAAGATCTGCGGCACCGTGCGCCGGCCGCTCCGCGCAATCATCTCCGCCCGGGCCTCCGGGCGGGCTTCGATGTCGATCTCCTCGAACGCCACCTGCTTCTTCTGCAGGAGCGCCCGTGCCCGCGCACAGTACCCGCACCAGCCGGTGGCGTACATGACGACTCTGGGAGGCGTGGGAGCGCTTGCGGAGGGAGAGCTGGACAAGATCGTTCTCTGCGGTGTGCGTTCAGGGCTTCAGTTGCGGACGACCGGCAGATTCTCCGCGCGCCAGGCGGTGAGCCCGCCACGCAGGTTGACGGCCTTGGTGAATCCCAGCTCCGTGAGCTTGCGCGCCGCCGGGCCGCTCGCGGCGCCGGTGTCGCAGTACACGAGGACGGGTTTCTCCTTGTATTTCTTCAGGGTTTCGCCCGCCTTGGCGAGCTGGTCCAGCGGCAGGTTGCGCGCGCCCGTGAGGTGGCCGGCCGCGAACGCTTCGGGAGGCCGCACGTCGAGCACGAGCGCGTTCTGGTTCATGAGCCGGATCGCGTCCTGCGGGCCGATGGCCCTGAAATTCGCGGCGCGCGAGCGGATCTCGAAGATCACGGCCAGCACGGCGACGAGCACCGCCGCGCCCGCGAGCACGGGGTGGTTGCCTACGTATTCAATGAGCCGTTCCATCCGGGACCGTCAGCGCCAGTACGCAAAGGGCGCGCATTATAGAGCCTGTGGAGCCGCTTAAGTCGGGCGTTGTCGCTCAGGCGCCCCACGTGAGGGCGGCGCAAGCGTGGCGGATCAGTACACTAGCCGCGCCGGGGGCTTTTCGGGGGTTCCAAGAGGGGTGCGTGTCGCGAAAGGGTTCGCCGTCGGGCTGATGCTCGTTCTCGCCGTTGCGGCCGTCGATCCGGGCCGTGCCCAGTCCGCTGCGGAGGCGAAGAAGGCCGAAGCCGAGCTGAAGGCCATCAAGGCGGAGATCGAGCGCGTGTCGCGGCAAGTGCGGCGCGACCAGGTCGAGCGCAATCGCCTGACCAAGGAGCTGCGCGCCGCCGAGCTGTCCGTGAGCAGCATGCGCGAGAGCCTCGAAGCGGTGCAGAAAGAGCGCGCCGCCCACGCCGAGAAGCGGGCGGCGCTCGCGCAGGAAAAGCGCGACCGCGAAACCGAGCTGGCGAACGAGCGCGGCGCCCTTGCGGACCAGCTGCGTGCCGCTTACCTGATCGGCCACGAAGAGCCGCTCAAGCTGCTCCTCAATCAGAAGGACCCGGCCCGGATCGGCCGCATGTTCGCCTACTACAGCTACTTCGGCCGCGCTCGCGCGGACCAGATCGCGCGCATCAACGCGCATCTCGAGCGACTCGCCGAGCTCGATGCGCAGCTCGCCGCCGAAGACGCGCGCCTTGCGGAACTCGAGGCGCAGCGCCGCGCCGAGCTCGAAAAACTCGACGCCGCCCGGGCCGAGCGCGGCAAGGTGCTGGCCAGCCTGACTGCCGAGGCCCGCACCCGCGCGCAA
This sequence comes from Steroidobacteraceae bacterium, assembly GCA_019683695.1. Classification (GTDB taxonomy): domain Bacteria; phylum Pseudomonadota; class Gammaproteobacteria; order Steroidobacterales; family Steroidobacteraceae; genus JADGHX01. The sequence continues at coordinate 5,346 of JADGHX010000247.1, forward strand.
AGCCTCGAGCGGCTCAAGCGCGAACAGGCCGGTCTGGAAAAGCTCGTGCGCGAGCTCAAACGCGCCATGCAGCGCTTTCCGCCCGACACGGGCTCGGCATTCGGGCGGCTGCGCGGGAAGCTCGCCTGGCCGGTGACGGGCAAGCTCGTGGCGAGCTTCGGCGAGTCTCGCGCGGGCGGCGTGAAATGGGACGGCGTGCTCGTCGCCACCGAGCGCGGTGCCCCCGTGCGCGCGGTGGCTTCGGGCCGCGTGGTCTACGCAGACTGGCTGCCGGGCCTCGGCCTCCTCACGATCATCGACCACGGGGACGACTACCTCAGCCTCTACGGCCACAACGAGCGCCTGTTCAAAGGCGTCGGCGAGCGCGTCTCCTCCGGCGAACCCATCGCAGCCGCCGGCGACAGCGGCGGCCGCTCCCGCCCCGAGGTCTACTTCGAAATCCGCAAATCCGGCCGCCCCATCGACCCCCGCCCCTGGTTCGCCAACGCCTGT
>JADGHX010000058.1 GCA_019683695.1 Steroidobacteraceae bacterium
GCCCGCCCATGCTCGACATGCCCCGGCTGCTCGCCGCGCGCGCAGACGAACCGCTATAGCCGCCTCTCGCGTCGCCGCCGAATCCGCCTCCACTGCCCGAACTGCTGCGCGAGACATCCCGGCCGCCGATCCCGTCCGGCCCCGAGGCGCTGCCTGTGCCCGAGTAATCGCGACCGCCGCCGTAATCCCCGGCACCACCGTAGTCCCGCGCACCGCTGCTGTTTGGCGAGGTGCGCGCGGTTCCCGAGAGGTCACGCGTGCCAGCGCCTCCCGAAAGGTCGCGTGTGCCAGTGCCTGCCCCTGTGCCGGTGCCCGCGCGTGTTCCGGCGCCTGCAGTTGTGCCTGCGGTACCTGCCCGAGTGCCCGCGCCGGAACCGGAACGCGCCAAGGTGTCGCCGCGCGCAGCGCCTCCGTAACGATCCGCCGTCGCACGATCGGCGTACGGCGTTCCGCCGCGGTGCTGCGGGTTGTGCTCCCAGCGCGAGTTGTTCACGTTCGTTCGATTCGCGCGGACATTCGCGTTCCGGTTGAAGGTGTTGTTGACGTTGACGTCAACCTCGTTGTACCCCCAGCTGGGCCCATAGCCCCAACCGCCGCCACCCCAGAACGCGCCCATCGTCACGCCGACACCGAAGGAGATCGCAACGCCAGCCCCGTAGTAAGGCGGCGGGTAGTAGATCGGTGGATAGGGATAGATCGGTGGGCCGTACACGACGACAGGGTTGTAAGCAGGCACGTACACGACTTCCGGATTCGCCTGCTCCACCACGATGACCGACTTCTCGTCGACGGTGCGGGTTTCGACCTTCTGCTCTTTCGTGGACTCGAGCTGGCCGTTGTCCTGTGCCTTCCTGCGCATGCGCTGCACGGCTTCCATGACGTCGCTCTGCTGCGCGAGAAACGCGTTACCGAGATCCACCGTCCACTGGATGTCATTCGATAATCGCTTGACGACCTCGGGCAAGGCCGCGAGCGCCTGCACGCTCGGATCCCACGGCTGTTTCGCGACGGCATCGGCGAGCGCCTGATCCTTCAGGGTGGGGTTCTTCTCGAGCCACTGCTGAAGCTGGATGATCTCCAGCGGATAGGTCGATGCCGCAAGCGTCTGGGCGAGCAGCGGGTCGGGATACAGCGCGATAGGCGCGACAAGAGAATCGAGCTGATCGGCCGATCGCGGTGTCCCAGCGCCCTGCGCCGACGCAGAGGCGGCTGATGCCGGCGTGCCCTGCGCGGACTGAATCTGCTGCGCGCCCGGCGACTCTTGAGTCGGCTGCGGCTGTTGAGTGGACTGAGATTGTTGAGTGGACTGAGGCTGTTGCGGGTTCGGTTGTGGCGCAGCCTGAGGCTGCTGCGCGACGCTCGGCGTCTTCGACTTGCCGGAGGACGACTTGCCGGAGGACGAGCTCGCGCAGGCGGCAAGCAGCCCGAGCATTGCGCACACCAAGGCTGCAGACCAGGGCCTGTTGCTCATATCGAGACATGCTTTGCGTTCGAGACGCCCCTGACAACTGCCCATTGGTGCACTTGCTGACACACATGGATTGCGCTGCGTTGGACCAAGGTCGCATTACCCGGCAGCCGCGCCGGCGGTAGAACTCATTCGAGACACCAGCGCCATCCGGCTGCGTGGGCCGATCAAACAACCCGGAGCGCCATGCGTTCCCTTTCGTATCGGGAGAATCGCAAATGCGATCGGCACGTCCCTCTCTGAACAAGGTGGCAAACGCATCGCTGACGGTGATCGGCGTCGCGCTCGGGCTGCTGTCCTGCTCGACGCCCAAACCGACGATCCGCGCCCATGCCGTACCGGGCTTCGACGCCGCGAGCTATCGGTCGTACTCCTTCGCGGAGCACCCCGGCACGGATCGCGGTGGCGTCAGCACCCCGCTCACCGCGTACTTCAAGGACGCCCTGCGTCACGAGATGGACTCGCGCGGCTATGAGTACAAGGAAAGCGGCGGCGAGCTGCTCGTCAACTTCAATGCCAACGCACGCGAGACCGTCGACATCCGCTCGACGCCGGGATCACCCGCGCCCGCGACGTACGGCTATTACGGCTATCGCGGCATGTACGGCTACGAAGTGGGCACCGGCCCGGGTATCGAAACGGATCGTTACCGTGTCGGCACGGCCAACGTCGACGTCGTCGACGTGAGCAAGCGCCAGCTCATCTGGGAAGGGCTCGCGGAAGGACGGCTGACGGACAAGGCGATGAAAGACCCCGCGAAGGCCGTGAACGCCGTCGTACAGGAGATGTTCAGGAAGTTTCCCGCCCGCAGCGCGTCCGCCGCCGGCGCCACCGCGCCAGATTCCTCGCCGGAGCCCGCGGAGTAGGGGCCTGCGGAACAAATCCGGAGCTCGTGGAGCTGTATCTCACGAAAGGGCACCTGTGTGGCAGTGCGCGATGCGCAGTGCCTGCCGCAGTACCTGCCGTTTGAGTTCCCAGGCCTGCGAGATGGCGCAGGAGACTGTCGCACGCATCAGAACATCAGGCTCGCGAAGACCATGAGCCCGCCATAGTCCCAGCGCAGTCGCCCGGTGAAGTCGCCTCCATCGTCGATGTCGAACCGGAAATTGAAATCGTCGTAGGCCACGCCGAGTCCCACGTGATCGGTCGCCTGCCACACGAGCGCCGCCTTGAGATCGATGAGGCTGCCCGAATAGGGATCGACGCTCACGTCGAAGTACTGCGCCTGACCGGAAATGTAGAGCGCATCCGTCAGGCGCCAGAGCCCGCGCACGCCGACGAGCGGAAGCGGCGCCTGGGTGGACGCGTTCTGTTGTCGCAGTTGCTGCCCGGACGTGCCGCTCAGCTCGAATTTCAGGTCGGCGTAGTACACCCCGAGGCTTGCCGCGACCTCGTAGCGCTCCCGGCGCAGGAAAGCGTACTCGTAGGTCAGTTGGCCAATCGTTGCGTCGGAGCGCGCCGAGACCTGCGCGCTCAAGGGATAGGTGACGTTGCCGAAGGTGATGTCCCGCTCCAGCGTGCGCGAGCCGGAGCGGTTGTTCTGGAAGAACGCTCCCCGCAGGGCGTGTCGCTCGTGAATTCTCCAGAAGGCATCCAGCCTGAACCGGTCCGCGTCGCCGATGCCGAAGGTCTGCTCGAAGTTGATGTCGGTGCCCCGCTGGCCCACCGCGAGCGTACCGTCGAGCCGAACGCGGGTGTCGGTCGACAACAGGAAGGTTCCTGCATCCACAATGAATCGCGCCTGGAGGGGATCCCGCTCGGCAGCCCCCGCGCTCCCGGCCACCAACACCGCTGCGAACGCGGCACCACGCACGCTGCATCGAGTGGATCGCATTGCGTCTCCTCCTTGCGAGCGCCTACTCTTTCACGGCTGCGCCCACGCTCTCCCTGAACAGCGCTTTCCGTCCTCCTTCGAGGTACTTGTGGGGATCGACAGCGCCGTAGAACTGCATGAGGCGTGCGATCACGCCCGTCCATCCGGTCTGGTGACTGGCACCCATCCCAGCGCCGTTGTCTCCCTGGAAGTATTCGTAGAAGAGCAGGCAGTCGCGCCAATCCGGATCGGTCTGAAACTTCGATGTACCGCCGAACACGGGACGATGATCCGATGCATCGCGCAGGAAGATCCTCCACAGGCGCATCGCGATCTCCCGGCTCACCTCGAACAGGTTCATCTCCCGGCCCGAGCCCGTGGGGCACTCGATGCGGAAGCGGTCACCGTAGTAGAGGTAGTACTGCAGCAGTGCCCGGATGATGAGCGCGTTCACCGGCACCCAGATCGGCCCTCGCCAGTTGGAATTGCCGCCGAACATGCCTGAGTCGGACTCGGCCGCCAGATAGCGCACGGAGAACTCCTGCGAGTCCACCCTGAACACAAAAGGATGCGCCTCGTGATATTTCGAAAGGGAGCGCAAGCCGTACGGGCTCAGGAACTCGTTCTCATCGAGCACGCGACCGAGAATGCGGCGCAGGCGCTCCTCGTTCACGAGCGCGATGATTCCCCGATCCATCACACCTCGGTGACCGGCCCCCGTCGCGTGCATGGCTCGCGCGAGCTCCGGCATGCGCTGCATGCGTTGGGCCAGCGCCTCGGCCACTTCCGGAACGAGCTCGCGCTGCCAAGGCTCGACAACTGTTGTCGCACACAGGGAAAGGAGGCCCACCATCGAGCGCACCTTGAGTCGTTGCGCACTCCCGTCCGGCAGCCGGAGCACGTCGTAATAGAAGCCGTCCTCCTCGTCCCACATGCCGTCGGGGCCCGTGCGGTTCATCGCGCAGGCGATCCAGATGAAGTGCTCGAGGAACTTGGTGCAGATGTCCTGGAAGCTCGGGTCTTCCGCCGCGAGCTCCACGGCCAGCTCCACCATGTTCTGGCAGAACAGCGCCACCCACGCGGTGCCGTCCGCCTGCTCGAGATGCCCGCCCGTGGGCAGCGGCGCGCTCCGGTCGAATACGCCGATGTTGTCCAGGCCGAGGAACCCGCCTTCGAACACGTTCTTGCCGAAGCGATCCTTGCGATTGACCCACCAGGCGAAATTGAGCGCGAGCTTCAGGAACGAGCGCTTCAGGAACTCCAGGTCCGCTGGCCTGCCGAGCGCCTGGTTCGTCCGATGAATGAATAGCGTCGCCCACGCATGCACCGGCGGATTCACGTCGCTGAAGTTCCACTCGTAGGCGGGGATCTGTCCGCTCGGATGCATGTACACATCCCTCAGCATGAGCTGGAGCTGATCGCGCGCGAAGTCCGGGTCGACGGCGGTCAGCGCGATGCAGTGGAAAGCGAGATCCCACGCCGCATACCAGGGATACTCCCATTTGTCGGGCATCGAGATCACATGGTCGTTCACCATGTGATACCACTCTCGATTTCGAACGATGCGGGGCTCACCGCGCAGCGGGTTCGCGTGATGCTCCTGCAGCCAGCGGCTCGCATCGAGCAGGTAGAGCTGCTTGCTCCACAACATGCCCGCAAGGGCTTGTCGGATCACTCGCGCCTCATCGGGCGTCGCCTTCGGCGGCGTGAGCGCCCGATAGAACTCATCCGCTTCGCGTACGCGATCCTCGAACACCTTGTCGAAGGCGGCGCCGAATACGGCTTCCTTCGTGGGGACCTCACCTTTCCTCAGGCGCAGCCGGACGACGCCGCTTTCTCCCGGGCCAATGTGCATCCCGTAGTGTGCGGCGGCCTTCGTGCCCACGAGCGACGGATTGACGGCGTCACGTCGTTCGCCGACGAGAAACTCATGGAACGCATCCTTCACGTAAGGTGTTGCGTTCGGCATGCCGTACAGCCGCTGCGTGTTTGTCTCGTTCTCGGTAAAGAGCAACTCCGCGCTGTCGTCGCAGTAGAGCTGGTGCTCTCCAAGCGCACTCCCCGTGGCCAGGATGGCGCGCGTTCTGCCCTGCCCCGCCGCGGCGCTCAACTGCGGCTTCGCGGCCGCTTGACCGCCGTCCCACGTCTTTCGGAACCACAGTGTCGGTAGCACATGCAGCGCCGCGGCGCGTGCGCCCCGGTTTGCCGCGGTGATGCGGATCAGGATGTCCTCGGGTGCGACCTTGGCAAACTCCACGAACACATCGAAGTACTCGTCGGTGTCGAACACGCCGGTATCGATGAGCTCGTACTCCATCTCGCTTCGACTGCGCCCACGATTGGTGACGACGAGCTTCTCGTAGGGATAGGCCGCTTGCGGATACTTGTACAGCAGCTTCATGTACGAGTGCGTCGGCGTGCTGTCGAGATAGAAGTAATATTCCTTCACGTCCTCGCCGTGATTGCCCTCGCTGTTGGTCAGCCCGAACAGGCGCTTCTTGAGGATCGGGTCCGCGCCATTCCACAGGGCCAGCGCGAAGCAGAGCGTCTGGGTATCGTCGGAAAGGCCCGCGATGCCATCCTCGCCCCATTGATAGGCGCGCGAACGGGCCTGGTCGTGCGTGAAATAGTCCCAGGCATTGCCGCTGTCGCTGTAGTCCTCGCGAACCGTGCCCCATTGGCGCTCGCTCAGGTAAGGCCCCCACTTCCGCCACGGAATGCCGTTCTTGCGCGCCTCGTCGAGGCGGGCCTGCTCTGCATTGGAGATCACGGCGCAGCTCCTGGCGCGCGGCACGCGCGCATGGCAACCGGAAAACGATCGAAACATCCTGCAATCCGTGTCAGGTCGGTAAGCATCCTCCGAGCGACTGTGAACCGCGGGTCGCGGCGCGCAATGGGCCATTCGTCCAATTACTCACGATCAATATCGGCGAGACGCTCACGACACGGCTCTGGATGGCGCCACCCTCCTTTAGCAGGCGCATCAGGAATGCCGCGATGACCTCGAGCGCGAGACCGCAGGCGCAGGACATCCACGATGTGCTCCGACGCGCTCGACTCGGCCGTGCGCTCGGAAGCACTGCCGTGCTCATCGCGGCGGCATTCACGTGCAATGCGCAGGATCTCGAGCCGCGCATCTACTCGCCCAACCCGACGGGTACGCAGTTCGTGGGCGTGGCCTACCTGCGCTCCACAGGTGGTGTGCTCATCGACCCCACCTTGCCCATCGAAGATGTCGATGCCGAGATCAACGCAGCGATATTCGGGTACGGCCGCACCTTCGCGCTGCTCGGGCGATCCGCCATTGCCACGCTGGGGCTCCCTTATGTCTGGGCGGACCTCTCCGGCAATGTCGGCGAAGAGCGGCGCGCGATCACACGCTCCGGTCTTGCCGACGCCCGCCTGCGGCTCGGCGTGAACCTGAAGGGCGGTTCCGCGATGACGCCGGAAGAATTCATGAGGCGCACGCCGGAGCCGACAGTCGGCGTCAGCCTGACGGTGGTTGCGCCCTCGGGTCAGTACGAGCCGCGGCGGCTGGTCAACATCGGTGCCAATCGCTGGGCGTTCAAGCCGGAGCTCGGGGTCTCATGGCCTGCCGGGCGGTGGTCTCTGGAAGCGTACGCCGGTGCGTGGTTCTTCACGGCGAACGATGAATTCTTTCCCGATTCCCGGCGGGAGCAGAACGCGCTCACTACGTTCCAGACGCATATCGTCTACACCATTCGCCCCCGGACGTGGCTTGCGTTCGACGCGACCCTCTATCGAGGCGGACGCACGACGATCGATGGCGAACGGAACTTCGACTTCCAGAGCAACGTGCGCGTGGGGCTCACCCTTTCCGTTCCGGCGGGCGCGCATCATTCCTTCAAGCTCACGTGGAGCGACGGTGTGGCGACCCGCATCGGCAGCGACTTCATGACGCTGGGGCTCGCGTGGCAGTACGTTCACCTCGACTAGGGAGCCGGTCGCCCTGTTCACGCCCCGGTCTCGATGCCCGTTTTCACCGCCGATGTGCTGCTCGGAAAGTGACTTCTGATCGAACACCCGGTAACGTTCCTTTCGCCAACACTCCTGCGACCAGGTCTCGCACGACGCCGCTCGCACATGAAATATCTACCGCTCGTCTGGGCCAATCTGTTGCGGCATCGGTGGCGGAGTCTCCTCACATTTCTATCCATCGTTTCCGCGTTTCTGCTGTTTGGGCTGCTGCACGGCGTGAGCACAGGGTTCGACGCCACGATCGACGCCCTGAGTGACTCGCGTCTTCGGGTGCAGAACCGCATGAGCTGGACCCGCTGGCAGCCCTTGTCGCAGCTCGCCGAGATCGAGCGCGTTCCGGGCGTGACGGCGGTCGGCATCTATGCCTTTTTCGGCGGCTACTACCAGGATCCCGGAAATCCGGTCAGCGCCGGGGCCGTCGATCCCGCACGGCTGTTCAAGGTCTACCCGGATCTCGATCTGCCACCCGAGCAACGCGAAGCGATGTTGAACACGCGTACCGGTGCGTTGGTGGGCGCCGACCTGGCGAAAAAGTATGGCTGGAAGATCGGCGATCACATTCCCCTCGGTACCCCGATCTGGCAGCGAGTGGACGGCGAACCCTGGGCGGTAGACATCGTCGGGATCTATCGTTTCAAAAATCGAGCGCTTCCGGCGAACGAGCTCTGGATGCACGCGGACTACTTCAACGAGGGGCGCACGGCCCTGCGCAACATGGTTTCGCTGTATCTGGTCGCGATCGACAATCCGGCACACGCCGCGCGCATCAGCCACGACATCGACGCACTGTTCAGGAACTCCTCCAACCCGACTCTCACGCAGAGCGAGAAGGAGTGGGTGGGGGCGCGGCTGCGCCGCATTGGCAACGTCCGGCTCGTCGTCGACACGATTCTCGTCGCCGTCCTGTTCACACTGCTCGCGCTCACGGCGAATACCATGATGCAGGCGGTACGAGAGCGCATTCCCGAGCTCGCGGTTCTGAAGACGCTTGGATATTCCGAAGCTGTGATCAATGGCATGGTTGTCGCGGAATCGCTGCTGTTGTGCGTTGGAGCGGCGATCTGCGGACTCGCCCTGGCCGCTCTCGTGTTCCCGAGGGTATTTGAGACGGTGGGCGTTGGCGCCACACCCATACCCCCTTCGGTGCCCATCGTGGGGCTGCTGATCGCAGTGGGCGTTGCTCTGGTGAGCTCCGCCCCGCCACTCTGGAAGTCGTCGCGGCTCGATGTCGTGGCTGCACTCGCGGCGCGCTGAGGGAAGAACTCGATCAATGTGGACTCGACTGTTCGCCGTCGCCCTGATGAATGTGCGCAGCATTCCGCAGCGGCTGGCAGCCTCCATCGTCGTCGTGATCGGCGTGGCCGGTTTCACAGGTGTGTTCGTCACGGTTCTTGCGATGGCGACCGGACTCACGAAGACATTCGTCGCAACGGGTGACCCGGCCCGGGCCATCGTGTTGGCCAAGTCGGCCCAGACGGAAGGGCTCAGCAATCTTCCGCGGCCCTCGTTGCCTGACATCAGCGATGCCCCCGGCGTGCTGCAGATGGACGGAAAGCCCGTGGCCGTTGGTGAGCACATCATTGGCGTGAGCCTGCTCCGGCGGGGGACGGCTACGCAGGCAGAGGTTACGGTGCGGGGTACCACCGAGATGGGCTTCACGGTCCACCCGGAATGGCGGATTGTTGCGGGCCGTATGTTTCGCCCTGGCCTGAAGGAGATCGTGGCGGGCGTCGGGGCGGCTGCAGAGTTCGAGGGACTGGCTGTCGGCGACGAGGTCGTGCTTGGCGGCACGCCATGGAAGGTCGTTGGGCATTTCGCCAGCAACGGGGACTCGCACGAATCCGAGCTGCTCGCGGATGAACCTACGCTCACCTCCGAGTTGAGTTGGCCTGCGTACAGTTCCATTACAGTGCGGCTCGATTCTCCGGACTCGTTTGAGCCATTCAGCACTGCGTTGCGCGCGAATCCCTCGCTGGAAATCGACATCCTGCGCGAACAGGACTATTACCGTGAGCAATCCAGAGGGATCGCCGGTCTGCTCCATCTGGTCAGTACGATCGTGGGGGCGATCATGGCCGCGGGCGTCGTATTCACCGCAATCAACACGATGTCTGCGGCAGTCGCGAGCCGAACAACGGAAATTGCCGTGTTGCGCGCGCTCGGGTTTGGCTCGGGCACCGTGGCGCTTTCGGTGCTCATGGAGGCCGTGCTGTTGTCGCTCGTCGGGGCTTTGCTCGGCGCCGCCGTGGCGTGGCTCCTGTTCAACGGCAACAGCCTGAGCACGGTCGGGGGGCAGTTTGGAAGCCAGGTGCGGTTCAATCTGCTGATCGAGCCGCGGATTCTGCTGATCAGTATTGCATGCGCATGCCTCATCGGTTTGCTGGGCGGGCTGATCCCGGCCATCCGGGCGGCAAAGTTGCCGGTGGCCACTGCACTGCGGCCGACGTGACAGGGCTGATGACGGATTGGGCCGTGGCCACGTTTGACCAACTCAAACAAATGAAGCCAGCGTGCGGCGTGAACCTCGGGGTTCGAAGCCGTTTGGTTTAACGAAGTAGAAGCCTCGCTCGCGATCCACCGCCCACCGCCAGCGCTCGGCTGGCTTGTGGGCGACGGGCGAAATGAGATTCAGCGCATCGAACTCGCGGATCCGCTCCGGCGTGTCGATACTTTCATTCACAAATGCCATGCATTCCGCCGATCCCTCCGGCGAACCGGGAGTGCCTCAACGCCTCACCTCGACGACAACATTCAATCCGTTCGACGACGTGCCGAATCGGTAGCGCCCGACCGAAAGATGCACCGGATGAAGCGGCTTACACATGCGTCCGCGCGTCTGGCCGAGCCTGCGCGACGCCTGCCACCGAGCTGTTCGCGAGCGGTGCTTCATTCATAATACGCGGTCGTATCGGGAGGTCCTGTGGCACCCAAACTGTTCGAGCCGATCCGTGTCGGCAACCTTGCGCTGTCCAATCGCATCGTCATCGCGCCCATGTGCCAGTACTCGGCGGAAGATGGTTGCATGACCGACTGGCACGTGATTCATCTCGGCCATCTCGCATTGTCTGGCGCGGCACTCCTGACCATCGAGGCCACCGCCGTGCTGCCGGAGGGGCGGATCAGCTGGGCAGATGTCGGCTTGTGGAGCGATGAGAATGAGGCCGCGATGGCGCGCACGCTCGCGAGCGTTCGACGGTGGTCGAACATGCCCATCGCGATCCAGCTGGCACATGCGGGGCGGAAAGCATCCACCGAGGTCCCGTGGCGAGGCGGAGCCCAGATTCGGCCGCCGGACCCGCATGGTTGGCAGACGGTCGCGCCCTCGCCCTTGCCGTTCGCGGAAGGTCAGCTCGCACCGCTCGCGCTGGACAAAGCCGGGCTGGAGCGCGTGCGAAGTGCCTTTGCAAGCGCTGCCACACGCGCCGCGCGGCTGGGCATCGATGCGATTCAGATCCATTGCGCACACGGCTATCTGCTGCACCAGTTTCTCTCTCCGCTTTCCAACCGGCGCGATGACGAATACGGCGGCTCGCTCGAAAACCGCATGCGGTTCCCCCTCGAAGTGTTCGACGCCGTTCGTGCGGCCTTCCCTGCCGATCGTCCTGTGACGTTTCGCGTCTCCGGCACGGACTGGGTGGACGGCGGCTGGGACGTGGAGCAGACCCTGGCGCTCGCGCAGGCACTCGAAGCGCGCGGATGCAGCGCCATTCATGTCTCCAGCGGCGGCTTGCACCCCGCGCAGAAAATTCCGGTCGGGCCGAGTTATCAGGTGCCCCTCGCTCGCGCGGTGAAATCCGTCACGCGCATGCCCGTTGTCGCTGTCGGACTCATCACCAGCCCCGAGCAGGCCGAGGCCATTGTCTCCACGGGTGACGCGGACATGGTCGCCATTGCGCGCGCGATTCTCTACAACCCGCGCTGGCCGTGGCACGCTGCCGCGGAACTCGGCGCGCAGGTGGCCGTGCCCCCGCAGTATCTGCGCTCGCAGCCGGCTCGCTTCCCGAATCTGTTCCGAAGGAGCGAGGTGAAACCGGGGTGAGACCGATGCGTGCGATCTCACGATGAGGCTACAACCTCAAGACGATCTTGCCGACAAAGCCATTCGATGCGAGGTGTCTGAGCGCCGCCTCGTATTGATCCAGCGGATACACCTTTTCGATGACAGGGCGAATCCCGTGCCGGACGACGAAATCGCTCATCCGCAGGTAGTCCGCGCGAGAGCCCACGAAAATTCCGTTCGCGCGGGCGTGCTTCATGATCAAGCCGATAGAGGACACGTTGCCGTCGTACCCGGTGAGGCCACCGACCAGACTGATCGAACCATCGTCTGCCACGCACTTCAGAGACTGCGCCAAGGTGTCCTTGCCGCCGATGTCGATAACCAGATCTGCCCCGTGCTGTTGAGTCAGCTCCAGCACTGCATCGGCCCATGCGGGCCGCGTACGGTAATTGATACCCTCGCGAGCGCCTAACGATTTGGCACGACGGATCTTGTCGTCCGAACTGCTCGTCACGATGACGTGCGCACCCATCTTCGCCGCAAACTGCAAGGCAAACGTCGCCACGCCACCCGTTCCCTGCACGAGCACGACATCATTCGCTGTCAACGGACGGTCGGCGGTGACGGCATTCCAGGCCGTGAGGCCGGCCGTCGGCAATGTAGCGGCTTCTTCGTACGAAAGCCCCTCCGGCATCGGCGCAAGAGAGGTTTCCTCGAACACCACGTAGTCGCTGAGCACACCATCGAGGGTCCAACCGCGCACGCGCTCGAGCATCATCGAGTTGAACCGACCGTCGACCCAGTTCTCGAAATACAAGCTGGTGACGCGCATGCCCGGATGAAATTCCTTCACGAGCCTGCCGACCGCCACGACATCGCCGGCCGCATCGTAACCCGGCACACGACCGGACTTGTCCTCACCCGCGCTCGGCTCGAGCTCGTCGAGGTCCAGGCGATTCAAGGCCACCGCCCGTACTCGCACGAGCACCTGGCGATCGCCCACCTCGGGCATGGAGGCCTGAGTGATCTTCCATCGATAGCCCCCGGCATCGTTCTTCTCCAGCACAACAGTGCGTGTGGTGCCGGATGGGGCTGCAAGAGACATGGAGCTCATCACACTCGTGATGAGCAGAGCGGCAAGCGATGCGATCTTCATGGCGCTGTACGAGGCTACGGCCTCGGCGCATGAGTGGTGTGCTGCGCCGGCGTGACCGGACGCGTAACGGGCGCGCCCTTGTCCTTGATCACAATCGCAATGAATTTTGCCGGCTCCGTCTTGCTCGCATTCGCGGATTGCAGATGGATGTCCGTGGGCGTTTCGAAAAACGTGTCGCCCGCCTTCAAGGTCACCGGAGCCTGGCCCTGAACCTGCATGATCACAGAGCCTTCGAGCACGTAGACCAGCACGTTCGCATCGTGACGATGGGACAAGGATGCGCCGCCCGGCAGGTACTCCACCTTGACCATCGCGACGTCTTTTCCGGGAATGCCGACAAGCTCCCTGCTGAGCAGCGGTGTGACGATTGCGCCGTCCTTTTCTTCGGCTTGCGCCTCCGCGGATTTCACAAGCGGAAACAGCAGCAAGGTGAGTGTGGCGGCAACAGCCGGCACGCGCAGAGCGGTAGTCACGTTCATTGAGAAATCGCCTGCTCCATCAAGGGTGGAGCTAATATAGGCACCCCAATTGGTCCGAAAAAAGGACCACTTTTGCCGATCTTATGGAGCCACTTTTCGAGCTGTCGATTGCGCTGCCGCCGCGAGGATCGAGAGAGCGCCTGCGCGCGCTCCATCATCAACTCCGCACGGCCATCATCGAGGGGCGGCTGCAGCCGGGCCTCAAACTTCCGCCCACGCGGTCGCTGGCCGCGGCGTTCGGCGTTTCGCGCAATACAGCCGTCACGGCTTACAGCCTGTTGTTGAGCGAGGGCTACATCACGTCCCGCCATGGCCCGGGCACGTATGTGGCCACTGCGCTTCCCCAACCGCCGACGAAGAAGTCGGCCACGATCAGCCCTGCGTCAGATCGGCGTTTGAACGCGTTCTGGCGTAGCCATCCCCGCCTATCGGATGAGTCTTCGGTACAGGACTACCCGTACGACTTCGGGCTCGGCGTACCGGATACGAAGCACTTTCCTTTCGAGGAGTGGCGGCGTGTGAGTGCGCGAGTGCTGCGATCCTTGTCAAAGACGAGCGCCACCTATCAGCCTCCGCAGGGAAGCGCGGCCCTGCGTGAAGCGATCGCAAGACACGTTTCGCTCACCCGGGCGGTGGCTTGTCAGGCGGATGACATCATCGTGACCGCAGGCGCCCAGCAGGCATTCGATCTGCTGGCCCGAGTGCTGGTCACCCGCACTCGGATGGTCGTTGCGCTGGAAGATCCGGGCTATCCGCCTGCTCGAGCGGCCTTTGCAGCGTCCGGCGCAAAGCTGATTCCCGTGCCCGTGGATGAGGAAGGGCTGATCGTGGAGCGTTTGCCGCCACAAGCCAAGGTGATCTACGTCACCCCGTCGCACCAATTCCCGCTGGGCACGTCTCTGTCCCTGCGCCGTCGCGCAGCGTTGCTGGAGTTTGCTCAGGCACGCGGGGCCGTGATCATCGAAGACGACTACGACGGCGAGTTCCGTTTCGGCGGGCGTCCGCTGGACGCGCTGCAGACGCTCGACCGGGCCGAGTCGGTTTTCTATGTCGGCACGTTCTCGAAGAGCGTCTTTCCGATGATCCGGCTCGGGTTCATCGTGAGTCCTCCGTGGGCGCGCAGCACGCTCCTCACGGTCAAGCAGCTCACGGATTGGCACTGCGCGGTGCTGCCGCAGGAGACACTGGCGGCTTTCATTTCCGACGGTCTTCTCGCCCGCCATGTGCGCACGATGCGGCCGATCTACAACGAGCGACGCGAGGTGTTGCTGCAAACGCTGCACCGGGACTTTGACCGCTGGCTCGTGCCCCTGCCTTCGTCCGCCGGGCTGCATGTGACGGCGCTTGCCAAGGGAGGCTTCGACGCCGACACCGTTTCGGCTCAGGCGCTCGAGCGAGGCATTCGCGTCACCTCGCTCCGTCGATTCCACACCAGCAGACCGGCGCGGCAGGGCCTCATTTTCGGGTACGGCGCGATCGATGTCGCCCGCATTCGGGAAGGCCTCAAGCGGCTGCACTCATTGGCCAGCCTTTCACTTTCGCGCTCGAGCCCGGGAACTCCGCGCGCTCACGCGCGGAGTTCCGCCATCCGTTGACTCACGTGTGAGCGGATGTCGGAGCTTCAGAGCCTGAAGAGCAGGCTCAACGACACTCGCTCCACGTCGGCGCCAGCTGTCATGAATGTGGCATCCGTCTTGCCGGTTCGCTGGTATTCGGCACGAACGGTCCAGCGGCTCGCGAACGACCAGGCCGCGCCCGCGCCGCCCAGCCACACCGTGCTTCCGAAGGTGTCCGAGTCTGTCCCGAAGGATTGACGCCGCACCTCCCGATCAGGGAAGAACACGCCAGCTCGACCGCCGCGTGCGCCCTGTGAGCGCCCAGGCAGAAATCTCAGAACGAGCCGTGGGCGCTGCGGCACACTCCGCTACCGTTGAGCCTTCAGGGGGGAACATGAAAAGACTGACTGCGCTGTGCCTCATCCTGCTTGCCTGCGCCTCTGCTGTGCAGGCTGCCAGCACACCTGCCACCGCGCCCGCTCCCAGCTGCGACCGGGAATGCCTGCGCAGCATGCTCACTGCAACGCTCTATGCGTTCCTGAAGCACGATACGAGCAAGCTGCCGCTCAGCGACAACGTGCGCGTCACCGAAGATGCCATCGAGAAGCCGCTCGCGAAGGTCGGCCTCGTGAAGACGGTGACCCGCCTGCGCGGCTATCGGCAGGACTTTGTCGATGAGCGCGCCGGCATGGCCACCGCCGCCTCGGTCGTCGAAGAAGTGGGCGCGCCCGTGCTGCTGGTGGTGCGCCTCAAGGTAGTCGATCAGAAGATCACCGAGATGGAGCTGGTTGCAACCCGCAGCCGCGCCGACGGCCTCATCTTCAACATCGACGGCCTCTCCGCGCCAAGCGAAGTGATGAACTACGCGCCGCCTCTCGAACAGCTCCCCACGCGCGAGGAGGCCATCAGGATCGCGCTGAAGTATCCGGAAGGCCTGAACGCTGCGAAAACCTTCGCGGATGTGAATGCGCCCTTCACGCCGATTGCCTATCGATACGAGAACGGCCAGATCATGGCGGGCCCGGACTGCAAGTTCGCGCCCGGCTGCGAGAACATCGCCACACAGTCGCTCGCCATCTTCAAGCGCCTGGGGAAAGTCACGACGCGTGTCGTCGGCGTGGACGAGCGGATGGGCATCGTCCTGTTGCGCCTCAACTGGGGTGTGCGCGAGCCGACCGGCGATCAGCTCACCGCATTCGAAGCGTTCAAGGTGTACGACGGGAAGATCCACGCGGTCGAAGCGTTCATACGCATTCTGCCGTTCGAGCTGGCGAAGGGCGGCTGGGACTAGCCGCCCGCTCATACGCGCTGCCCGCGAAACCTGCGCTGCTCGGCGCCCGCGCGATCATCCGAGCAGCACATTTGCGAGCACGGGCATGCTCTGCCGGTGCTCGACCTCGATCGGGCGTCGCATCGCACTGAGAGAGAGTCGCCCCGCCCCTGCCGCCTGGGTTCCTCGTCGGTGGTCCGCTCGTCGTCCGGCGAGCGGCCCTGACGAAGCACTCTGTCCAGCCCATGTCCTCCACGCCTTCCGGAGTCGCGATGTGCAGGTCCCTGCGTGCGTAGCGCGCAGGCTTGCACGCTACTCATCTCCTCATACGCGACGTTAGGCGAGCTCGTCATTCAGAAGGCCGCGATCCGTTCCTGATTCGCTGGGCACGCACCTTGTTCAGCAGCACCGGCATGCGTTTGCGTTCGCGCCGGTGACTCGGCTTCGCCGTGCCGCGAGCGTCGAACGCCTGTCGTGCGGCCTCTATGGCCGGCCGATTGCGCCGCACCCAGGCGGCCACCGCCGCGATCGGCTCAGACAGCGTGTGCCCGAGCTTCGTGAGCTCATATTCCACGCGCGGAGGAATCGTCGGATAGACGGTTCGCGTCACGAGACCATCGCGCTCGAGGGTCACGCAATGTCAGCGTGAGCATGCGCTGGGAGATGCCGTCGATCGTGCGGCGAATCTCGTTGAAGCGCATGGGGCCGTCCTTGAGCAGCTCCACGACCAGTACGGTCCACTTGTCGGCGATGCGGGCGAGCGTCTCGCTGACTGCGCGACAGCTTTCGGGCTCGTGCTTGTCGGTCGGTATCACAAATGAGCGCGGTCCCTCAGTCACGCATACCCGCGGTGACTGCCTCGGTTCGTTGCTTTTGTTCGTGCGTGGCCTTGCCGCAGCTTGAGCTTCAGCGGCCCTTGCACCAGAAAAACCTCATCCCACGCGCTCCGACGATGTACGCTCGGGCGTGACCCCTTTGTGTCGGACCGGCCGTCGCGGCTCACCGCTTCAGCCCGGGTCCTGGATTACCGAAGCGTTCCGCATCACATCTATGGGATAAAGCCATGGTCAATCTGAAGCTCGTCGAGGCCTTCGCCCGCTACGGTGCCACACCGTCTCATCGGCTCCACAGTCTGTCTGCAATGGCAGCAGATGGCGCGATGGTCCTGGGCTGCTCCGCGGCGCGCTTCCACCATCCCTCCCCCGGGGTACTGCGTTACGAGGACACGCTTCCGGAAGACCCCGAGCGCGCCTCGGAATCCGCCGCGCTCGGCGAGCATCTCACGATGGCCCGCGGCGAGAACCTCCCGGTCCGCATGATCGTCATCGTCGAGAAGGTGTTGCCGGAAGGGAAGACGACCCGGGAGGTGCACATCCGGGCGGATCTGATCGGCAAGGTCGTCCAGTTCGATGGTCACCGTTACGTCGTCGACTTCGTCCGGAGTGGCTCGCCGCAAGAAGCGATGCGCAACCTGAATAGCAAGACGCCCCGGAGGTGAGTGTCAGGGGCGTGGTAGCTCGAAGCCATTGCCCCCCGCAGTCGACAAGCTCAGACACGCCTTCTGGATCGTGCGTTGTCGAGGCCAACGTACGCATCGCCAACCGGAAGCCGCACGACGCGAGCGGACGTGGCAGCGTGCGCCGGAAGCTTCCCGTGCACTCAAGTCACGCCGCCGCCCGCGTGCCTCTGGTAACGGGAAACTCGCGCACAACTCCCTCCCAGCAGCTGCTCCTGGGTGGCGCACCCGAACCGCAGATCGCGAACCACCGCACGCTCCTGAGCACTGATCGCGACTACGATCCGGGCGCACCTCACTTTGCTTCCGGCCAAAATCGCTTCGTCACGACGCATCTCTGGACCGAACCGATGAGTGCGTACTTGCGGAACTTCTGGATACGAGTCGGGCTCGTGCTGGTCGTGGTCGGCTGGGGTCCGCTGCTGGTGATCGGACTGCTCGCCACCCTCGGGCTCTGGCCGGACCCGAACCCGAACCCCATCGGGCCCGGACTGCTGTTCTTCTTCACGAGCTGGCCCGCGGTGATCTGTTTCGTAATCGGCATCATCCAGGTGCGCCAAAGCCAGCCTCCCGCTCCTCGCACCGAGCCCTCTCCCGTGCGCCGAATGCCCGACGTGCGCGCTATCGCGACCCGCTGGTTCGAGCATCCCGTCGTCCGCGCCGCCGTGGGGATACTCGGAATTCTTCTCGCTATTCGCGGGTATCGAGGGCTTCTCGATGGCGAGGGCCGCGGTGCGGCAGCGGCAATCGTGCTTGGCTTCGTCGCAGTGTACTGGGCCTTTACGGGCCGTTGGCTGTTGAGGCGGCGCTGGTAAGCGCTGCGCTTCAAGCGTGTCGGTAGCGGCGGGCCTTCACTGCCTTCCTGTCGCCGTTGCGGTTAAAGCGTCAGTGCCAGCCGGAAACCCTTCACGCGCCCTGCCGCGTGCCTGGCAGAGCACCCGGCGGCACGAGCATCACATCCATTGGCGCAAGAAACGCGATTTGACGCGCGATGCTGCCGAACTGCCCCACCGCCCAGAGACGATCCGCCTCCGCACGGCGCCCGATGATGAGCACGTCCGCGTGCCATTGCGCGGCATGCTGCAAAATAGTGTCGACCGGTTCGCCACGCTCCACGTGCAGGCGCGCGCGAGCCAGCGGCAACCCAAACTCATTCAACAGCTCCGACAGCCTGCGCGTTCGATTCTGTCGCTCCCGAGCGGCATACACATCGAGCGTCCGTCGAGACGCGCCCCACTCCACCAACCGGCGTTCATGCGGAACGGAGTACGCACTCACGATGTGGATGAGGTCCGTCGGACTCAGCTCATTGGCCCACTCGATGACGGCGCGATCGGCCGGCACCGCCGCCCGAGGTCTCGATGAAGCGATCGAGCTCGCGAGTCACTTGAAGGCTCGCATACGACTCGTGCATGTCGTGGAGCCTTGGGTGATGGTCACCCCGGAAACGATGCCCATCTCGGTTCATGAGATTGCCGAAAGCATCCGCAGCGTCGGTACCGCTCTGCTGAAAGAATGCGAAGACAAGGTTGCGAAGGCCGGCGTCGCAGTCGATTCAGAGTTGATCGAGTCGCTCGGAGCGTCCGCCGGCGAATGCATCGTGAGAAAGGCCGAGAAGGTCAACACCGACCTCATCGTTTGCGGTACTCACGGACGGCGCGGCGCTCGCAGACTGCTGCTGGGAAGTGACGCGGAGTACATCGTACGGCGCACGCCGGTTCCGGTGCTTTTGGTACGCCACCAGGAGTCCGCCGCTCGCGACGCGGTGTAGCGGAGCGACAAACTCGTTGCGCCTACCCTGTTGCTTCGTCGTCGGCCGCGGCACGCCGGGGCAAAGCTCAGGGGCACGAACCCGTCGTGCTTGCAGTGAACAGGTCGTTCCCGATTTCGAGCGTGAAGCGCGCTGTGCTCAGCGCGCGCCGTCCATCAACTCCTTGCGACGGAACAACAGGTAGCTCTTCACAGCCGCCACATCCGCTTCGCTCAGGAAATCGAACTTCGGCATGCCGAGCGCCTGGTACGCCCCCTGCCGCACGATCTGATCGAAGCTGTCGTAGGTTGCCGGGAGCGCATAGCGCAGGTCTGCGATCGCGCCGCCGCTCACGGCCGCAATGCCATGGCACATCGAGCAGCGCCGCCCGAAGATCGTTGCGCCACGTTCTACCTCGGCTGGGGTCGAGTTGTATTCAATAGGGGTCAGGGGCGGCCGCTCGATGCCGCGCACGGGTTCCAGCTTCGCCTCGCCATCGAGCACGAAGGTGAAGAGGCGCCCCGGCGCCTTGTACTGCTGCGTCGGGTTCGGCGCGTAGAGCCCTGAGGCACCGCCCCAGCCCACGAGCACCGACACGTACTGCTTGCCATCGAGGAAGTACGTGCCCGGCGCGGCCATGATGCCGTTGCCGAGTTGCACCTCCCAGAGTTTCGCGCCGGTATCAGCCGTGTAGGCAACGAACCGGCCATCGCTCAGCCCCTGGAAAACCAGATTGCCTGCGGTGGTCAGCGTGCCGCCGCCCGTCGCCTCATGCTTGATACGCCAGCGTGGCTTCGCAGCGACGGGATCCCATGCGAGGAGCGATGATGCCGCGCCCACCTCGGGCCCCGTGCCGGGCTCGTACTCCGACTCGGGCAGCGCCGGGTACTGCGCGGAGTTCCCGCGCGCGGCCAGATCGATGCCCATGTTCCAGAAGCCCGGCACGCGCCTGAAATCGCGCTCGCGCACATAAGTGAAGCTGCTCTCGATGGCCGGGATGTACACGAGCCCCGTGTTCGGATTGAAAGACATCGGGTGCCAGTTGTGCGCCCCGCCCGGCCCCGGCGACAGCATCACGGCCTTGTCGCCATAGCGCGCCTGCCGGGTTTCGATGGGGCGCCCGGTTTTCAGGTCGACGCCCTTGGCCCACGTGACCTTCGCGTACGGTTCCGCCGACAGAAGCTCTCCGGTGAGGCGATCCAGCACGTAGAAGAATCCGTTCTTCGGCGCCTGCATGATCACCTTGCGCGTGCGGCCGCCGATCTGCAGATCCGCGAGCGTCATCTGCTGGACGGCGGTGTAATCCCACTGATCGCCAGGCGTCGTCTGGTAGTACCAGGCCACCCTGCCCGTCTCGACATGCAACGCGACGATGGAAGAGAGATAGAGGTTGTCTCCGCCGCCAGGACTGCGCAGGCTGCGATCCCACGCGGAGCCATTTCCGGTGCCGACGTACAGGAGCTTTGCGTCCGGGTCGTACGCGAAGGAATCCCACGCGGTGCCGCCGCCCCCACCGTTCTTCCACCATTCACCGGTCCAGGTTTCGGCGGCCTTGCGCATGTCTTCGTTCTCGAAGCCCTTCGCAGGGTCGCCCGGCACTGTGTAGAAACGCCAGATGAGCTTTCCAGTCTCCGCGTCGTAGGCAGACACGAATCCGCGAACACCGAGTTCCGAGCCACCGTTGCCGATGATGACCTTGCCGTCCACCACGCGCGGCGCGCCTGTGATGGTGTAGGGCTCGTCCACAGGTGTGGTCTGCACTTCCCACCTCAGCGTGCCTGTGGCCGCATCGAGCGCGGCGAGCCGCCCGTCGATCACCCCGACGTACACCTTGCCCTTGTAGAGCGCGACGCCGCGATTCACCACGTCGCAGCAGGCGCGGTAGCCGCGGATGCGATCCGCTTTCGCATCCCAGCGCCACAGCTCACGACCCGTGCGCGCGTCTAGCGCGAATACGTTGCTCCAATCCGATGTGGCGTAGAGCACGCCGTTTGCGACAAGCGGAGTAGCCTCGAGGCCGCGCAACGACCCGGGATCGTATGACCACGCGAGGCCGAGCCGAGCAACGTTGCTGCTGTTGATCTGCCGCAGAGGACTGAAACGAGTCTCGGCGTAATCGCGACCGATGGTGATCCACTCATCGGGCGCACTCGCAGCGTTTCGCAAAGCCGCGTCATCCACCTGCGCAGGTTTCGCCTCACCGGAACAGATCGAGGCCGCGAGACCGATGATCAATATCGTCGTTGCCGTGAGTGCTTTTCGAGTCATCGCGCCGCCGCCCCCCTTGCATCAACCGGGCGCAGATTACGAGAGGGGGTGGCACAGCTCAAGAAGTGCTCGTGCCCGCCTTCTTCCGCGTAGCCCTTCACGCGCGGCTCGCGCGCAAGCACATGACCCACGTCGATTCGACATTGTGAGAGAGGATCGGCTGGTGAAGGCCGCGCCTCGGCACGCACCCTGCTCCGAGCGACTGCTCGATCAGCCGTGGGCCGCCGCCGCGTCCTTCAGCACCTCCACGAACCTGTTTGCGATCTGCGCCTCATCATCCCGGGCTCGCAACAACCCCAGCTCAACGCTTCCTGTGGCACCCTTCAGCGCACGGTACTGCACGCCCGCGCGCTTGAGGTTTTGCACCGACGCGGGCACGAGAGCGATGCCCATGCCGCTTGCGACGAGGCCGATGACCGTCTGCATCTGTCGCGCATGCTGCGTGATCCTCGGCGTGAAACCGGCCCCGCGGCACAGGCTGATAATGAGGTCATACAGCCCGGGCCCGACGTCACGCGGTGGAATGATGAAGTGCTCGTTCGAGAGCGCCTTCAGCCGCACAGGACCCGAGCGGGGAAGGGAGGCATGCCTCACCGGCGCCGCGAGCACCAGGGTCTCCCGCAGTACCGTCTCGAAAACCAGATCGACCTCATCCACCGGGCCGAGACCGATCCCCAGATCGAGTCGGCCCGCACGCATTTCGCGAATCTGCGCATCCGTCGTCAGCTCGTGCAGCTGCACGTCCACGCCCGGAAAGCGCTCACGAAACTGCTTCAGTGCCGGCGGCAGGATGCCGTAACCCGCCGTGGACACGAAGCCGACAGACAACGTGCCCACCTCGCCCTGCCCCGCGTGCTGCGCCTTGATGCGCGCCTGATCGAGCCGCCGGAGCACGGCCCGGATCTCATCGAGGAACACCTGTCCGGCCGGCGTGAGCGTCACGCCGCGATTCGTGCGATCGAGCAGGCGCACGCCGAGCTCCCCCTCCAGCGCCTTCACGTGCATGGAGAGCGGTGGCTGCGACACATGCAGCCGCTCGGCTGCGCGGGAGAAGCTCTTCTCCTCGGCCACGGCAAGGAAGTACCGGAGATGTCTGAGCTCCACTATTCGCAAACCCTATAGCGGATGAGAGATTCTGTATTTCTCAGTATAGCCACGCCCGCACCAGAATCGGCGTTTCGTCAACGGCAGCCTTCAGGATCGACCCATGCCCGCTCTTCGCTCACGCACCAGCACGTTCGGCCGCAACATGGCTGGAGCCCGCGCTCTCTGGCGCGCCACCGGCATGAAGGACGGCGATTTCGGCAAGCCCATCATCGCGGTGGCCAACTCCTTCACCCAGTTCGTGCCGGGGCACGTGCATCTGAAGGATCTGGGACAGCTCGTCATCTCCGAGATCGAGAAGGCTGGCGGCGTCGGCAAGGAGTTCAACACGATTGCCGTCGACGACGGCATCGCCATGGGTCACGACGGCATGTTGTACAGCCTGCCCTCGCGTGAGCTGATTGCGGATTGCGTGGAGTTCATGTGTAACGCGCACATGGCGGATGCGCTCGTGTGCATCTCGAACTGCGACAAGATCACGCCGGGCATGCTCATGGCGGCGCTGCGGCTCAACATACCGACGGTGTTCGTGTCGGGCGGCCCGATGGAAGCCGGCAAGACGAAGCTGGCCGGCAAGGCCGTGTCGCTGGACCTGATCGATGCGATGGTCGCAGCCGCCGACTCGCGCGTGGGCGACGCAGACGTGCAGCGAATCGAGCGCTCCGCCTGCCCGACCTGCGGATCGTGCTCCGGCATGTTCACGGCGAATTCCATGAACTGCCTGACGGAAGCGCTTGGGCTGGCCCTTCCCGGCAACGGCTCGTTGCTCGCAACGCATGCGGACCGCGAAAAGCTCTTCCGGAGAGCCGGACAACTCGTCGTCGAGCTCGCGAAGCGTTACTACGAAGGCGACGACCATCGCGTACTGCCTCGAGTCATCGCCAGCAAAGCGGCTTTCGAGAATGCGATGTCACTGGACATTGCGATGGGCGGCTCGACCAATACGGTGCTTCACCTGCTCGCGGCTGCACAGGAAGGCGAGATCGACTTCACCATGCAGGATGTGGATCGCCTTTCCCGCCGCGTGCCGACGCTGTGCAAGGTCGCGCCTTCCAGTCACTTTCACATGGAAGACGTGCATCGAGCCGGCGGCGTGATGGCCATTCTGGGAGAGCTCGACCGCGCGGGACTCGTCGACACCTCCGTGCCGATGATTCACGCCGAAACACTGGCGCAGGCGCTCGAGGCCGGCGATGTGATGCGCAACGGGTCCGCCGAACTGCACGAGTTCTATCGCGCGGGTCCGGCCGGCATTCCGACGCAGCAGGCGTTTTCCCAGTCCTGTCGTTATCCGGAGCTCGACACGGATCGTGTAGCGGGATGCATCCGCGCGGCCGCCTCTGCGTATAGCCAGGACGGTGGACTTGCCGTCCTCTACGGAAACATCGCCGAGCGCGGCTGCATCGTGAAGACCGCCGGCGTGGACGAGAAGCTCCTCTCGTTCCGCGGACCGGCAGTGATCTTCGAAAGCCAGGACGCCGCGGTCGAAGGCATTCTCGGTGGCCGCGTGAAGGCCGGCGACGTGGTGATCGTGCGCTATGAAGGCCCGCGCGGCGGGCCGGGCATGCAGGAAATGCTGTATCCCACCAGCTATCTCAAGTCGATGGGTCTTGCGAAGAGCTGCGCGCTCGTGACAGACGGGCGCTTCTCCGGCGGCAGCTCCGGGCTGTCCATCGGGCACGTCTCGCCAGAGGCCGCCGAAGGCGGCGCCATCGGCCTGATCGAAGCGGGTGACATCGTCGCCATCGACATTCCGAATCGGCGGATTCACCTCGAAGTGGACGACTCGGTGCTGGCGCAGCGCCGGGCCGCACAGAATGCGAAGGGCTGGAAACCCGCGGCGCCACGCCCGCGCAAAGTGAGCGCGGCGCTCAAGGCCTACGCCGCCCTCGCGACGAGCGCCGATCGAGGAGCGGTCCGCAATCGCGAGTTACTGGAGAAGTAACGGGCGTCGCGGCTCATCTCAGTGGCGGGCCGCGCGCACGCATGGCCTGCAACGCCAGCGTGAGCCAGGTCGAACGCGGAAATCCGCGCAACGGGATCGCGCGATGCCTGGATGCTTTATGATGCAGGCTTCGGCAATGACCCGGACTCTCTAGCACGGATCACGGCGGCCATTTGATCCCTGCGAATCCCGGGCTGCTCGATTGACGGCTTCCGGTCGGCTCTGATCGATCGCGCTCGTGGCAAAGCGCAAAGGTCCCCTTCCGCACGAGGCTCGAGGCACTGTATGGGAAATGATGAGCGCAGGCATGAGACGGAGAGCGGCGGGGTGGACCAGGTTGCGAACCTCGGCCTCATGCGCCCTCCTTTCATTTACCTGCTCGCGATCTTTCTGGGTCTCCTGCTGCATTTCGCATGGCCATTGCGGGTCGCGCCTCGTGCCGTGAGCACACCGCTCGGCATCGCCGCAGTGATCGTGGCGGTCGCCCTCTTCCTCTACGCTGCGCGCACGTTCCGGATCGCCGGCACACCGGTCCCGGGTAATCGCCCCACGACCACGATCGTGCGCACCGGCCCCTATCGCTGGAGCCGCAACCCCATCTATCTGTCGTTCTCGCTGCTGCAGCTCGGAATTGCGCTCTGGGTCAACACCGTCTGGTTACTTGTCACACTCGTTCCGGCGGTGGCGCTGATGTCGTTCGTGGTGATCCCGCGAGAGGAGCGCTATCTGGAGAGCCGCTTCCCGTCGGAGTACTTGCCCTACAAGGCTTCCGTGCGCCGCTGGCTGTAGGCGCGGTCGTGATGTCTGCTGTGGTGACGGCGTGATCACCACACGGCCACCCAGGGTGCTTCTGCGGTAAAGACGCACCAGCCCGGTACGCGGAATGGACCAATACCTTCGTTCAGTCGCATTGAGCGGCTACAAAATTGAATAATAAGGACAAGCGACGCTGGAGGGGGAATGCGCAAGAACGGAGTAACGATCAGACAGGCGGGTGTGCAGGCGCGGCGGATGGCCCGTGCGTGTGTGCCCGTGGCATGGCTCGCCCTTTCGGCTGGCGTTGCGCAGGGCCAGCAGGCCGTGGGCAGCGACGCCACCCAGGCGTTCAACGAGCTGATCAATACCCACTGCCTGAAATGCCACAACGCCACGGACTGGGCCGGAGGCTTGGCGCTCGACACGCTGGACCTGACGCATGCCGGCCAGGAGCCGGAAGTCTGGGAAAAGGCCATCAACAAGCTTCGCGGCAGGCTCATGCCCCCTGCGGGAGAGCGCCAGCCGGACCAGGCTCAGGTCGATGCCCTCGTCGGCTATCTCGAGACGTCCATCGACTCCGCCGCCAGGGCGCAGCGCGTCGGCCATGTCCCGATCCAGCGCCTCAATCGCACCGAGTTCGCAGCCTCCGTGAAAGCGCTGCTCGGGGTGGACGTCGATCCCAGGGAAGTGCTGCCCACCGAGATCGAGGTCGAGGGATTCGACAATATCGCCAGCGCGCTCGGGATCTCGCCCTCCTTCATGGAGCAGTACCTGTCCGCAGTACGGCACATCGCACAGCGCGCGGTCGGTGAGCCCCTTCCGAAAAAGAGCAC
>JADGHX010000248.1 GCA_019683695.1 Steroidobacteraceae bacterium
CGGCCGCACAGTGTCGGGGCCACGGTGATGCGCAATCTGCTCGAAGGGGGCTTCGATGGTCCCATCTGGCCGGTGAATGTGCGGCGCCAGACCGTCGCCGGGCAGCGCGCTTTCCCGAACGTGGCGAGTCTTCCGGAGCCGCCGGATCTGGCGGTGCTCTGCACGCGCGCGGCCACGATTCCCCGGCTCATCACAGAGCTGGGCGAGCGCGGCACGCGCGCGGCGGTTGTCATCACCGCAGGGCTGGAGGCGACTGCGCCGGGCGGCGGAACACTGGACGCCGCCATGCTCAATGCAGCGAGGCCTTTCACCCTGCGCATCCTGGGGCCGAACTGCGTCGGGCTGCTTCAGCCCCGCATCGGGCTCAACGCAAGCTTCGCGCATGCGCGAGCGCTGCCGGGGAATCTCGCGTTCATCGCGCAATCCGGCGCGCTCACCACGGCCATGCTGGACTGGGCGCGCACCGCGCAGATCGGTTTCTCGTGCTTCATCTCGCTCGGCAACATGGCGGATGTGGATTTCGGTGATCTGCTCGATTACCTGAGCCACGAGCCGCACACACGCGCCATTCTGCTTTACGTGGAAGCGATCACCTCGGCGCGGAAGTTCATGTCGGCGGCGCGCGCGGCCGCGCGCAACAAACCCGTCATCGTCGTGAAGGCCGGCCGGCGCGCCGAAGGCGCAAAAGCGGCTGCCTCACATACCGGCGCCCTTGCAGGGGCGGACGATGTGTATGACGCCGCTTTCCGGCGCGCCGGCATGCTCCGCGTGAACACCACGCGTGAGCTGTTTGCCGCTGCGGAAACGCTGGCTCGCATGAAGCCGCTTACCGGCGAGCGCCTTGCGATCGTCAGCAACGGTGGCGGGCCCGCCGTCATGGCGACCGATTCGCTGATCGAGGGCACCGGAGAGTTGGCATCGCTCTCGGCGCAAACACTCGCGGCACTCGACGAAGTGTTGCCACCCAACTGGTCGCACGGAAACCCGATCGACATTGTCGGCGATGCGCCGACCGAGCGTTACGTGCAGACGCTGCGTCACGTGCTTGCGGACCCGAATGTGGACGCCACGCTTCTCATACACGCGCCCACGGCCATCGTGCCGCCGGAGGAGGTCGCGCGCGCCTCTGCGGACCTGCTTGCATCGTCGTCGCGGCCGTCACTCACGTGCTGGATGGGCGGGCGGGCCGTGCAGGAGGCGAAGCGCGTTTGTGCCGCTGCGGGCGTGCCCACGTATTCCACACCGGAAGAGGCGGTCGGCGCGTTCCTGCAGGCCGTGAGTTATCGCCGCAATCAGCGGCAGTTGCTCGAAGTGCCTTCGTCCATTCCCGAAAGCTTCGTGCCGCGAAAAGACGAAGCGCGCAACATCCTTCGCAAGGCCCTGCGGGAAGGCCGTTCACTGCTCACCGAGCCCGAAGCCAAAGACGTGCTCGCCGCGTACTGCATTCCCGTGGTGACGACGCGAATCGCAAGAACCGTGCAGGAGGCGCGGGAACACGCCGCTCAACTCGGCTTCCCCGTTGCGTTGAAGATTCTGTCGCCGGAGATCACGCACAAATCGGATGTCGGCGGTGTCGCATTGGATATCGCATCGGGCGAGCAACTGGAGGACGCGGCGGCACTCATGCTCAGCCGCTGCCGCGAACGCATGCCCTCCGCGCGAATCACGGGGTTTACCGTGCAACCCATGATCCGGCGAGACGCTGCGCGGGAGCTCATCGCGGGCATCACAGTGGATCCGACATTCGGGCCGGTGATCCTGTTCGGGCAGGGCGGCATCGAGGTCGAAGTCGCGGATGACAAATCGATTGCGCTGCCCCCGCTCAACACGGCGCTGGCCGCGGAGCTCATCTCCCGTACGCGCATCCGGCGCCTGCTGCCGGCGTATCGGAATCGGCCGCCCGTGAACATGCGCGCGCTCGAACTGGCACTCGTGCAGATTGCGCAGCTCGCGGTGGATCACGCCGAGATCGCCGAGCTGGACGTCAATCCGCTGCTGGCGGATGGCCGCGGCGTCATCGCGCTCGATGCGCGCATTCGGGTGGCCGACGTCATTGTGCCGGCGGCCGATCGGCTGGCGATCCGCCCCTATCCGGCGGAGCTCGAGGAAACCGTGGACTTTGGCGGCAGGCCGGTGCTCTTGCGCCCGATCCGGCCAGAGGATCTGCCTCAGCACCGGGAGTTCCTTTCGCGCGTCACGCCGGAGGACATGCGCACGCGTTTCTTCGGCCTCGTGCGGCAGCTGCCGGATATCGAGCTCGCCTATCTCACCCAGATCGATTACGAGCGCGCCATGGCTTTTATCGCGGAAGCTCGCACGAACGGCACGCGCGAAACGCTCGGCGTGGCCCGCGCTCACGCGGACCCGGATAATGTGACGGCGGAGTTCGCCATTCTCGTGCGCTCGGACCTCAAGGGTCACGGTCTGGGCTCGATTCTGCTCGCCAAGCTCATCCGCTATTGTCGGGAGCGCGGCATTCAATGGATCACGGGTGAGGTGCTTGCGGACAACGTACGGATGCTGGATCTCGCCATGGCGCATGGCTTTCGGGTCGAGCCGTCGCGCGAAGGCGCCGTGCGCGTGTCGCGCGCGCTCGATCCACAGGCACCCCGCTGAAGATGGAGCACGTTTCATGAGTCATCCGCAATTCATGCGTGCCATGCGCATTCACGCGCCAGGCACGCCTCCGCAACCCGAGCAGCTCCCCATCAGGCCGCTGCGTGAGCACGAGGTGCTGCTGAAAGTGTCCGCCTGCGGCGTGTGTCGCACGGATCTTCATGTGATGGAGGGCGAGCTGCCGGAAACCGTCTATCCGGTTGTTCCCGGCCACGAGATCGTGGGGCGAGTGGTGGAGATCGGCCCCGGCGTGAGCGGTCGCTCGCCCGGCGAGCGCGTTGGCGTGCCGTGGCTCGGGTTTACCTGTGGACAGTGTCCCGAGTGCCTTCGGGGTCTCGAGAACCTGTGTCCGTACGCGCGCTTCACCGGCTGCAATCTCGATGGCGGCTACGCCGAGTACGTCATTGCGGATTCACGCTACTGCCTGCCGATTCCGGAGCGCTATTCGGACGTGCAGGCGGCGCCGCTGCTGTGCGCAGGGCTGATTGGCTATCGCGCGTATCGGGCGGCCGGGCCCGGCACCAATCTCGGGCTGTATGGATTTGGAGCCGCCGCGCATTTGCTCGCCCAGCTGGCCACGGCACAGCAGCGTCGTGTGTTCGCCTTCACGCGGCCGGGCGATGAGGTCGCGAGGCAGTTTGCGCTCGAGCTCGGTGCCGTGTGGGCGGGCGGCTCGGATCAGTTGCCGCCGGAGCCGCTCGATGCCGCCATCCTGTTCGCGCCGGTGGGGGCGCTGGTTCCGGCGGCACTCGCGGCCGTGCGCAAGGCGGGGCGAGTAGTGTGCGCCGGTATTCACATGAGCGACATACCGGGTTTTCCGTATTCGCTGTTGTGGGGTGAGCGGTGCGTGTGCTCCGTGGCGAACCTCACGCGAGCGGATGGGATGGAGTTCATGCGCGTGGCGAGCGAGATCGACCTGCGACCGGTCGTGGAGCCGTACGCGCTCGAGCGGGCCGGCGAAGCGCTCGGCGCGCTCGCGCAGGGGAAGCTCCGCGGGGCCGCGGTGATCACCGTGCCCTGAAGGCGCCTGCGGCCCGCTGCCAGCAGCACCTGCCTGCGCTCAGGCGCGCTTTTCACGGGCGCTCTGAAATGAATATCGCATCCATGCGGCAACTCACGCGGGCACGTGACACGACCGTTTCATCCTCGGGCCGCACCTGCGTCACTTTTGACACATGGGGTGCTGTCCGGACGAGCTGAATTCGTCGTCCACGATCTGAACTCCCGTTCGCAGCGCGACCACGCATCACCGCGTCATGGTCTGCGCATCAATGTTCGCGATGCTGTAACGGTATTCCGTCAGAATGTCGTCATTGCATGTCGTGAGCAACGCGCCAGCATGAGCTCCGCTACCGAATGCGCACTCCGTCGCGCCCGCACTCAAAGCGGGCTTGTTATGGCGAGGGTGCGCCATGGAAGGTCAGCGGCGCGCATGTCGGAACGTGCAAGTGCTTGTTCCGCGGTGAGCGGCACTTCGCTCTTGCATGGCACGCGCGTTGCACTCAGCGAATCACGGACGTTCGCCTTGCGTCCGGATGCAGGGTGCCTCAAAAGGCAAACCAGGCAACGCCGTCGGATGCCGCTCGTGCCCCCCTCGCGAGTGCGCATCCGGCGGCGGATTCACGTTGTTGACACGGCGAATCGTTCGATGAGCGCATGACTATACGGAGCTGGAGCACATCATCATGGGAACCGAAATAGCCGGGAGCCGCGACGCGCAGGATTCGATGGAGACCGCGCCTGGCGTCACTCAGGAGCGGATCCTGCAGGTGCTGGGTCTGACACAACGTCCGCTCGGAGCCAGTGAGCTCGAGAAAGCGCTCGGGCTCGTCACGCACGAAGCGCGCACCGCGTGCAAATGGCTGACCGAGCACGGTTACATCACGAGCACGGCGGCGGCGCAAAGCGCCGGCACCAGCTGGTCGCTGGCGGACAAGGGCCGCCTCTGGGTCAAACATCAGGGCGCACGCGCCTCCGGGCGCGCCTGACGCTGGTCCTTGCAGCTGGCGTCCAGCTGCACGCGGGACGCCGGCTTCGCGTGCGGGGCGCACACCCGCGCGCATGAATTCCCTTTTCGGGTGAGGTCTCACCCGGTTTCCGTTCCACGCATCCGCGGCTGATTTTCTTTCGCCGCTGCAGAGTGCGATTGGCGTGGTCGAACGCCTTGCCGACCTGCCCGTGCTTGTAGCGTGTCCTGTCCGCGCGGGATGCGCGCCTGAGCCATCACCGCCTGCGATCGCACGCGCATAGCACGACGTATCGGGTCGCGCGGCGTGCAAGTTGCCTTGCTTGTCGCGAAGAAGAGACATCTTCCCGGTGATCGCACCAGACAAGGTGGCGCCAAATTGCAACACCTGCTGCGCGCTCCGTGAACCACTTCCCGGTTTTCATGCAATTTGCCCGAAATAACCGCTGGCCCGGGGCGCAACCTCGCCTAGAATGCGCGCCGCGTCCCGGACGCCACAGTGCTGCGAATTCGCTTGCGTCGTAGCTGTGGAAATGGGTCGCTTGTGCACAACAATTGGAGGCATCAATGCGGAAAGCCATCACGGTGGCCACTCTTGCAGCGCTCGGTCTGACGGGCACTGCGTTCGCTGCGGACAATCTGAGCTACAGCTACGTCGAGCTGAACTACCTCAACACGGAACTCGACGATCTCGACGTGGAGGGCGACGGTTTCGGCGTGGCGGGCTCGCTGGCCTTCACCCCTAACCTGCACGGCTTCGCCTCGTACGGCACCCAGGACGTCGATGACTTCGATGGCGACGTGGATCAGATCGAGTTGGGCATCGGGGGCAACTGGCCGGTGTCGGACAAGCTCGATGTGATCGCGACCGTGTCGTACGTGGATCTCGAGCTGGATGGCCCAGGGAACTTCGATCTGGACGACAACGGGTTCGCGCTCGGCGGCGCGCTGCGTGGTCGCGTGACGGACGTGCTGGAGCTCCGCGGCGGCATCAAGTACATGGAGCTGGATGAGCTCGGGGACGACACCTCGCTGAATCTCGGCGCGCGGTACTACGTCACGCCGATGTTCGCCCTCGGCGCTGACGTCAGCTTCAGCGACGATGTGACCACCTGGGTGCTCGGCGCCCGTCTCGACTTCGGCAAGTGATCGCCGGGGGGGGGGGGCCGGCCGCCCCGCCCGGGCGCCGGCCGCCCCGCCGCGGGCGGGGGGCCG
>JADGHX010000249.1 GCA_019683695.1 Steroidobacteraceae bacterium
GTCCGGGAGGGGATGCCGGTTCACAAACGCGGCTCGCAGGGCGCCGGGAACCGGACGATTATTGACATGGCCCGCGCGCCCGAGTGGGTGCGACGGCATCAGTCGCGCGGACTCGCGCCGATCGCCGAGTACTTCCTCAGCACGAACGAGCCCAACCCGTTGCGCTGGCTCGTGGAGCGCTTCCAAGACGGGGTCCTGCATGCAATTGCGCTGGCGGCGCTGTCGTGGCTCGAAGAACCCGGCACCGATGGCAAGCTCGCGTGGGAGAAAGCAGGCCTCACGGAGGCTCAGGCGCGCACGATGGTGTGGCACTGGTGGGGCTTTTCGTCGATGTTCATCGATGAGCTGAAGCGATCGCAGTTCGAGAAGCGGTGGATCGGGCCGGAGACTGACGGAGCCGATCTCGACGACCTCGCCTCGCTATGGTTCAGCGGCGATATCCGCTCACGATGGAAAGACACGTGGACGATGCCCGAAAGCCTGCGGCGGTTCTGGCCGGAGCGGCAAGCGTGACGAATCGCATGACGATCCCCAAGCCTCTCGCCCCGCGCGAGGAAATCCTCACGGACGGACGGCACGTGCTGAAGGCGCAGCATGCGAGCGGCCCCGTGCTCGTCGTGTTCGATCCGCTGCAGCACGTCGGCGGCGTGTATCACGTCGCGCAGGAGATGTGGCGGCTCTATGTGCCGATCCAGCTACACGAGCTCTTGGGCGCGCTGCGGGACAACGGATTCACGTTGCCGGACGGGCCGGACTTGCAGACTTGGCTCGACGCTGTGGCATTGCTGGCGGGGGCACGGCCGAACTGACATGAAGGACGCGGATCAGCTTGCGCGCCTTCGCGTTGCGGCGAAGACCGGGGTCATTCCGGAAGACCTCGCGCGATGGGTGCTCTGGAAGCTCGACCCCCTATCGCGCCACCCGCGCGGCGAGCGCGACGAACTCTTGCGGCGTGCGGCTGAGTGCATCCCTGGCACCAGGTGGCACAAGGCGCGAGTAATTCTCGATCTGCTTTCGATGTTCAGAATCTACCCGGGACTCGCCAAAGCTGCGGTCTATCACGAGACCTCAGCGGCGCATTGGGTGCAACGCGCGCACCGCATCGACCCCTTCGGGCCGCAGTCGCTTCGCCACGTGCTACGCATCCTCGACTAGTGACATCGCGGCCGTTGCATGTCACTAGGTTGCGCGTGCAAGACTCAAACCATGTCAATCGACATCCAAGCGCGCGGCGCAAATAAGGCGGAGATTCGGATCTTCGGTCCGATCGGTGATGACTGGCTCGGCGATGGCGTGACGGCGCAGAGCTTCGATGAGCAAATCAAAGCTCTGGGCGAAGTGTCCGAGATTAAATTGCGCATCAACAGCGAGGGTGGCTCGGTCTTCGATGGCGTAGCCATCTACAACGCTCTCAGGGCGCACCCTGCGCGGGTGATTGTGTCAATCGAAGGCATCGCGGCGAGCTCGGCTTCGTTGATTGCGATGGCGGGCGACGTTATCCAGATGGGCGTCGGAACTCAAATGATGATTCACTCGCCTTGGCAACTCGTTGCCGGCAATGCTGAGCAGCTGCGCAAGGCGGCTGGCGTTCTCGATCAAGTCGAGCACGGGATGATCGATGCTTATCAAGCGCGTACGAAACTGCCGCGCGATGAAATCAAACGCATGCTTGATGCGGAAACTTGGCTGTCGCCGTCGGATGCGATCGAGAAGGGCTTTGCCGATGAGATGTTGCCGACCCCCGCAGCGCGTGCGGCGCTCGACCTGTCCAGATTCAGGAACGTTCCAGTAGGTGTTCTTGCCATGACAACCCAAACTCAGCCCAACGCTGAAGAAATCCTCGCGGCGGAAACAACTCGCCGCCGTGCGATCCGTGCTGTTTTCTCCGCGCGCTGCGCGAGCGAGCACCGAGCGCTGCTCGACGAGTGCCTGGATGACCCGAGCTGCACGGTTGACAAGGCACGCGAGAAGCTGCTCGCCAAGCTCGGCGAGCAGTATGAGCCGCTCGGAGCCCCGGTGGTTACGAGCCTGCCGCAGCAGACGAGCGACTTCGTAGCCGCGGCGACGGATGCGCTGCTCATGCGCGCGGGCATTCACGTTGAGAAGCCACACGCGGCGGCTCGCGATGTTCGCACCATGTCTGTGATCGACATGGCGCGCGCGTGCCTCTCCCAACGAGGGAAGAGTCATGCCGGCATGGCGCCGGGCAAGCTCATCAAGGCGGCTCTGACGACGAGCGATTTTCCGTCGATTCTCGAGAACGCCTTGGGCAAGGCGCTGCGAAACGGCTACGAGTCCGACCCGCAGAGCCACACCGCTTGGGTGAACCGCACGATGGTTCCAGACTTCAAAACGCAATCGCGCTTGCTGCTCGGCTCGGCGCCGTCGCTGGAGCGCGTGTACGAAGCAGGCGAATACAAGTACGGCTCGCTGGACGAAAACAAGGCGACACTGGCGGTCCAAAAGTTCGGAAAGGCGCTGCGCCTCAGTTGGGAAACCCTGATCAACGATGACCTAGGCGCCTTTATGCGCGTGCCGCAAGCGATGGGCGCGGCGGCCCGACGTGCTGAGGCGGACGCAGTATACGACCTGTTCAGCGCGAACAGCGGGAGCGGCCAGACTATGCAAGACGGTGTCGCGCTGTTCGATACTAGCCACGGGAATGTGTCTGCGACCGTTGGGCCGATTAGCACGACGACGCTCGGCGCGGCGCGTGCGCTGCTGCGCAAGCAAACGGCGCTCGGCAACGGCGGCTATCTAAACTTGAACCCGCGCTACCTGATCGTGCCGGCCGAATCCGAGACCTTGGCCGAGCAAGTGATGGCGCAGGCGACGCGTCACGTCACCGACACAACCGCAACGAACAATCGCAGACTCGACGCGCCGACGCCCGAGTGGATTTCGCGGTTGCAGCTTGTTGTCGAGCCCCGTCTCAATGCGAATTATGGCTTTTATGTCGCCGCGCACTGGTCGCAAATCGATACCTGTGAGCTCGCGACGCTCGAGGCGGATGGAGGCGAGCCGGTCATCGAGGAAGAGAACGAGTTCGACCGAGACGCGCGCGCGTACAAGGTGCGCCATAGCTTCGTTGCAAAGTTCATTGATTGGAAGGGCGTGGTGCGGGTGCCGGCGAGCTGATCGAAGTTTTGAGGGCCGCGCTACTCGGCGGCTCTCTCGGCCTCGCAAACGCGAGTGGTGCGGATTAGTCGGTGAGTGCCGCCGCCACCAAAACCGCCGACAGCCCGCAGGCGGTCCCGCAGGTGCTTGCTGCCGTGGCGGGCGATTACCCAATGAAGGACTGGCACGCATGACCGACGCTACCGCTCGCTGCAAACATGCGCCTGGGCGTGTACGTACCGATCTTGAACCTTCTGCAAATTTGCAGAAGGTTTCAGTACGCCAAGCCCGCGGCCGATGAGCGCCCGTATCACATTCGCGCGCGACTTCGATCCGACTTCGCGCACGCTGTTTGGTCCGCTCCTGAGCGTCGGGTACTGCCTCAATCGCGAGAACGTCGCGGTGGATGCGTTCGCCTGGGTGGACTTTGCCGCGCCGATCCATTCGGGCGACATCGTGACCTTGTTCCTGAAGACGCGCCACGGCATCGAGGTTGCGGGCAAGATCATGGAGTACACGCGCGACGGCCGTTGGTGGTTTGTTTGCTGGGCAACGCGCGAGGAAGCAAGCCTCAACGCAATGCCCCTCGACCATGCGTGCAGGAGTGTTCTGGCGATCGCGCCCGAGGTTGCGCGCATGGAGATCCCGCGCAAGCAACCGCGCAGGCCCGCTGAAGTGTCCACGACCGAGGAGCTGCGGCAACGTCTCTACCGATTGAGCGCCCCGGCTCTTTGCGAGTGGCGCGCCCTTGGATTCCCGCCGCGTCGCGCGTTCGAAGGCCCGCGCGGCAACCCCGACCTCGTGAGGCACCTGTTATGCACTTGACCATGCATGATGATCCTGGCGTGTGGGCGGACCTGCAAACCGCCGACTACGATACGGGCGTCTCGAGCACGGATCAGTTCGTGATCGACACCCCATCCGCGCCGACTGGCCTCGTCGCGACGGGCCGCCTCAACGGCATCGAGTTCACATGGTCGCAGCCGGCCGGGCAACTCGCGTTGAGCGAAACAGAACTCTGGGAATACACGGCATCGACGCCGTTCGCGAGTGCGACGCGCGTGGCCAATGGCATCAGTTCGCCGTTTTTACTACCGAAGGACGACGCGACGACGCGCTACTACTGGATTCGTCAGCGCGCGCTTTACGGCGCCGGTGTCAGCAGCACGGAGCCTGCCGGCGCTGGCATTCCCGGCGCGGCCCTGCGAGTGGACATCGAGTCGATTACGGGCACGGGCACCCTATCGGATGTCAGCGGCTCACCCACGACCACGATCTTCTTCACGCGGACGGGACGCGTCGTGCACGCGAGCATCGGCGCGGTGACTGGCACGAGCGTGGGCATCTTGTGCCAGGTGTTCGGCGGCACGCCGGCCGGCTGGAGACCTTCGAGATGGCAGAGCGCCTCATGCACTGTCATCGACAACGGACTGCGAGTTCCCGGCCGCGTATTCATCGGCCCGGGTTCGGGGGACTTCGTGCTGGAAGTCGCGCGCGACAATGGCAACACGGACTTCACGCCGTCAGGCACGAAGGGCGTACCCGCAGAGGGAATTTCGATTACGTACACGCTCGACTGACGAGACGCTGACGATCCCGCTCTCGACGGCCGAGACGAGCTCGGGACCGGACATATCCAGCTCAACGCCAAGAACCCGAACGCCCAACCGCCTATCGCTACGTCGATCCGACGCCAGACTGCTCGCAGAAACGAAAAGGGCCGGTGTTACCCGGCCCTTCTCGCGATCCCCACAAGCGGGAATTTCGTTCAGTCTGTCTTCGCCCTTTTCTCCCCCAGGCGTTCGGCGACGTCGAACACCGTGTCCAGCGCTTCCGAGAGCAGGTTCCAGATGTCCTGAAGCTCGTGGTCGCCCGCGTATCCTTCGTGGGCCTCGACGAGAGCGCGCGCGCCGGCCAGTTTGGACTTCGCGCACCAGAGCTGCCCCTGCAGATCAGCAAGCTGCGGTGTCTCGCTCATGACTGCGCCTCCTTCGCGCCCCTTGGCGACGTAGTTCACGGTGTCGCTGGCGCCCGGGGACACGAACGGATTGTTCGCAGCGGGCTTTCGCGCCCTACGTGTGGCCTTGCGCTCGCTCATGACGCACCCCCTCGCGTGTTCCAGAGCCGCTTGCCTTGGGGGCGAGCTGGCGCTTTGCGGCGGGAATCGAGAGATTCCCGGTCTTAACTTTCGCGAAGAGTTCCGGTGACTCCTGCGCGAGTTTCTTGGCGTCGCTTACATAGCGAGGATTGGTGCCGACCATCCGCGCGGCTTGCTCGCGCGACTCACCCTCTGGCTCTCGCCGTTCCGGAATTATTTCCGGATCGGTGTTTTGTTTGAGCGTCGCAAGCTGCCGTTCACGCGCTCGCGCCTCGAGGTGCGGCAATAGCTCCAGCGCCAGCGCCGCCTTCTGGCCCTCGGTCAAGTGCCGCCGATGCAGATTCATCGAGACAACGAATCCGAGCGGATCGTCGCCCGTATATTCGCGCATTGGCCGGTGAGTTACGCCGGACGCCTCGCACGCGCGCCAAACGAAAACGCCGGCACAGGGCCGGCGCTCTCGTGGCTCTGCCCAATTGGCGCGTCAGCGCGTGCTGTGATGAACGCCCGCGGTCGGCGGATCG
>JADGHX010000250.1 GCA_019683695.1 Steroidobacteraceae bacterium
TGGGCTCGGTGTTGTGTATAAGTGACAGGCGCAGCTGCAGCAGCAGTCGCTTCGATGCGGTACTGCGGATCGAGCCTCGTCGGGCTCGATCCGCACATTGCGAATATAATAGAACGATCGCGGCAAGCCGACCGGCGCCGAACCAGAAACCGTGCGTGCGAACTGATGGCGTGCGGCCATCCGCGAGCGCTCACGGTTGCGTGCTTGAACTCGACTCGCCGCGCGCCAACCATCCCGGGGCTACCGCACACGGTGTGCAGGCGACGTAGCAGCGCCCTTCGATCGAAATCCGCCGTTCCGTCCAGAAGCGAGAGCACCTTGTGCACGGAACGTATGAACGTCGTGCAGAGGTTTCGCAGGGGATTGCCTTGCCATTGCGGGCTGTCGCGCAATTCGTCTAATACCTTGAAGTCCAGATTTCAGGAGCGTGAGGCGTCGGCCCATGGCTTCGGCGAGGCCGCGGCCAATGGGAAGTCCCGGACCGGTTCCTTACGCGCCGATGCGGCCAATTCGAATGCGTCGAAGATAGGTCGCTGGGCACCGGCCGGCACCGCGCACGATCTCTGATGCATACAGTGCCGACCATATACGAGTCCGGCATGCGTATGCCGCCCGCCTGCTACAAAGACATCCGGCGCTGGGCGGACACATGCCTGTCGCCGTTCAGCACATCATCGAGCCGGCGGTGGAATTCACGTTCGAAATTCCGGATGCCGTTCTTCAACAGCTGCAAGGTCGTCTCGACGTTGATATTGCGGTTCGCCTTCACGTCTTCCTGCAGCTTGTGGGCAATGAATTCGACCTGGCGCGCACCGACCATGCCTGCACTTCCGAGTACGGTGTGAAGGCCGCGCCGAAGCAGTCGCCGGTCGGATCCGGCCTTGTGCTCGAGCTGCTCTACCACCTTCTCCGCGGAGGCCGTGAAGTTCGTGCAGATGTTGAGCAGCGGCTCGCGCCGCCACTGCAGGCTTTTGCAGAGCTCCTCGAATACCTTGACTTCGAGCGCGGGAAGATGCGCGATACGGCGCTCGAGGTCGTGATGCGCCGGATGCTCAGCAGGTTTGAGCCACTTGCACAAGATATCGTGCAGCGCGGGCCGGCCGAATGGCTTCGGCAGAAAGTCGTCCATGCCGGCCGCGAGGCAGCGCGCCTTGTCTTCGGCCATCGCGTTTGCCGTCATGGCAATGATCGGCACGTGCGTCTTCAGCACGCGCCGCGCCCGGCGGGTGGTTTCGTAGCCGTCGAGCCCCGGCATCTGGCAGTCCATCAGGATGAGATCGAATTCGCGAGTCTCCAGGAGCTCCAGTGCCTCGTGGCCGCTTTCAACGATGGTTGTCGGACATTCAAGGCTCGTGAGCAACGCTTCCGCGACGTACCGGTTTGCGGGGTTATCCTCGACGACGAGAATGCGGCCCCGCGGGTTGTGGAACACGCGCAGGCTCTGCTCGATGGTGGGTCCTTCGAACGACGGCTGAAGAGGCACGGCGAGCCGGAAAGTGGAGCCGGTGTGGTCGCTGCGCAGGAGCGTGAGCGTACCGCCCATGGCCTGCGCGAGACGGCGACTGATGGGAAGTCCCAGGCCAGTGCCTCCGACATGAGGATTCGCTGCGGACACGACCTGAACGAACGGCTCGAAGATCGATTCCCGCTGGTCTTCCGGAATGCCCTCACCGGTGTCGATCACGTCCACAATGCACAGGGAGCGTTCATAGGCCACTCGCAGCGTGATACCGCCCCTTCGCGTGAACTTGAGGGCGTTCGTCATCAGGTTGTTGAGGATCTGCTTGATGCGTGCCGCATCACCAATGAACGCCGGGGGCAGCTCGCCGGCGATGCGCTTCTCGAGTCGCAGTCCGAGGGAGTCCGCACGGGCGCGCGACTCGTCCATGATCTCCTGCAGGATAACGCCCAGGCTGAAGGGCTGCTTTTCCAGCTGGAAGTGGCCGGAATCGAAGCGTGTCAGGTCGAGAATGTCATTCGCGATCTTCAGCAGGGACCGCGCTGACAGGCGCGCGATCGAGAGTCGCTGTTCGAATTCGGGAGGGCACTCCGGCCCGGGCCGCATCATGTCCAGCGTCGCGATGAGCCCGTGCAGAGGCGTGCGCAACTCGTGGCTCATCGTGGCGATGAAGTGATCGCGCGACTGATGAGTGGATTGCGTGAGCGTCCCTGTCCGTTCCTTAGCCGCGAGGGCGTCCCGCATATCGGTGCTGCCGTGAAGCTGTACGGCATACGCAACGCTATTGCGAAAAGCAAACGCGTGCACATGTGCACGTACGGGCGTTGCTTTTCCGTCGGCGGTTCGCACACTGACAATCGCCACCCTCGAAGCGTGGTTGCCGGGCGCGTACCCGGACAGATCCAGCGGGTGTCCGGCTTCCATGCCCGGCGGAATCAGAACCTTGAGCGGTCGTCCCTCGAGCTGCGCGGCCTGGAACCCCAGAACCCGCGTGACGGATCGGCTCGCCGCCCGGATGATGCCCTGCTCATCGGTGAAGAGCGTGATGTCCAGTGAGCCCTGCATCAACGCTTGCAGCCGCGCGGAGCTCTTCTCATGCGCGCGCATGAGTTTGCGAACCTGCTTCGTGCGTAACTCCACGGTCTGCCGAGTCTCACGGAGTTCCTCTTCCATGCGCGCAATCGTCTCACGTGCCTCGGCAGCCTCACGGGCTCGTCGTTCCGCATTTCGCATCAATCGCTGTACCTCGCGGTTGCGCTCGAGAACCCGATGAAGCGTTTCGATGGGGAGCTCGCATGAGATAAAGGAACGGCGACGTTCGCTTTGCGAAGAGTGTCCGTCACGTTGCTGCCGGCGAACCCTCTCCGTGATGAGCTTCAGTCGAGTCGTGACAAGAAGAGTCGTGAAGACGGCGGCGAGTGCAATCCAGAACAACTGCAAGGTCGTCGCGATAGTCGGGCTTTGGGAGGCCACCTCAACGGCCTTCCATTTCAAGAGGAAAAGTCCCGCGGTGGACCACGTGCCTGCCACCAGGGCAAACACGATGTGGGCCCACCGAACGCGGCAGTGAGGCGCAAATTGCGTGCTTCGTCTGGGGATCAAAACGAGCACTACCGTCGCAACGGCAACGTTTGCTCCGGCATGGCATGCGCACCACGCGAGAGTTTTGAGGAGTCGCCAGGTTTCCGCAGGTTGCGCGAGTTGATCTGCCGCGGACGCGAGGAATAGCAGGCACACCAACAGCACGGGCGAGCGCCCGCGCCGCAGAAGCTCGCCGCAGATTGCTCCGGTAATCCCCGTGAGCGTTACGCCGTACGGCGTTCCGCCGTTCAGAAATGCCGCCACGGACACGATGGCCGCGCAGGCGAAGCTCACGTGAGCGCCGGCCATGAGCCCCACGCACATGACGATCGCGGGCACCAGTGAAAGATCCAATACATGGGAATCGGGTGCGATGAGGATCTCGCAGGTGGCAACCAGCGTACTCAGCGCGCAGATGAGAACACCCAGGCGCGACGTAATGGGAGACGTGCTGACGAACGGCTGTCTTACTTTCAGTATAGGCATCTGGACCGAACCCGGCTCCCGGTTCGGGGGCGCATGATAGTGAGCGTGTCGGGCTGCCAACGGAGAAGCACGTCTAAGAATCCACTGGAGCGTCGGGCGGATAATGCGCACGCTAATTCGGCTCCAGACTGGATCGAACCGTTAACCTATACGTAATTTTCCACGTGCGTGCACACGTGGGTGGCATGTAGGTATTTTCCGAATGGCCACGTCCGATGTGCGGAGCATGAGCGACAGAAGGATGAAACCCGTGACTGATGAAGTTCTGCTGCTGGATGATGACGCGGCGATGCTCACTATCCTCGAAGGGATTCTGAGCGGTGCGGGGTTCACGTGCCTCAAGGCCACGCAAGCCGCGGAAGCACTCGCACTAGTCAAGGAACGGCCGCAGATTGCGGTCGTGCTGAGCGACATCTTCATGCCCGGGATCTCCGGCTTTCAGTTCGTGGATCAACTCAACCGGCTTGCGCTCAACCGCCCGACACCTCGGGTGCTCCTGCTGACGGCGCAGCCCAGTCTGGAAATCGCTGTGGATGCGCTGCGTCTGGGAGTTCGTGATTTCCTCGTCAAGCCGATCAGGACGCCCGAGCTCATCGAGGCGACGGAGCGCGCGCTGTCGCAGGCGCGTCTGGACCGGGTCACCTGGCAATCCCGTTCACCGCAGGTGGAGCGGCTCGTGCGGCATGCGGAAGAGCTCGTCGGCCGGCTACGCAATCTGGCCTACAACAGCGAAGAAATGGAGGATGGTTCTGGACCTTCACCGTCTCAGGAGGATGCGCCGGACGCCGCGGCCTCATCGTCGAAGCCTTCCGCAGCGCCGGGCCGCAAGGGCCGTCGCGCGACTGACCAGGCTTCCGAAAGCGGCAGACTCGCCGTTCTCGACATCATCAAGCAGTTGCGCCGGCTGAGAAGCCATTACGAACACCACAAGCTTGATGATGTGGCGTGGGACCTTCTGTTTGAGCTGCTGCGTGCCGAGCGATTGCGCCAGCGGTTGTCGGTCTCCGGGCTGGCCATCTCGATCGACGGGGTTTCAGCCACCACCTCCCTCCGTCGCATGAACGAGCTGGAGGCCCGCGGCTATATCGAGCGCGTCCCGGATGCCAGCGATGCGCGTCGTGATTTCATTTCGCTCACCCCGAAGTCGCAGGAACTGCTTGCCGATTACCTGGCGCAGGCGAACGCCTACGTGCAGAAGCTGACCGCCTGAGCGTCTCGCGCACCCGGCAACGGGGTGAAAGCCCCGGACTCACATGTGCACACCGGAGATTCTGTGCGCTCCCGACGGCCGGTTGTCGGACTTATCTCCAACCTGCACATGATCGCTGACGATCCTGTACGAGACGGACGCAACCGTCGTGCCACCCGCTCGATTCAGCCAGGGGGCGCCAGTAGAGTCGCGCAATCGATCGCATGGTGGCAGAAGGAAGATGTGAGATGGCGCGGCAGGATGTTTTCCCGCCGGTTTCGCTGGCGAAGCCGCAAGTGACCGAAGCCCGGGACGATGCGGCCGTCCGGGTGCTGATCGTCGACGACGATGTCAGCTCGCGTCTGATCCTCGCCGCCATGCTGTCGCCCGCTGGGTATCGGATCACGTTCGCATCAAGCGCGTCGGAGGTCCGGCAGCGTCTGGCGCTCATAGATCCTGATGTGATCGTGTGCGATCTCGTCATGGAAGACATGTGCGGAGACGAGTTCTTCCGATGGCTGAAGGCGCATGCCCGCTGGCATGTCGTACCCATCGTCGCGATCACTCAACTCGACGATCCCGTTGTGCGGGCGGACCTACTGCAGGCCGGCGCCGATAGCGTGCTGGGCAAGCCATGTGATGCTCACGAGCTCAGGGCGCAAATTGGCGCGGCCTTGCGCATCAGCCGGAAATTCAGGCAATTCGCGGGATCGTCACCGGAATAGTTCAGGAGACAGCTGACGGGCGTACGGCACGGGTGCAGTTTGCCTCTCGAGGGAGGGCTGCGCCCCCTTTCTCGATTGGCTGAACCTCTCTTGGGCTGAGGGAGAGCGACCTGCCGCCGTCATCCGGTCGCACGGATGCATCCACGGTGCACGTATCTGCGCCTGCGCTGTTCGCCTGCACCGTACGATGTGGGCGAACGAGCATGGGCGGCACTGACGAGGCCCGGTAATGAC
>JADGHX010000251.1 GCA_019683695.1 Steroidobacteraceae bacterium
GCCGAATCAAGGAGCCCCCTCATGCCTGACCGCAACGTCGTCATCGTTTCCGCCAAGCGCACCCCGATCGGTGCGTTCCAGGGCGCGCTCGCACCTGCCACGGCTCCGCAACTCGGCACGGCTGCGGCCAAGGCTGCACTCGATGCC
This sequence comes from Steroidobacteraceae bacterium, assembly GCA_019683695.1. Lineage (GTDB taxonomy): Bacteria > Pseudomonadota > Gammaproteobacteria > Steroidobacterales > Steroidobacteraceae > JADGHX01. The sequence continues at coordinate 148 of JADGHX010000251.1, forward strand.
GCAGGCCTCGAAGGCAAGGATGTTCAGGAGGTGATCTTCGGCTGCGTGCTGCCTGCGGGCCTCGGCCAGGCGCCCGCGCGACAAGCTGCGCTCGGCGCGGGTGTACCGACTTCTGTTCCGGCCACCACGGTGAACAAGATGTGCGGCTCGGGGCTGAAGGCCGTGATGCTCGCGGCAGATCAGATCCGCACCGGCGACGTGGACATTGCGCTCGCCGGCGGCTTCGAGTCCATGACGAACGCGCCGTATCTGCTTCCGAAGGCCCGCGGCGGCTATCGCATGGGTCACGGGGAAGTGCTGGATCACATGTTCTACGACGGGCTGCAGAGCCCGTTCGATGGTCAGCTCATGGGCACGTTTGCCGAAGCCACTGCGAAGAAATACGGCTTCACCCGCGCCGAGCAGGATGCGTTCGCGGCCGAATCCGTGCGCCGCGCCCTGCGCGCCTGCGAGTCCGGCGACTTCGATGCGGAGATCACGCCTGTCACGGTGAAGGGCCGCAAGGGAGAGGTCGTGGTCGCGCGCGATGAAACCCCATTCACGTGCGACCTCAACAAGATCCCGAATCTCAAGCCCGCGTTCGCGAAAGACGGCACGGTCACCGCGGCAAGCTCCTCGTCGATCTCTGATGGGGCGGCCGCGCTCGTGCTGATGAGTGAGAGCGCAGCCCAGGCACGCGGGCTGAAGCCGCTTGCGCGCATTCTTGCCTATGCGAGTCACGCGCAGGAGCCGGAGTGGTTCACCACGGCTCCGGTCGGCGCCGTCCGCAAAACGCTCGCGAAGCTCGGGTGGAAACCGAGCGATGTGGATTTGTACGAGGTCAACGAAGCGTTCGCAGCCGTAACCATGGCCGCCATGCGCGACGTGGAGATCGACCACGCCCGCATGAATGTGAATGGCGGTGCATGCGCGCTCGGTCATCCCATCGGGGCCACGGGTGCGCGCATTCTCACAACGCTTGCTCACGCGCTCGCGCGTCGCAATGCGCGTCGGGGAATCGCATCGCTCTGCATCGGCGGCGGCGAGGCGGTGGCCGTGGCCATCGAAAGGGTGGGCTGAATCGGGCCGCCGGCGGCGCCACGCGCACCGCCGGCCGCAAGCCCTGAATCGAGCTTTGCAGGTACACTCACGCTCCCATGCCGCAGCTCCAAACCGAAATCGACTCGTCGAGCGAGCGCTTCCGGGCCAATCACGCGCGCATGGCCACCCTCGTGCAGGAGCTGCGCGCTCAGCTCGAGCAGGCGGCGCTCGGCGGCGGCGAAGAGGCGCGGCGCAAGCACACCGCGCGGGGCAAGCTGCTGCCGCGCGATCGCGTGCAGACCTTGATCGATCCGGGCAGTCCGTTTCTCGAGCTGTCTCCGCTTGCTGCGCATGGCATGTATGGCGGTGAGGCGCCCGCTGCGGGGTTGATCACCGGCATCGGCCGCATCCACGGTCGCGAAGCGCTGATCATTGCGAACGATGCCACGGTGAAGGGCGGAACCTACTTCCCGATCACGGTGAAGAAGCATCTGCGCGCCCAGGAAGTGGCGCTCGAGCATGCCCTGCCCTGCGTGTATCTCGTGGATTCCGGCGGCGCGTTCCTGCCGCTGCAGGACGAGGTATTCCCGGACAAGGATCATTTCGGCCGCATCTTCTACAACCAGGCCACGCTCTCCGCGCGAGGCATTCCGCAGATCGCGGTGGTCATGGGCAGCTGCACGGCAGGCGGCGCTTATGTGCCGGCGATGTCCGACGAGACCATCATCGTTCGCAATCAGGGCACGATCTTCCTCGGCGGGCCGCCGCTCGTGAAAGCCGCCACCGGCGAGGAGGTGGATGCCGAATCCCTCGGCGGCGGCGACGTGCACACGCGCACGTCCGGCGTGGCGGATCATCTGGCCGAGAACGATGCGCACGCGCTCGCCATCGCACGCTCCATCTTCGCGAGCCTGCCGGGCCGCAAAGCCCCGTGGCTCGAATGCGATACACCGCGCGAGCCCGTGCTGGATCCGGGCGAGCTGTACGGCATCATCCCGGCGGACACGCGCCAGCCCTTCGACGTGCGCGAGATCATCGGCCGGCTGGTCGATGCCTCCGAATTTCATGAGTTCAAGGCGAACTACGGCACCACGCTCGTGTGCGGCTTCGCGCGCATCTGGGGCTGCCCGGTGGGCATCGTCGCGAACAACGGCATCCTGTTCTCGGAATCCGCGCTGAAAGGCGCGCACTTCGTGCAGCTCTCGAACCGCCGCGGCATTCCGCTGCTCTTCCTGCAGAACATCACCGGGTTCATGGTAGGCAGGAAGTACGAGAATGCCGGCATCGCGAAAGACGGCGCCAAGATGGTGACGGCGGTGGCCTGCGCCACCGTGCCGAAGCTCACGGTGATCATCGGTGGGTCCTTCGGCGCCGGAAACTACGCGATGTGCGGTCGCGCCTACGGCGCCCGCTTCCTGTGGATGTGGCCGAACGCGCGCATCTCCGTGATGGGCGGCGAGCAGGCCGCGCAGGTGCTGGCCACCGTAAGGCGCGATGGTCTCGAAGCGCGCGGCGAGAAGTGGCCGCAGGAAGAGCAGCAGCGCTTCATGGATGGCATCCGCGCTCAATACGAAACGCAGGGGCACCCCTATTACGCCACGGCCCGTTTGTGGGACGACGGCATCATCGATCCGCTCGACACCCGCCGCGTGCTTGGCCTCGCGCTGCATCTGGCCGCTCACGGCCCGGCGCCGGAGGCCGAGCGCTACGGCATCTTTCGAATGTGAGGCCAACATGAAGATCGCAGAGGCGCGTGCCGTCATCACAGGCGGCGCATCAGGGCTCGGAAATGCGGTGGCTCGTCTCGTCGTGGCCAGCGGAGGCCGCGCAGCCATGCTCGACGTGCAGGAAGGCCCGGGCCGCGCGGCCGCGGCGGAGCTCGGCCCGGCGGCCACCTTCATCAAGTGCGACGTGACGTCGGAATCCGAAGTCAACGCCGCGATGAGCGCCGCGCGCGACGCCATGGGTGGCCTGAATCTTCTCGTGAACTGCGCGGGCGTCGTCGGCGCGGGCCGCATGCTCGGCCGCAGCGGCCCGATGCCGGGCGACTTCTTCACGAAGGTGATTCACATCAACCTGATCGGCACGTTCCTGTGCGACAAGGCGGCCGCCGCCATCATGCAGAACAATCCGCCCGGCGCGGATGGCGAGCGTGGCGTGCTGATCCACACCTCCTCCGTGGCCGCGTTCGAAGGCCAGATCGGGCAGGTGGCCTATTCCGCCACCAAGGCGGGCGTCATGGGCATGACCTTGCCGCTCGCCCGTGAGCTCGCCCAGTTCGGCATTCGCGTCATGTCCATTGCGCCGGGCATCTTTCTCACGCCCATGGCGAACGCCATGACGCCGGAGCTGCAGCAGTCGCTGGCCCGGCAGGTGCCGTTTCCGCAGCGGTTCGGCAAGCCCGAGGAATTCGCGCAGCTCGTCGCGGCGATCTTCGAGAATCCCATGCTGAACGGCGAAACCATTCGACTCGACGGCGCCATCCGCATGCAGCCGAAGTAGCCGGGCCGAACGGTTCCGCCATCATGCGGGTACACTCGCGGCAGCGCCGCCGACGGCAAGGTCGGCGGCCGCGGAATCTCGTCCCCGGCCAGCACCGCTGGCAACCGGTCTACTGCTATCCAGGGCACGCAAGTGACTGTCGAACGTGAAGTGATGGAGTACGACATCACCATCGTGGGCGCCGGCCCCGCGGGGTTGTCGTGCGCGATCCGGCTCAAGCAGCTCAAACCCGAGCTGAACATCTGCGTGCTGGAAAAAGGCTCGGCGGTGGGCGCGCACTCGCTCTCCGGCGCGGTGATCGAGCCGGGGCCGCTCGATGCGCTGCTGCCGGAGCTGCGCCAGTCTCCGCCCGGCATCTGGGTGCCGGCGAAACGCGATGAGCTGCGGCTGCTCACGCGCAAAGGGAGCTTCAGGCTCCCCTTGCCGCCACATCTTCACAACGCGGGCAACTTCATCACCTCGCTCGGGCTGCTCACACCGCTTCTCGCCCAGAAGGCGGAAGCGCTCGGCGTGGATGTCTTCGCCGGCTTTGCCGCCGCCGCGCCGCTGTTCAATGAGGATGGCGCGGTTGCGGGTGTGCAGCTCGGCGACATGGGCCTCGAGAAGAACGGCGAGCCCGGCCCCAACTATGCGCCGGGGCCGGAAGTGCGCGCCCGGGTCACCGTGATTGCCGAAGGCGCGCGCGGAAGCCTTGCGAAGCAGCTCATCCGGCGCTTCAACCTGCAGGGGCAGAGCTGCCCGCAAACCTACGCGCTCGGCATGAAGGAGCTATGGCAGCTCCCGCCGGGGCGCGTCGAGCCCGGGCTCATACAGCACACGCTCGGCTGGCCGCTGGATTCGCGGACGTATGGCGGCAGCTTCGTGTACCACCTCGATCACGATCGGGTGTACGTGGGCTACGTCGTCGGGCTGGACTACGAAGACCCGCGGCTCAAGCCCTTCGAGGCGTTCCAGCAATTCAAGCATCACCCTGAAGTGAAGCCGCTGCTCGAAGGCGGCGAAGTCATCGCTGCCGGGGCCCGCACGATTGCGGCGGGCGGGTGGCAATCCATTCCGCGACTCGAGATGCCGGGCGCGCTGCTCATCGGGGATTCCGCCGGCGGCGTGAACCTGCCGAAGATCAAGGGTGTGCATCAGGCCGTGCGCTCAGGGATGCTCGCGGCGGAACATCTCGCCGAGACCGGCTCACCGGCCGGGTTCGATGCGCGCTGGCGCGCGTCGCCGGGCGGGCAGGAGCTGCGGAAGGTGCGCAACTTCAAGCCCGGGTTCAAACGTGGGCTCTGGTTCGGGCTCGCGAACTCCGCACTGGAAGTCGTTACCGGCGGGCGCACCCCCTGGACGCTTCAGAACCAGCCCGAGGACTGGCAGCGGCTCAGGCGGCTCGACGAGTATCACTCGCCGGATCGAGGCTGGGTGGAACGCACGCTGCCGCCGCGCGATCGGCTGGCCTCGGTGTTTCTGGCGTCCACGACGCACGATGAGAGTCAGCCGGCGCACCTCAAGGTGCTGGACCCCTCCATCTGCATCGAGCGTTGCACGCGCGAATACGGCAACCCGTGCCAGAACTTCTGCCCGGCGAACGTGTACGAGATCGTGGACGATGGCGCGGGCGGGCGGCGCTTGCAGATCAACGCCGCCAACTGCGTTCACTGCAAAGCCTGCGATATCAAGGATCCTTACGCGATCATCAACTGGACGACGCCGGAGGGCGGTTCGGGGCCCAACTATCAGACGCTGTAGTCGGCTCGGGTGGCGGGGTTGAGCGCGTGTTGGGTGTGTGTCGGGGCTTCGATTGGGGCATGAACGTTTGGAGTGGGTGGCACAGTGGGGCTTCGATTGCGGCAACGACGTTTGGAGTGGGTGCCGCGGTGGGGCTTCGATTGGGGCATGAACGTTTCGAGTGGGTGCCACAGCGGGCCTCGGTCGAAGAGGGGTTGGGAGGCAGCTGAAAACACAGGACGTGTTTTCAGCAGGCCCCCAGGGATGGG
>JADGHX010000252.1 GCA_019683695.1 Steroidobacteraceae bacterium
TGGCATTTGCCGTCGCACGACGCTGGCCTGCCGTACTCAGCAACGTGGTCGATCCAGGGTGGGTGCCGACGAAGATGGGCGGGCTCAACGCAACGGATGATCTGGCCCAGGGTCACCTCACGCAGACGTGGCTCGCGGTGAGTGAAGACCCCGCGGCGAGGGTCAGCGGAAGATACTGGTATCACCGCAAGCAGGTGCAACCCGCGGCAGACGCACTCGACATCGGTTTTCAGGATCGGGTCGTGAACAAGCTCGCGGAGCTGACGGGGGTTTCGCTCGCCTGAAGTCTTGTTTCACGAGGACAGCTGGACGCGGCGCAATGTACATGCTTCCCGCCGCACGGAGGGCGGCACGACCGAAGTGGTGCGGCTCAAGCCGACCTGTGAGGGTCAGAGCGTCAGGAACTCGAGCCACGCGGCCTGTGATGACACGATGGAGGGCAGCGCCCGCACCGGCGCCCAGAACAATGTGAAGCGGTGGTGATCCGTGGCTACCGTCCAGCGCTCCGGGGACTGTCCCACGAAATCCATCGCGTAGAAAAAGCGTCGCTTGATGCGCGTGAGAGTGGTTTTCGGCACCCATCCGAGAATGTGTCCGGTCACGTAGCGCGGGTCGATGAGGCGATCGGTTTCTTCGTAGCTCACCTGCGTGAAGTCGCCTTCTTCACGCTTGACGTCCACGGTGATTCCCCTCGGCAGGCGAGCCCAGTTCGCCGTCGTGACGTCCGGGCGCATGTACACGGGCGTCGCGACTGCAATTACGGCTTGATCCGGTGGCATCGGATCTTCGCGGCTGCCGAGCAGCCGCGCGTTCGCGAACTCGCTCAAGCCGGTTTCCTCGTTCGCTTCGCGCAGGGCGGCCGCCTCGGGCGCCTCGTCCAGTTCAACGGTGCCCGCGGGAATCTGCGTCCCCGCGAATGGATGCTCGAAAAGCAGGAGCTCCGGCCCGTCTGCTCCATCGCGAATGATCACCGTCACCTTGCGCAACTCGATCGAGTCGTTCATTGCCGGTCCCTGCTGCCGCGTGCGTGTACTCACGCATCGCCTTGAACGGATGCTACTCAGCCGCCCTCGCGAGCCGCAAGCGCCATTGCCAGGAGCAGGTCCGCGGTTGACATGCAAGCAGATGCTTGCCTATCCTTCAGGCAAGTAACGACTTGCCTATCGACATGGCAGAGCGCCACGACACCGACCTGCTCTTCAAGGCCCTGGCCGATCCGAACCGCCGGAAGCTTCTGGACCTGCTGCATGCCCACGACGGCCGCACGCTCAACGAGCTTTGCGAGCACATGGACATGACGCGCCAGGGCGTGACGCAGCATCTGAAGCTGCTGGAGGAGGCGAATCTGGTCGCCACCGTCTGGCGCGGCCGGGAAAAGCTGCACTTCCTCAATCCGGTGCCGCTGCAGGAGATCTACGAGCGCTGGATCGCCAAGTTCGAGAAGCCACGCCTCAAGGCGCTTTCGGACCTCAAGAAACGACTGGAGAAGTCTCATGGCTAAATCGACGTTCATCTACGTGACCTATATCCGCACGACGCCCGAGAGACTGTGGTCCGCGCTGACCGAGGACGCGGAGTTCATGAAGCAGTACTGGTTCGGCACGCACTGCGAAAGCCAATGGACGGCCGGGTCGTCGTGGAAGATGGTGCAGGCCGACGGGCGCATCACGGACTCGGGCGAGATCGTCGAGGCTCAGCCCCCGAGCCGGCTGGTGATCCGCTGGCAGCATCAGCGGCTGCCCGAGCTCAAGGAGGAGGGCGACTCGCTGTGCACGATCGAGCTCGAGCCCAGCGGGACGGCGGTCAAGCTCACCATCACGCACACCCTCGAGCGCGATCGCTCGAAGTTCATCGAGGCGGTGTCCGGCGGGTGGCCGAAGATCATCTCCAACCTGAAGTCCCTGCTGGAGAGTGGCTCGATCGCTCTGCAGGAGGCTTACGCGGGGCGGTGCGCCGGGCAAGAGAACTGAAGGCGGATCGCGTCGTCGCGGACCGCATCACGGCCGCCGCGGGGGCGGCCGTGAACCGTGAGTGAGTCACGCCGGCCGTGCGTCCGTGCTGGCGTTCGCTTCTGCATCCTCGAGAAAGTCCGTGATCGAGTCACGATGGGGCGTGATGCCTCTCAATTGAAGAAGCGCGCCGGCGTTGCCGCGGTGATACGTGCCATGCAGGCACACGTGCAGAATGATCTCGCCTCGGCTCATGCGCGCACGCTTCCCGCTGGTGAACACGAAATCGACGGGCTGCTCGAAATCGTCTTCCGACAGGCTGTCTACGTAAGCCGCGTACCAGTCGTCCACCTCTTTCGCACTGCTCGCAAGCGCGCCGAGCTCCGGGATTGTCTCGGACCGTGGCGCCCGAAAGGTGTGCGGCAAACCCTGCAGATGGTGCTGAAAAATGCGGTCGACCGCATGCATGTGGTCGAGCACGCGAAGCATCAGCGTGACATCCTCGCGGCTTAGCCGGTCGAGATTCCGGCTCAGCGCATCGTAGAGGCCGCGATCCGCCCATCGCTTGACGGCGATGAGCCGGGAGTAGGGGGCCTGAGTCATGGTGTTCGGACCTCCATTGACCTTCCGTTCTGCAGGGTGAGAATACGAGCGATCACTCGCATTCACTACTCGCATCCGGAATCCACGACACATGCCGCGCCGACCACTCACAAATCCCAGAAAATACGCCACTCAGGAGAGATCGCGCGCCACGGTCGATACGCTGATCGAGGCGACCGCTCGCATTCTGGTGCGGGAAGGCTTCGACAAGGCCAGCACCAACCGCATTGCCGAGAAGGCGGGCGTGAGCGTGGGGTCGCTCTATCAATACTTCCCGTGCAAGGAGGCGCTGGTCGCCGCCGTCATCGATCGCCATCAGCAGCAGCTCATGCAGATCGTACGCGACGCCCTGGCGGACGTTGCGGCCCTCCCGATGGAGCAAGCGGTACGCAGGCTCGTCACCGTGGCCATCGAAGCGCACCGTGTGGACCCGAAACTCCATCGCGTGCTGGCGGAGCAGCTTCCCCGCACCGGGCGGCTCGAGAATGTCGAGGTGTTCAACCGGGAAACCTATGCGCTGTTCAGAGCGTACCTCGAAGCCCACCGCGACGAGCTTCGCGCAGTGGACCTGGACCTTGCCGCATTCGTGTGCGTGACCTCGATTGAGGCGCTGACGCACACCGCGGTGTTGCACCATCCGGAAGTCCTCTCGGACGAAGCGAAAGACACGCTCGTGGAAGAGGCCACGCGGCTCGTCGTGCGATATCTGAGCTAGTCGCTACAGGAGAAACACAGTGAGCGCAGCGCTGGCCGCGCGCCTGCCGCCGCTGACGAGGCGGCAGCCCCGCTGTCCCGTCTGACACGACAGCTTCCGTAACGCTGTTCCCACACAGCGCGCATGGCTACACTGCAGATGTGAGACACTAGTCCGCACTCAGACACGCCTACGTCAGAATGGGCATCCGCAAGGGGGTTCCGGCGGAATGAAGTACCTGCCACTCATCTGGGCTGGCATCTGGCGCAACCGAAGCCGCGCCATCCTGATGCTTTTGCAGATCGCCAGCGCTTTTCTCCTCTTCGGTCTGCTGCAGGGCGTGAACTCCGCCATCAAGCAAGCGCTCGCCCGAACGCACAGCGAGCGGCTGTACGTCGGCAGCGCGGTCTCGCTCGGCGTGCCGCTGCCCATCAGTCTGTTGCCGCAGATCAAGGCAGTGCCGGGTGTGAAGGTCGTGACGCCCTTCGTGCAGGTTCCGGCCATCTACCAGAAGCGGGGGCAGGGGATTCCGATGTACGCGGTCGATCCCGAAGCGTACTTCAGCCTCGGGCCGGATCTCGTCGTCCCCAAAGAGCAGGTGGAGGCACTGGTCCGAAATCGCACGGGTGCGATCCTCGGAGCGACGCCGGCGAAGCGCTATGGCCTCAAGGTCGGCGATCGCCTCGCACTGCAATCGCAGCTGCCGAGGCGGGATGGCACGAACGCGTGGGTGTTCGACATCGTCGGCATTTTCGACAACTCCGAGCAGCCGAACGGCGCGAACGCGGTCATCGTGCATTACGACTATGTGAACGAAGCGCGCCTCGCGGACCGCGATACGGTGTTGCTCTATGTCGCCCTTGCGGAAAATGAGAAGGTCGCTCCCGAGGTCGGTCGCGCGATCGACCGGAAGTTCGCCAATTCCTCGACGGAGACGCGTACCCAGTCGGAAGGGGATCTGATCGCGTCGCAGATCCAGCGCATTGCCGACATCGATCTCGTCGTGGGCGGCATCGTCAGCGCCGTGTTCTTCGCGCTGCTGCTCGCGACCGGCGCGCTCATGATGCAGTCCATCCGGGAGCGCGTGCCCGAGCTTGCGGTGCTGAAAACGCTGGGCTTTTCGGACAAGCGCGTGATGGTGCTCATTCTCGTGGAGGCCGTGGTCTTCTGCGTGTTCTCCGCCGCGGTCGGCCTCGGGCTCGCTTCGATCATTCTCCCGGCCGCGCGGTCGATGATCGGCATCACGGCCATGCCGATGATCGTCTTTGTCACCGGCGTCCTGTTCGCGGTGGCGCTGGCGCTCATCGGAGCGTCCGTGCCTGCTTGGCGAGGCTTGCGCTTGCAGGTTGCGGACGCCCTCGCGGGCCGGTGAGTCCGCAGGTGTTGCACTCGGGCCCGCCGCCGGTCAGGGGACTTTTTTCCGGAGTCTGTCCATGACATTTCTGAAGCAGACCCTCGCGCTTACGGCCACCGGGCTGCGCGGCATCCCACAGCGCCGCGGGTCATCGCTGGTCACGGTCATCGGCGTCACCGCGGTGGTGGGAGTGCTCGTGTCGCTGCTCGCGATTCGCGAGGGCGCGAGCATCTTCGGCGGCGAGAATTCACAGCCCGACCTCGTGGAAGTGGTCAGCCGTGGCGTGACAAACACCGCGCAGAGCGTGATCACGCGGGACGCATTGGCCGTTATCGAGGACGCTCCCGGTGTGAAGCGCACGCCGGATGGGCGACCATACGCCTACGCTTCCACGCTCGTGAGCGTGGATGTGATGAAGAAGAACGGCAAACGCGGCAACGTCTACCTCGTGGGATTCACGCCCGGCGTCGACCTCGTCGCCACGAACGTGAAGATCATCGAAGGCCGGCCGTATCGTCCGGCCGTGCACGAGGTGATTGTCTCGGACCCGATCCGTCGCATGTACAAGAACATGAACATCGGCGACCGGCTCGTGCTCAACAGAACCGAGTGGACCATCGTCGGCGTGTTCGCGGGCAGCGACTCGCTCGGTGACAGCGTGCTGCGGGCGGATGCCGATACGGTGATGTCGGCGTTCAACCGCAACACCTATCAGGCCGCCGTCGTGCAGCTCGAATCCGTTGACGCGTTCCAGACGTTCAAGGATTCGCTGACCAGCAACCCCGCGGTGACGGTGGACGTTCGGCCGGTATCGGAAACGATGAAGGCGAACTTCGGGCAGCTGAATGCGCTGCTCGAATTCGTGGCGTACTTCGTCGGTACCGTGATGGCGAGCGGCGCCATTTTCGGCGCGCTGAACAGCCTCTATGCGTCGGTGGATGCGCGGCGGCGGGAGATTGCGACGCTGCGGGCCATTGGCTTCAACAGCGGCCCGATCGTCCTGTCCGTGCTGCTCGAGGGAATGGTGCTGGCAC
>JADGHX010000059.1 GCA_019683695.1 Steroidobacteraceae bacterium
TCAGTTGTGTATACGCGACCGGGGCGGCCCGCACCCGCCCCGGCCCGGCGCACGCCGCGCCGGGCCGCAGGCTCTTCCGACTCAGCGGGTGTGCCGCAGCTCCCGCACCTCGGCTTCGGTGATCGACGAGGGCGTCGCGCCGAAACGCGAGATCACGTAGTTCGCCACGGCAGCCACGTCGGCATCCGTGAGCACATTGCCAAAGGAAGGCATGGTGGCAATGGCGTTGTCGGCAGACGGCAGGGTGCTGGCCCCGCGCAGCACGGCGAGCGCAACGTTGCGCGCCGTGGGGTCGTTCACCGAGCGACTGCCCGTGAGCGTGGTGTGCGGGATGTAGCTGTTCACACCGGTCCAGGAGTGGCAGCCCGCGCACATGCCGGCGAAGATCTCGTGCCCGCGCGGGTTCGATTCGACCGCCGTGCTCTCGAGCGGACGGTCCGAGGCGGGCTCGAGCTTCGGCGCCGGCAGATCCGGCGTGGAGACCGGCGGAATCGTGCGCACGTATTCCACGATCGCCTTGAGATCGGCGTCCGTCATCTTGCGGAAGCTCAGGTGCACCGCCTCCGCCATCGGGCCGAAGGCCGAGCCATGATCCTGCGAGCGGCCGGTCTTGAGGTAGCGCAGCAGGTCATCCGCGGTCCAGGTGCCGATGCCGGATTCCTTGTCGCTGGTCAGGTTGTACGCGCGCCAGCCCTCGGCGATGCCGCCCGCGAACTTGCGGCGGTTGTCGAGCGACTGCAGCGCCGTGCGGGGCGTGTGGCAATCGCCGCAGTGGCCAAGCGCCTCGACGAGGTAGGCGCCGCGATTCCACTCGGGCGAGCGATCCGCCACCGGCTGGAAGCGCTCGTTCGGGTTGTACAGCGCCGACCAGATGGCCATCAGCCCGCGCTGGTTGTAGGGGAAGCGCAGCTCATGCTCGGGCGCCTTGTACTTCACGGGAGGCACACTGGAGAGGTACGCCTTGATGGCGAGCACATCTTCGTCCGTGAGGTAGGTGTACGCCGCATACGGGAAGGCCGGATAAAGCCGCTTGCCATCCTTGCCAATGCCTTCATGCATGGCGCGCAGGAAATCCGCATCGGACCAGGAGCCGATGCCGGTTTCCGGGTCCGGCGTGATGTTGGGTGAATAGAGCGTGCCGAAGTCCGTGTCGAAGGGACGGCCGCCCGCGAAGGGCTGCCCGCCCTCGACGGTATGGCACGCCTCGCAGTCGGCGGCCTCGGCGAGATACCGCCCGCGCGCGATGAGATCGGTTTCCGGGAAGTCCGCCGGAACGCCGGTGGGCTTCGCCTGGTACTGGGTGAGCGCCACGCGCTGGCCGTCCGCAAAATCGATCGGGCCGGGTCGCAGGGCTTCCCAGGCGAGCACGGCAACTCCGATCAGAGCGATGCCGCCGACGACGATGCCGATGCGCTTTCCAGACATGCAGACCCCCTGTCGATCCTGCGAAGACGAGCGTGAAAACCGTGCGGAATGTTTGTGCGAGCAAGCGCGCCCGCGAGCCCCCGGCTGTTGCAATTACGCACCGGGCGCCGCGAGCGAGCCGGAAGCTATCGTACCTGCCCTGCCGCCTGCAACCGGAGAGCGGCCAGCATTTGACCGGGCGGCCGCGACGCGGGCCCCACGTTCGGCTGATGTCGTGTGCTTCCTCCGAGCTCATCGACAGTACGTAGCTCGCGCAGGCTTCAAGGGGAAGCGAAAAGCCGCGCTTCCTTGCAGGCTTCAGGGCGCGCTTGCACCCAAGTGCCGCGCGCATGCGCCTTGGCACCGGGCTATGCGCCTTTCCCGCGCGGCATGCGCCGTAAGTCGACGCCCGCATGTGGCGCCTGACACCCACACGCGCTGCATTTCAGTGCTGGGCCGACGGTCGCAGGTAACGTTCGCGGCGCTGTTGCCGTGATCGGGCAGGTCGGAGCTGAGCTTCCTCCTGGCGGGGTCCGCTCTTCCGCTGGGGCGCACATGCGCAGCGCCGTGGCTCGCATGCCTCACATCCATGCCCTGTAGCCCACCTGGCCCGTGCCCGAGCGTCTGCCCGCGGCAATCCCGCTGCAAATTATGGACGCGACGGAAGTGGAATTAGCGCTGCGGGCCCGTTCTGGCAAAGTAGCGCGCATATGGCTTCAAGACTGCATAGCGCATTGATTGCGGTAGCCGTTGCCGGGGCATTGCACCTTGCGGCGGCCGGAACCGCTGTGGCGGCCGACACGAGTTTCCTGCCGGAGCCCGCACTCTCCGCCACGCGCGGCACGACGGACCCGAACGCCCGCTTGCCGGATGGCAGTACCCCGCTGCAATGGGCCGCATACCGTGGCGATGTCGCTGAGGTGCAGCGCTTGCTGCGCGCCGGCGCGGACGTTTCAGCCGCCAACAACTACGGCGCGACGGCGATGTCCATCGCCGCCGAAACGGGCAACGCAGAAATCATCCGCCTGCTGTTGAAGGCCGGCGCCGATCCCGAATCCCCGAACGCCGAGGGCCAGACCGCGCTCATGGCCGTGGCGCGCACGGGCAATGTCGAAGCGGCCAAAGCGCTGCTGAAGGCGGGCGCGCGCGTCAACGCCGTCGAGCAATGGGGCGGGCAATCCGCGCTCATGTGGGCCGCCGCGCGGCATCAGCCCGAAATGGTGCGCTTCCTTCTGCGCAACGGCGCGGACCCGGACATGCGCAGCCAGATTCGCGACTGGCCGCGCAAGGTCACCTCGGAGCCGCGCGAGAAGAAGATGGATCGCGGCGGTTTCAGCGCGCTCGCCTACGCGGCGCGCGAAGGGTGCACGGCCTGCGCACGCGAGCTCGTCGAGGGCGGCGCCGACATCGATCTGCCGGACGGGCTCGGCACCCCGCCGCTCGTGCTGGCCATCATGAACGCGCAGTTCGACACGGCGAAATACCTCATCGAGGCCGGCGCGAACGTGCAGCTCTGGGATTTCTACGGCGTCACACCCTTGTACGCCGCCGTGGACATGAACGGCGCGAGCGGGCGCCTGGAGACGCCGCCCAACGTGAAGACCACCAGCACGGAAATCATCCGCATGCTGCTGGATCGCGGCGCGAACGTGAACGCGCAGCTGAAGCTGCCGATACCCTCGCGCATTGCTGCGGCCGGCGGCCGCGCAGACAAGCGCACGCACAACATCGGGGCCACTCCGCTGCTGCGCGCCGCCGTCGGTGCGGATCTGCAAGCCATGCAGCTTCTGATCGACCACGGCGCACTCGTGGATCTGCCCATGGCAGACGGCACCACGCCCATGCTGGCCGCGCTGCTGCCCTCGCCCACCCGCGCGCCGGGCAAGACCGAAAAAGATGCGCTCGAGGCCATTCGCCTGCTGAAGAAGGCCGGCGCCGATCCGAACGCGGCGGTGGTGCGAAACATCAAGGCCCTGCACCTGATTCATACGCACGGCATGAACGAGGCCCGTGTCACGGGCAGCACGGCGCTCATGATGGCCACCGTGCAGGGCTGGAAGGACGTGATGAAGCAGCTCGCCGAATGGGGCGTGGACATGGACGCGCGCGATGCCGACGGCCTCACCGCGATCGACTACGCCATGGGGCGCGCCCGCGTCGGGTTCCTCCAGCAGCGGCCGGACCCGCGGCAGGACCTGGCGGCGCTTCTGCGTGAGCTGGGAGCCACGGTCGAAAACCCGAACACGCCGCCGTGGAAACCGCTGATGGTGCCGAAGATCACTGCGCTGGTTCCTTCGGAGTAACCGTCCGCCCGCGCGCCCGGGCGCTGGATGATTCCCGTGCGCGGGCGTCGACACGCCGATGCCGGGCAGGCTTTGACTCGTGACAGCCTTCGCCACGGATGTGGCGAACTGCCCGGAAATTGCGGCCTGCAGGGCACGCGCGACGAAGCGGTCGCGCCGCCGGGAGGTCGTCGGCTGCGACGGCGCCGGCCCTCGCGGCCCGCGGTACAGGAACCGTGCTTGCTGGCGCAGCCGCCGGAACGCCCTGTTCGGGTTGAGATCGGGAGAACTCGCGTGCCCCTGCCGAACGTATTCCTTCGGGCCCTCGTGCAAGCAAGCGCATGCGTGCTGGTGCTCGCCTGCGCGGCGCACGTGGCGAATGCCAAAACCCGCGCGGATTGTGAGCAGGACTACCGGCCTCGCACCGGGCAGCCCGGCAAGGACGTGATCTGGTGGCCCACGCACGATGGTCTCGTCGTGCGCATGCTCAGGATGGCCAAGGTCACCGACAAGGACGTGGTCTATGACCTGGGTTCGGGCGACGGCCGCATTCCCATCACGGCGGCGAAGCAGTTCGGCGCCCGCGCCGTCGGTATCGAATATGAGCAGGCGATGGTGGATCTCTCGAAGTGCCTCGCCGAGGCGGAGGGCGTGGCGGAGCGGGTGGAGCTGCGCAAGGGCGACATCTTCGCGAGCGATTTCAGCGACGCCACCGTGGTCACGATGTATCTGCTTCAGGACCTGAATCTGCGCCTGCGCCCCACCCTGCTCGACCTGAAGCCCGGTACGCGCATCGTGTCGCACTCGTTCACGATGGATGAGTGGGAGCCTGACGACACGGTCGCGGACGATACGGGCGAAGCCTTCCTGTGGATCGTGCCGGCGAAGGTGGCGGGGACGTGGACATTCCGCGCCGAGCAGGGGAGCGACGCGTTCACCGTCAATCTCGAGCAGACGTTTCAGCGCGTACGCGGGTCGGCCGGCTCCGCACCGCTTTCCGATGCGAAGCTCACGGGGCCGCAGCTCGAGTTCGCCTTCAGGGACAGCGGCAGCCTCACGCGCGTGGCCGGCGTGGTGGAAGGCGATCGCATCAACGCGAAAGTCACGCGCAAGGGTCGCACCTCGACTTACGTGGGCCGTCGCTCCTGAGCGAGCGCCCGTCGGGGCCGACTCGACGTCGTGCGCACGCGCGGCGGCGCGGGGTCGGGCCCACGCTGCGCTTTACTCGAAGTTGTACTGCACGGTGATGCCGAACTCCCGCGGGCGACCTCGCACGGCGCTACGCGCCGAGCGCAATGGCGCGGCCACACCTGCGCCGCTGCCCGAATCCCAGTAGCCACCGCCGAAGCGCGTGGCGTACGTCGCGTACGTCTTGTCGAGCAGGTTGTTCCCGAACAGTGAGACGGTGGTGCGCCCACCCGGCGCGTTCCACTGAAGACGCGCATTCACCAGACCGTAGCTCGGCATTCGGTAGGACGAATCGGAGTTCGCGGTGGGGTGCGTCTCCTGCTCGCCGACATACGCGTAATTCGCATTCAGCGCCAGATTGCCGGCCGTTCCCATCGGGATCACGAACGTGCCCCCGAAGTTGTACGTCGGCGAGGCCTGCGCGGGGAACAGGTTCGGTCCACTGTTCGCCACCGGATCCTTCAGCTTGTAGCGCGTGATGCCGAGCGCGCCCTCGAGCGAGAACCGGTCCGTCACCGCGAACTGCGAATCGAGCTCGAGCCCGTAGAGGTCCACGTCACCGGAATCCACGATGCCGATGCGGAAGCCGATGGGTGCGCTCGGGTCCGCGATCTGCCGCGCGGCCTGCCGGTTGCTCCAGAACATGTAGAACCCGGTCGGATTGATGCGCAGCCGGTTGTTCAGCCAGCTCGTGCGCGCGCCGAGCTCGTAGTTGACGACCTTCTCCGGCGGCACGGGATTGATGAAGTCATCGCTCTGCAGCTCGCCGGGAATGTTCGGCAGGATGTTGAGCGTGTACTGGCCCGCCCGGTAGGCCTTCGAGGCCGTGGTGTAGAGCATCACGTCCTCGGTGAAGTGGTAGTCGAGCGTGGCGCGCCAGTCGATCTCGCTCCAGCTGTCATCGGCATTGACGGTGGTCGAGGTGGTGCCAGGCGCCGGCACGAAATCGGACGCTGCGAAGCGCGTCTGCTCGATTTCCTTCTGATCGTACGCCCAGCGCGCACCCAGGGTGACGTTCAGCTTCTGCGTGGCGTGCCAGGTGGCGCTGTTGAACCAGCCGTATGACCGCGATCTCTGGTCCGTGGCGAGACGCGCGCTGATGAAGAGGCCGGCATCGCCGTCGCCGTTCGCCGCGCCGCCCGCGGGGCTGAACGTGCTCGTGCCGCGCCGATTCACCAGGAAACCGGCGGACGAGGCATCCTCCTGGAAGAAATTGACGCCGGTGACGAAGTCCACACGATCGCCGAACGCCTTGTTGAACTGGAACTCCTGATAGAGCACGCGCGAGGCGACGTCATCCGGCCGCCGCTCCATGCCGAGCAGCTGCCAGTCCGTCACGCCGACGTGATCGAGCTTCGCGTAGCCGGTCGTGGAGGTGAGCGTGAGATCGTCCCTCAGGGCCCATTCCAGCTTCGCATCGACCTGGTAGTACTTGTTGTCGTTGCGCTGCTCGCACGCCGCGTCCCAGTCCGGATCGAAATCATCGAGCAGGCAGATCGAGGGCATCGTGTAGTCATCGAGCACGAGGCGCGGGTCATCCACCGTCGCAAGCCGCGGCTGCCCCGCAAGGGCCAACGCGTCCGACAGCCAGTCCGCGAAGTTGCCCTGGATGATGCCCGGCGCCATGTCGAAGGTTTCCAGATCCTGCGGCGAGCCATCCGAACGCGAGTTGCTGTACAGCGCGCCGAGCGTGAGTTTCGCGTTGTCCGTGAGCTTGAATGCGGCCTGCAGTCTCGCCACCTCATCCTCGGTGCTGCCGAGCTCCTGCGTGCCGCGGGTGACGTAGCCGTCCTGCTCGAGGTAGGCCGCCTGCGCACGGATGGCGACGCGGTCGCTCACCGGAACGTTCACCATGCCGCTGACCTCCCGGCGATCGAAATTGCCGAGCGTGGCGCGCACGTAGCTCTCGAAGGAATCGGTGGGCTGCCGGGTGAACAGGCGCACGGCCCCGCCGGTGCTGTTGCGTCCGAAGAGCGTGCCCTGCGGGCCGCGCAGCACCTCGACGCGCTCGATGTCGAACACCTTGAACACCGAGCCGTTCGTGCGCGGCACGTAGATGCCATCGATGTAGAGCGCCACGCCGCGCTCGCTCGTGGTGCCGCCGCCCCCGGAGATGCCCCGGATCGAGAAGGTCGGCTGGTTGTTGCCGTAGCCGCGCGATCCGTTGATCGCGAGATTCGGCGTGAAGAGCGCGACGTCGGAGAGATCCTCGACGCCCTTGCGCTCGAGCGCCTCGGTCGAGAGCGCCATGATGGAAATGGGCGTGTCCTGCAGTGCCGTCTCGCGACGCTCCGCCGTGACGACCACCTCTTCGAGCTGCGCGTACGCCGTTCCCGATAGCGCGGTGAAAACCGCGGCGGCCACAGCTCCGCTGCGGGCCCTGGGCACGAAGGCCCGGACGTCGGTGTGAGTCATGCTTCCCCCCTGACCCGCCGAGCGCTGGATGTCTTTTTCCGCAGACGGGTGTCCGGACCATGATGTATGGCCGCCCAGCTCGTCAACGGGTTGCAGGAAGCCCTGCACCTGACATCCATCAGGCGGGATGCATCATGCTGCTACTGCGAAGGTGCTGCACGTACGTCTGCAGGGCCTGCCGAAGCTGCCTGATAGCGAGGACAGGCTTGTACGCCGAACTCGCGGTGCGTGGCACCGGGACTGTTCGTGGCGCGCGCTGTGCTCGGGCTGCATTTCCCTGCGCGGCGATCGCAGACAACCTTCGCAGCAACGTCGCCACGATCGGGCTCGTCTGAGCTGAGCTTCGTCTTCTTCGGCTCGGCTTCCGAGGGCTGACGCGACCTGGGCGGCACCGATCGCACCGACCCTGAACTTCTCTCCGCTTACGCATTACAGTCGCAATCGTCCCGCGGAATCGTCGTGACATCGCGCTTGCCGAGTATTCATTTTGCGCGGTGTACGCGAGGAGGATTCGAATGCGCCCGTCATCGAGTATTGGTTCTCTCGCAGTGGCGCTGCTGGTCGGCAGCATCGGCAGCGCGCAGGTCTGCACGGCGCAACCTGCTCCCTGCACGATGCGGCTCAACGTGGAGCTGACGCCCGACGTCCCCAACCCTCGTGATCCGGGATTTCTGAGCTCGTTGGTGGACGACCACCCGGCCTACCAGCTCACGCTGGTGCGCCAGGACGACGCATCGGACATCGTGGTGGATCTGAGCGGACCCGGTCCCCGGGAAGGCTGCCACGAGGTGATTGAAACGATGCGCAAGGACGGCAGGGTCCTGTCCGTGCGGCCCGCGTCAGATTCGACCGAGTGAGCTTGCGGATTCGAGTCGCCCCGCGGCGTCGGTGGCGATTGCCTGGAGTGAGCGCGCGAGAGGTGCGGCGGTGCGCCCGGGCGCGAAAAAAGAGACCGCCGCCCCGCACGGGGGACCGCAACTCAGTCTGCCGGGGGGTGAAGTGGATGGCCTCTTCGGCAGCGACCGTTGCGGTTCGGCGGGCGGCGGCGGTGGCGGGTTCAGGCCGCGGGGGCTGTCAGCAACACCCATGTCGTGGGCGCGCCGGTCGAGCCCGGCGGAAAGGTGTCGCCTTTGCGGATGAAGATGATGACCTTGGCGTTCTCGTCCGAACGGTACGGCCCGGACTGCGTGCACGTCGAACCCGTCTGACCCTCCACCTTGTTCGCTTCGCTTGGCATGGCGTTCACTCCTTCAACTGGTCCACTCTGGATGCGCAAAGGTCACTGTGTGCCGCCCCCGTGCGCGTGGGCGTGATGCACGTGGGCGGGCGCAGGCGCGGCGTCCTGCGTCGCGTTCACCTCCACCGGAGCGGGCTCCCGTGCCGCCAGGGGCTCCGAGCCGGCGAGAGACAGCAACCCTTCCGGCATTGCGCTGTCCGGCACGTGCCGCCCCGGGTTGCGCCGCTTCAACTCCTCGAAAACGAGACGCGTCACGTGCGCCGTGGCGTTCTCTTCGGAGATCCGGTCCTCGAGGCCCCAGTCGAGCGTGTAGAGGTTGAAGGTGTTGCGGCACCGATTGAGCTCCTCCGTCGCCTGCTTCACGAGCAGGATGTTGTTCATGTGCAGGTCGTCCGGATACAGGAGCTGATCCTCGCGCGCCCGCCTCTCCCATGTGCGCAGCACGCTCAGAACGCGCTCATACTGCGGCTCGCTGATCTCCAGGCGCAGCATGACGTTCCGCGAGTCCTTCCCGGGCTCGTGCAGGAACGCATCGTAGGCCGTCCATGGAACGGTGCCGAACACCGCACGGCCCTGCTCGTCCGCGTGGATGCCGACGGCACCCATCTCCACCTCCCCGGCCGCGGTATCCGCCTTCATCAGCATGACGAAGGACGGACCGCTGCGGTCGAAGAACACATCCCTCGACGCGGCGAGCACCAGGAAGTGCCGCGCCGTGTCCGAGGGAACCCGACTCGCCTCACGCTCGCACGCGCCCGACGCGCCGGCTGCGAGAGCACCCCACGAGGCGCTCAGGCACACCGACAGCGCCCACGCGCGCAGCCCGAACCCCGCTCGTCTCATCGCTCCCTCCAGGCCTTGCGGCGTCAGGCGATCTTCCGGTAGCCGTACAGCGCTCTTTCCCGGTCGATCTGCTGCTGCAGCTTCTGGTTGTCCTTGAGCCGCTCCGCGAGGGATTTCGGCGTGTCGGACCACTGGATGTGATCGAGCACGGTGCGGTTCGAGGCGAACACATCCGCGTGAAACCACCGGCCCGTCTTGTCGTTGATGATCTTCATCGAGCCGGCGTGCTGATCCGCATCGAGATCGATGCCGATGTGCTCATGCGAGAAGAACGTGTAACGCAGCGTGTCCACGTCGTACTGATCGCCCGTGAGGAACGTCCAGCCCGGCAGCAAGGCCTTGTGCATCTGTGCGTAGGCCTTGAGTGCGGCGGGCGTGTCCTCGTGCGGCTTCAGCGAGATGTTGACCATGAAGAGGTCCTTCCCCATGCGCCTCGCCAGCGCCTGATGATGCAGCTCGACCATGCGCTGGGTCGCGAGCGGGCAGAAGGTCTCGCAGTTCGCGTACATCATCATGACCATCACCTGACGGCCCTTGATGAGGTCGTCGTAGAACCGCACTTCCTTGTCGTCCTGGGTTCGAAACCGGGCGTTCGGGATCAGCCGCGCCATGCGGCGCACCTCCGGCCTGCAGACCGATGGCCCCAACCCGGTAAACAGTTCGCGGCGCTTCATCAGACCAGCCTCCCCTTCTTGTTGCCGTTGGCGTACTGCGGCGGCAGCCCTGCGAGCATCCGTCGCTCGTCGATCTCCCGGCGCCTGCGCGTCAGCTCCTCCACGGAATCCACGATGTCCCAGCGGACCATCATGAAATCGTCCTCGTGGTTCATGTTGTGGCAGTGGATGAGATAGCGCCCGACGAAATCGCGGAACCGCAGCCGGATCACGAGCCGGTCCTGCGGGGGCAGGCGATAGATGTCGCGCCGGCCGAGCTCCTCGGGCAGCAGCGGCACGTTGTCGACGCTCACGATCTCGCCGTTCGCGTCGCGGGTGGTGTGGGTCCTCGAGATGATCCGGCCTTCCTCGAAGTGGATGTGCACCGGATGCGTCCAGTTGCCCGCGATGACATCGTTCGCGAGCACCCATTCCTCGGAGCTGCCCTTCAGCACCACATGATCGACGCGGTTGTGGTCGAACACCTGGCCGTTGATCCGGAAGCGCACCGGGCTGCCATCGCGCGTGAAGCGCCACTCGAACGTGTTGTCCGGCACGATCGGCGGTGGCATGTCGATGAGGTGGTCCGGAATGGGCGGCGTGTCCGGCGGGAACCACGGTTCGCGCGGCACGACGTCGAAGCGCATGAGCACATTCTCGATCGGCAGTCCCGGCGCCGGATCGGGTGTCGGCACGCCGACGAACTGCGGCTGGGCCTCCCGCAGATACACTGACGTTCCGGCCGCGAACTGCGAGAAGTCGATGATGATGTCGTAGCGGGACGCCACGGGAATGTTGAGCGTCCGGTTGGTGATCTCGAACGGCTCCTCGACGAAGTTCGCGTCGACCGCCACCACCGTCATCGGCTTCTGCTGCCCATCGGAGCCGATGAGGCTGATGTTCCACTCCTTGACGGGCCCGGTGTTGAGCACGCGGAAGCGGTACTTGCGCCGGCGCACGGTGAGCTTCGGCTGGATCTTGCCGTTGACGATCCACTTGTCCACCTGCCCGGGCACGGCGCCGGTGATGAAGGCCTCGTTGCGACCGTTTGCCGTCGGGCAGAACAGGATCGCGTGCAGCTGCAACGGAATATCCGTCAGGCCGTAGTAGCTCGGCAGCCGCAACGAGCCTGGCGCATAGAGCTCATGACCCGGGTCCTTCTGGTCGTACAGGATGTACGAACCATTGAGACCCAGATAGTTGTTCGGCGCCGTGAACTCCGCGCGGTGATCGTGATACCAGAAGCTGCGCATCGCCTCGCGCGGATCGCCGATGCCACCGTACTCATCGACGCCGGCATAGACGTTCGGATAGTGATTGTCCTTCCACAGGCCCGTGCCGAAGAAGTCGCCCGCAAATCCGTCGCTCTCGGATGGCGTGTGGCCGTTGTGCAGGTGAATGGTGATCTCGTTGATGCCCGGCACCGGGTGGTCGATCGGCAGGTTGTTCCGGAAGCGCACGAGCGCCGGCACACCGTAGTAGCCGAGGAATGTCTGCCCCGGGTACTGCCCGTTGAACGTCCAGAGATACGTGGGCTGCAGATCGCGATGGAACCTGTGAAGCGAGGGTGCCGCGACAGCCTGATAAAACACACTCGGCGGGAACCGATCCCACGCCTGGTGCGCATCGCGCGCCGCCTCGCCCGCGGCGATGTTCGCGAACTTCGTCGGCGCGGGGTTCAGGATGGTCGGAAACGCGGGCTGCGGAATCGGCAGATCATCCACGAACGGCGTCGTGGGCGGACTGTTCGCCGGTCGCGGATCGCAGGACAGCGGCGGCTCCGGCGGCGGCGGTGGCTCCGGGTAGCCTTGTGCGAACACGGCGGTCTTCTTCGAGGTGATCACCGCCGCGGCGCCCGCAATGACGCCGCTCTTCACGAGCGTTCGCCTGTCGATCCTGAAGGATTGCGCTTCGCCTGCTTCGCGCGCCTCGTCCGTGTCGCGCTGATCTTCTCCGGCTTTGAGCTGAGACATGCCTTGCACCCTCCCCTTTGTACCGGCCGTCCGCGGCGGTGCGGCGAGCGTTCTGTTCACCTCACCGACACCACCGCTGCACGATGCAGAGTGATTACGAGTTCCAGCGACGCGCGATGCTAGCGACGGCCTATCAGCACGGGAACGTGTTGCCGGGAAAGTCAGAAATTCACGAGTGCGCGATCGCACTCGCGTGCAATGCGCGCAAGTGTCGAAGAGTGCTTGCCTTTGTGGACGTGGCTACGATGCAGGAGTGTGCCGTTGACACGACCGGTCCGGACCAACGGATCCAGACCGATGAGAAGAATCGACAAATCACATGCAGAGCGGTGCTCGCAAGTGATTCGGGCCACCGGATCTACGGCACGCCCCATCTGACATTGCAACTCTTCTCTGGCTGCTCGAAGGTGATGTGCGCATGTCCCGCGTTTCGCCGAGATGTGATGCATTGAAGGGTGCGCAGGTTCCGCAATCTCTCGCGTCCTTGCGAGAAATTCTGAAGCTGTGATAGCAATACACGCGACGCGGACGATTCACAGATCAAGCAACACGGCCCGCGCACAACATCGCCGCTTCTCGCAAGCGCATCAGGGAAGAGGTTGAAGGGATGATCAACAGCGATGTCCTGCTCTTCGTGAGAGTTGCTGAAACGGCCAGCTTCAAGGAAGCCGCGGTGCAACTGAACATCTCCGCCTCGCAGGTGAGCAAGCGAATCGCTTCGCTCGAGGATGATCTCGGGGCGCGGCTCTTTTATCGCAGCCCTAGAAGCATCAGCCTCACGAGCGCCGGTGAGACACTGCTCGATTACTACCGGCGCATTCACGAGATGGCCGAGGAATCCCGGGCGGCTATCGGCAA
This sequence comes from Steroidobacteraceae bacterium, assembly GCA_019683695.1. Lineage (GTDB taxonomy): Bacteria > Pseudomonadota > Gammaproteobacteria > Steroidobacterales > Steroidobacteraceae > JADGHX01. The sequence continues at coordinate 12,854 of JADGHX010000059.1, forward strand.
GCTCAGCAAGCCGAGCGGCCGCCTGCGCTTCAGCGTGCCGACGTGTCTCGGCGCGGCCTTGCTGCCGAAGCTTTATGCGCACTTCGCCAGGTGCTACCCGGAAGTGCAGCTCGACGCTCACACCTCGGAGTGCTTCGTCGACATCGTCGCAGGAGGGTACGACGTGGTGATTCGCGTGGCGCAGCGCCTGACGGATTCGACACTGACGGCGCGGCGCCTCGCGACCTCCCCTCTCGTGGTGGCCGCATCGCCCGGCTACCTCGAAGAACACGGAACGCCGTCTGACCTCACCGAGCTCAGCAAGCACCACTGTCTCGGATTGAAGGCGGCCCGACCCTGCGCCACGAAGTGGCACTTCAATACGCCGAAGGGTCCGGTTGCCGTGCCGGTCAACCTGACCACCGTGACCGACAACAATCTTGCGCTGGTGCTCGCCGCACGCTCGGGTCTGGGACTGATCTACGTGCCGAGAGCCGTCATTGCGAACGAGCTGCGACAGGACGCATTGCGACCCGTATTGCCGGACTTCTGCAAAGGCATCGAGTGGGGCATCTTCGCCGTTCACTCGGGCAAGACGCCCACCAGCAACGCCGCCGTGTTCATCGACTTCGTCCGCAGCCTGCTGCCGGAGCTCGAGCACATCGACCGCTGGCAGCTGCACCGGCCGGCCGTCAACCGCCAGACGCTCATTTCCCAAGCCGCTCAGATGTATTAGGCCGGGTACATTGCGCAGATTACGGTCAGCGGCCGAACTGGCGACCCTTCGCACGCGCAGAGCGGACGGCGGCGGGAACGCCGCTGCCCTCTCAGGTCGCGCGCAATGCCGCTGCCGTAAGATATCGCCCTCGTGACTCGCAGCGCCGCGGCGCACGCCAGTCCGCACGCATGCTTTATGGCTCGACCGCTGCTGTTTCCCGTCGTCATTGCGCAGAAGAGCTCGAGTGCTCACCGCAGGGGATGAGGATGAGCCTCGAAGCGCCCTCGCCGCTCGCGACTCTTCGCGCCCGAGCCCGGCGCGGTTAGCCTAGTGGGCCAGGGCGATCACTCAGCGTTGATCCGGAGCGCCTGATGACAGAAGCACCGGCCGAGCCTGCGCTCGAGGGATGGCTCATTGCGCAGGCTGCATGCGAGGCCACGGCGTGGATGGATACCGGCCGCGAAAGCGCGTTCGCGCTTTCCGCGGAGGGCCGTCTGCGTCCCGTCGCCGCGTCCGACCCGGAAGCGGTCGTATGCTGGCGGCCGTCTGTGGGCTGGTGCTCACTGCTTTCACCGGAGGACGCGCGCCAGCCGCTGCTGGATCTGTATCTGCCGGTCAGCAGCGCCACTGCCGCGCGGCCCATCATCGTCGGTCATCTCGGACAGAGCCTGGATGGATTCATCGCGACGCCATCGGGCGATTCCTGCTTCGTGACGGGGCCGCAGAACATCCTTCATCTGCATCGTCTTCGCGCACTGTGCCACGCCGTCATCGTCGGCGCGCGCACCGTCGAGAACGACAACCCGCGCCTGACGACCCGGCTCGTTTCCGGCAACAATCCGATACGGGTCATTCTCGATCCGAAAAACAGACTCTCCCGTTCACATCACGTTTTCTGCGACGGGGACGCAAACACCCTGCGTGTGATCGGCAAGCGGGCGCCCGATTCTGCGTCGGCCCCACAGCGTGAGGACGGCGTGCTGGAGGTGAGCTATGCCGGCGGCGCGCTGGACCTGCACGAGCTCGTGCGCCAGCTGCGCGCGCGCGGCTGTGCACGCATCTTCGTTGAAGGTGGCGGGGTCACGGTGTCCTCGTTCCTCGAGGCCGGGCTGCTGGACCGACTGCATGTCGCGATCGCTCCGCTCCTGATCGGCGACGGCCGTCCGGGCATTCGCCTCGCGCCGCACGCCCAGCTGAAGGATTGCATGAAGGTACAACCGCGCATTTACCGAGCCGGCGACGACGTGCTGTTCGATTGCGACCTGCGGGCGAGCGCATCGGCCGAGCGCGACGCGCCGCAATCCGCGGATGTTGCGCGCCTGACCTGACCGGTGTCTCCCTGATGTGTGGCGTCTCGGAACAACTGGCGTGTACCGAAAACTGCCGCAGCCGACTATCCGGCGAACGATCCCGGCAGCGCCAGAACGTCCAGATGTCCCACGGTGATGCGTGAAGCACCGCGCGCCACGTGGTTCAGCCTCCGCTGCCGCCAGGCGAGGCATCGATCCGATTCTCCGCCAGCCAGCTCGGCAGCCGCGGTTGCCCACTCTTCGATGAGCGCTCTCTGCAGTTCACTGTCGCGCGGCTGCAGGTGCCAGTCACTCAGCGCGCTGTGCACTTCGTATCCAAAACCGCTGAACAGCTCGCAAGCGCGCTCAGCCGCCTTTGGCCCAAGCGCAGGCCCGAACCCCTTGTCCCCGCGCTGATGCAGATTCACGAGCTGTCGAATCCACTCGTCATCCGCGTCCACCGGTTCGCATGTGATGCGTCCGTCGTAGCTCAACGCGAACAGCGCCGCCGCCCGGCTCTCATGGCAACGCGAGATGAGGTGCGTGAGCCACCGATCCGACACGAGATCGAGCAATGCCGAAGCGGTGACGACGACGTCGCCATCGAGCGCGAAGGATTCGAGACCGGAGGTCAGATCGACACAGCGGGTGTGAATGGTGCACCCGGGTATTTCTCCCACTCTCGCGAGCAAGGACTCGTCGCGATCCACCAGCAACCATTCCTGCAGTCCCCCGATGCGCGGCGCCAGATAACGAAGATTTGCGCCTGTGCCGCAACCCAGGTCGATGAACCGGGACCTCGCGCGCTCACGCGTGAGCGCCCCGAGGCGCGCTGTGAGTGTGGTGTCACGTGCGGCGGCATCCGCCGGCTCGCGCAGCGAGAGCCAATCGGCGCTAAACCCCGTCACGCCGACATGACCTCTTCCAGAACCTGCGACATCCTCGCGCAGGACTGCGGCCAGCGTGGCAACCTGCTCCGGCTCTCGCGAGCGCCCACACGAAGGCCGGCGAGCAACGCGTGGTCTGTCAGCACACGCGCGAGTGCCCTTGCAAATGAGGCACCGTCGTCCGGCGGCACGAGCAATCCCGCCCGATCGCCGACCAGTCCCGGAATGCCACCTGTTCGCGTGCTGACGACCGGAAGCCCAAATGCGAGGGCTTCGGCCACCGCCATGCCGTAGCCCTCATATCGAGTGGGCAGAACGAACAGATCTGCGGACTCGTACAAACGCGCAAGCTCGGCGCCATTCAGCTCGCCAGGGAAGTCCACGCGCTCTGCGAGCCCCGCATCGCGCACCTTGCTCTGCACGCGCGCTGCCGTTTCCGGACTTCGTACCAGACTCCCGGCGCACGTGAGCCTCCATGGAAGTCCGGCGAGCGCATGGAGCGAGTCAATGAGCAGGTCGTGGCCCTTGCGAGGGATCAGCGTCGCCACGCAGAGCAGATTGGGAACGCCGTCCGCGCTTCCGCGCGCAAGCGGCGCATCGTCTGTGCCGGGCACGATGACGGAAATGCTGCCTCGAGGAACGTCGTACGCAATCAACGCATCCGCTGTCGCCTCGCTCGTCACCACAACACGTCGCACAGACCGGAGCGCCACTCGCTCGGATTGCGCGAGCTGGTGAGCAAGCTCTGGCGAGAGCCCATTCTCGTTGGCGAGCGGATGATGAACGAGGGCCACGATTCGCAGGCGCCTGGCATGCCGCGAGACGACCTCGGGCATGGCGCCGAACGCGAGACCATCCACGACCGTGAGCGCACCATCCGGGATGCCGCTGAAGACGTCGCGAGCATGATCCAAAGCGGCTGGCGTCGGAAGTGGAAAGCTTGCATCGAGAGCGTGAACGGCTACACGCCAGCCTGATGCACGCAGGCCTTCCAGAATCCGCCGGTCGTAGATGTACCCTCCCGTGGCGCTGCGCAGATCCCCGGGAACGATGAACTCGAGCGAGCGCTCGCGCATCGTCAGGAAATCCCGCCCTCGTACGCCGCCCACGCCACATGGGATTCGTGCAGGGTGACGCGCAGACTCTCGATGCCGCGTGCGGAGAGGCCGAGCTGCCCCTCGCGGATGCGGGCGGCGAGCCGGTCGAAGATCGTCTTCGCAAGGAACTCCGTGGTTGTGTTGCGCCCGGCGAAATCCGGCTCGGCATCGAGGTTGCGATAGTTGAGCGCCGCGAGCACTTCGCGCAGCGCTTCACTCGCGCGGCCGATGTCGACGACGATGGCATCCGCATCGAGCTCACGGCGGCGAAACTCCACATCCACGACATAGGTCGCGCCATGCATGCGCTGGGCCGGCCCGAATACCGCGCCGGTGAAGCTGTGGGCGATCATCATGTGATCGCGAACACAGACCGTGTACATTGCTTCCGCTCCTCACCTTCCGGCCCAGGGGCCGTTCACACTCCGACTTCGCAACCTCGCTGCAAAAGTCACGCTTTCGTCGCCCGACTCGAACGTCTCGTCCGTACTCTTGCCGCGGTCAGGCACGCTCGTTGGCGGATCAGTACCTGATCCGATGCATGATCACGTCTCCCGGCGCATCGGAAAGCTCGCGCATGAGGCGTGGCAAGTCCTCGAACCGACTTTCGCTGCCGATCAGCGCATCGAGCTCCGGGGCCGCCAGCAGCGAAATGGCCAGTTGCATACGCCTCGCGAATGTCCAACGCGCGCGCCGCGATTGCGAAACCGTGCCCACCTGCGATGACTTCAATGTGAGGCGCCGCGAATGGAACGCCTCGCCGAGCGCCAGCGTGACCGGCCGATCGCCATACCAGCTGAGCTCGACGATGGTTGCTTCGAAGCCCGCCACGCGCATCGCCAGCGCCAACCCCTCGGACGAGCCGCTCGCGTGCAGGACCACATCCGCCTCCTCTCGCGCCGAATCCGGATGCGCGAACTTCGTGCCCAACCGCTCGGCCACGGCGCGTCGGCGCGGATTCACGTCGATCAGCTCGACGTCGCACCCAGGTATTCGCGCGGCCAGCCATGCAGCGAGGCACCCTACGCTGCCCGCCCCGATGACCGTTACCCGGTCGCCGGGCCCCACGCCCGAGTCCCACAGGCCATTCAAGGCCGTTTCAAGGTTCGCCGCCAGAATCGCGCGTTCCGGCGGCACCTCCGGCGGCACGACGTAGGCGGAAGATTCAGGCACGACATACCGCTGCTGGTGCGGATAGAGGCAGAACACGGTGTCACCGATCCGCGACGCAGGCCCCTTTTCCACGCGGCCGACACTCGCGTACCCATACTTCACCGGCGCGGGAAAATCACCGCACTGAAACGGCGCCCGCATCCTGTGATACTCACTGGGCGGCACGTGGCCGCTGAAGACAAGTGACTCCGTCCCCCGGCTCACACCACTGTAAAGTGCGCGGACTTGCAGCTCCCCGGGCCCGGGTGTCGGCAGCGGCTCAGCGCGGATCTCGCCGCGGCCGGGGGCGGCAATCCAGAAAGCGCATGTTTCCTCTGGGCTCATGAACGCATGGGTGATTGCGGTGACAGCATGTTGATGGTGCAAGCCCCGGATCGACACCTGGTGCGTAGCGCGGTGCTAAGCATCTTACCGCCGTTGCTTCTGGCAGTGCTGTTGGCGTGCTGGGGCACGAGGGCTCTCGGGCTTGGCAACTGGTACGTCCTGAAGGCACTCGTCGTTCTTGCCGCCGGAGCAACGCTCGTGTTTCGCGGCCTGCCTGATCACCATCCCTTTCGCTCTTTGGGGGCGGCGAATCGGGTGACGATGACTCGTGGTGTGCTCGTGGCACTGCTCGCCGCGCTAGCGGGAGAGCGCGACAGCACCTTGCTTGCCGGCATCGCTCTGGCCATCGGCACGATCGCGGCTGCGCTCGATGGGCTCGATGGCTGGCTGGCCCGGAAATCAAACATGGTGAGCCGCTTCGGTGCGCGCTTCGACATGGAGACGGACGCACTGTTCATTCTCGTGCTCGCGGTGCTCACGTGGCAGTTCGACAAGGCGGGCGCCTGGGTGCTGCTCATCGGGCTTCTGCGCTATGCCTTCGTGGTTGCCGGGCTCGTGATGGACTGGCTCCGGGCGCCGCTCTTTCCGAGTCTGCGGCGCAAGGCGATCGCCGTCGTGCAGATGGTGGCGCTGTTGTTTGCGCTCGCGCCCTTCGTTCCGCGGGCCGTCAGCGAACCCGTTGCGGGCGCGGCGTTGGCCACTCTCATCTTCTCGTTTCTCGTCGACGTTGCCTGGCTCAGACGGCAGGCCACGAGAGTCGGAGCCTCCGAGGCCGCATGAGGAGCCTGCAGCCTGAGCGCCAGCGCCAGGTCTGGCGCGTCCTCCGCGTGCTGGTTGCGCTGGCGGTCCTGAACGGCGCCGTCACGTTTCACAACGTCTGGCCGACGCTGGGCATCCGATGGCCGGGCGAGCTGTCCATCGATGTGGCGGTGTTGATGCTCGGGCTCGCCGTGAGTAACGCGCTTTTCGGCGCCACGAGGCGCGGCGTTCTCGTCTTCCTTTCAGTGCTGGTCGTGCTCTTCGCCCTCGGCCGGTACGGCGAGGTCACGGCACCCGCCCTCTACGGACGGGAAGTGAATCTCTACTGGGACGTGCAGCACGTGGGCGCGCTGGTCGGAATGATGACCCGGGTTGCATCGCCGTGGCTCGTGTGCGCTTTTGCCATCGGCCTGATCGCGGCGCTGGCCTTGATGTATGCCATTTCGCGATGGTCGCTTGGCACGATCGACAGCGCGCTTCGGAACAGAACTGCACGCATCGGCACAGGCGCAGGAGCCGCGGTGCTGATTGGCATCTTTGCCGTGCAAAGACTGGACGATCGTGTGCCGCGCGTGCCGCAGTTCTCCATCCCGGTGAGCCACACATACGCCACGCAGATCTCTCGCGTGCTGGATACGTTTGCCTACAGCCGCGCGGCACGCAGCCTGCCCGCTTCGCCGCCCCTGCAATCCGACTTCGCCACACTGGGCGGCAGCGATGTGCTCGTCGTCTTCATGGAATCGTACGGCCGCGTGACGTACGACAAGCCCGAGATTTCCAGCGTCGTGAACCCGGCGCGCGAGCGGTTTGCCGATGCCGCGCGCGACACCGGGCGGGGCGTGGTTTCCGCGTTCGTGACCTCTCCCACCTTCGGCGGGTCGTCCTGGTTCGCGCACTCGAGCTTCCTCTCCGGCATCGAGGTCTCGGACCCCAACCGTTATCAGCTGCTTCTCACGCAGAAGCGCCCGACGCTGGTCTCCGCATTCAAGAGCGCAGGCTATCGCGCAGTCGCCGTGATGCCGGGTCTGCGCCAGAGCTGGCCCGAAGGCGCGTTCTACGGCTTCGATGCGATTCACGGCGCAGATGCGCTCGACTACCGCGGACCCGAATTCGGCTGGTGGCGCATTCCGGACCAGTTCTCACTGGCCGCGCTCGACGCGCGCGAAGTGCAGCCGCGGCCGCGCAAGCCGCTGTTCGGCGTCTTTCCCACTATCTCGACTCACATGCCGTTCCGGCCCACACCCCCGCTGCAGACGGATTGGTCGCGAGTGCTGTCGGAGCACCCGTTCGACGCCGCGGCCGTTCGCCATTCGCTCACGCAGACGCCGGAATGGACGAACATGGGCAGCAGCTATGCCAGCTCGGTGAGGTATGACTTTGACGTGCTCGCAGGCTATCTGCGGGCGCGAGCGGACGAGCCGTTTGTACTCATCGTCATCGGCGATCATCAGCCGGCGGCAAATGTGAGCGGGGAAGGCGCATCGTGGGACGTGCCGGTGCACATCGTGAGCAAGCAGGCTGATCTGCTCGCCTCGCTTCAGCTGCAAGGTTTCGTGCCGGGCGTGCAGCCTGCGAGCCAGGCGATTGGCTCAATGCACCAGCTCGGCCCGATGCTCTTGCATGTGTTTGGCAGTGACCCGAACGGCCTGCCGCCACACAAGCTCACCGCCACGGGCGATGAGTCCCGCACGAACGCCTACGCCACGACTGTGGCGCAAGACGGATCGATAGCCGGCGCGATCGCGAACTGAATCCGGCTCACCCGCCTGCTCCGCATACCGTCAGAGCACGTTTGCACATAGCAGCGCTTGTGAACACAGCGGCGCTGCCTGCAGAAGGGGCGCCGGCGGCGAGCGCTTCCCGCCGCCGGCGCGCGGGCTTACTGATGAGGCGCCGAGGGCGATGCAGGCGGCGTCGCCGCGCCGGGCGCGGGGGCCGGCGCGGCCGCACCCGGCCCACGACCGGGGCCGAACGGACCCGGAGGCGCGTTCTTCGCCTGGTGCGCCAGACGCACGACATAAGCGCGAATCGCTTCGGCGTCTTCCGGTGTCAGCACTTTCCGGAACGACACCATGCCGTTCTGCTGGAGCGCGCCGTCGATCACGATGGCCTTGAAGGCCTCGGCGCTGTGCAGCGGGCCTGCGTAGCGCAGGTCGGGGAATATGCTGCTCACACGGCCGTCGTTGCCGTGGCACGTGGCGCAGTGCTCGTTGTACTTTTTCTGGCCACGCACAATCAGCTGCTCATCGCCGAACTCCGGCGGCGGATTGAGCGGCGGGGGCGTGTAGGGCACGGCCGGCGGCAGCTCGGCCTTGCCACCCAGCTTGTAGACGAGCAACCGCGCGTAGTTCGGCGCCCAATACCCGCCACCGCCGAAGCCCGCCTGCCCCGCCGCCACGACGGCGATGTACTGCACGCCATCCACCATGTAGCTCGCGGAGCCACCGACGATGTTCGCCTGCGTGTCCGTGGTCCACACGCGCTCGCCCGTGTCCGCACGGTATGCATTGAAGCTGTGCGGCGGCGAGCCCTGGAACACGAGATTGCCGGCGGTGGTCATCACGCCCGAGCGCGAGGTGCCCTGCGGCTGCTTCCATACTTCCTTCATGTTCACCGGGTCCCAGGCGAGCAGGTAGGAGCCGGCGCCCTCGAGCTTCGGCGGCGGATCCTGCGGACGCTTGGCGACATTGATCGACAGGAGCTGGTTACCCATCTTCGCGCCGGCTTCGGCCACCAGCGGGAAGCTGCTGTAGTTCGTGGGGATGTACATCAACCCGGTGTTCGGGTTGAACGCCATGGGGTGCCAGCTGTGCGCACCGCCGGCCGAAGGCACGACGTGGAAACCCTTGCCGATCTTGCCGTAGTTGGCTTCGGGGTTGAGGATCGGGCGGTAGTTCGCGTCGAAGCCCGTCAGCCAGTTCGCCGTCGGCACGTACAGGTGCGCCTTCAGCACCTTGCCGGTGGCTGCCTCGAGCACGTAGAACACGCCGTTCTTCGGCGCCTGCATCACGACGTGCTTCTTCTCGCCGTCGATGACGAGATCCGCAGTGACGAGCTGCTGCGTGTTGTCGAAGTCGAAGCTGTCCTGCGGCGTGGCCTGATAGTGCCAGCGGTATTTGCCGGTCTTGGCTTCCAACGCGACGATCGACGAGGTGAACAGGTTGTCGCCGCCGCCCGGCGAGCGAATCTCGGCGGGCCACGGCGCACCGTTGCCCGTGCCGACGAACACGAGATCGGTGACCGGGTCATAGGTGATCGCGTCCCACGGCGTGCCGCCGCCGCCCGTCTTCCACCACTCGCCGTGCCAGGTCTTCGCGGCCCATTCAAGCTCGGGCTGCTCGAAGGGCTTCGAGGGGTCGCCGGGCACGGCCCACCAGCGCCACAGCTCCTTGCCGTTCTCCGCATCGTAGGCGGCGAGATACCCGCGCTGGTGGAACTCCGAACCCGCCTCGCCGATGAAGATGCGCCCATCGGCAATGCGCGGCGCGCCGGTGATGGACTGCATCTTCGTGCGATCCGTCGCCTGGACTTCCCAGACCTTCTTGCCGGTCTTCGCATTGACGGCGATCAGGCGCCCGTCGAGCGTGCCCCAGATCACCTTGTCCTTCCACACGGCGACACCGCGATTCACGATGCCGCAGCAGAGATTCACGGCCCACTCACCGGGGACCTTCGGGTCGTACTTCCACAGTGGCTTGCCGGTCTTGGCGTCGAAGGCGTAGACCTTGCTCCAGGGCGCGGTGACGTAAATGCGGCCATCCACCACGACCGGCGTGGTCTCGTAGCTGCCGCCGCGCTCGGCGAGATCCGCGTACCACGCAAGGCCGAGCTGGCTCACGTTGTCGGCGGTGATCTGCTTGAGGGGGCTGTAACGCTGCTCGCTGTAATCCCTGCCGTAGGACATCCACTGCCCGGCGTTCTCCGGCGAGTGAGAGGCCACCAGGTGTTGAGTATCCACCGACGCGCCGGTGGCCGACGTCGGCATGACGAGACCGGCGGCCGCGGCAAGCGACGCGGCGCCGAGGGCTGCAATGAACTGAATGCGCATGTTTCGGGATTCCCCCCAATACACTGCGGCGGACCGTACCGGAGGTGCCGACGACTGTCGACATAACGTTCGTTCAAAACCCACGCAGTGATCCGAGCCGGCGCGGCATGGCAGGTCGGGTCGCGCGGCATGGCGCTCACAGGTTGCGAGGCACGGACTGACGGATACGAGCGCAGCGCGCTGATGCCGCACCGGACCGCCGGAAGACGGCGTGCGCGCCGTTGGCGGACCTCGATGTTTGCGCCCCATACAGAACGGCGATGTCAAGGTCCACTCGGCGTGGCGCGATCGGGGTTGACATCGAGGGGTGTGGGTGTTTCGCCGAGCCGCTGCCCGCAGGTCACGCACGAGCGATTTGTCAGGCCTATTGGGTCTGTGCACACCAGTCAATTCGGGCGAATTGTGGCAAAGCCGTGATCTTTTCTGGAACGCTCTTTCGGGTGGGGTGGCATTGGGCATACTCCCGCCGCTCCACGCGATAGGGACAGTTCAGCAATGGTGTATGACAAGAGCGACTGCCACGCGACATCGTGGTCGCACCCGCGCTGCACGCTCAGCCTGTATCTGACTGTGTGCGTGCTCTCCGCAGCAACAGCCGCAACGCATGCGGAAACAAGGTTGATACCGGACGCACCAAGCCGCTGTGAAGCGTGTGCGGAATGGAACAAGCCACAAACGCCCTTCCGCATATTCGGAAACACGTACTACGTCGGCACGGCACAGCTATCCGCAATCCTGATCAGGACGAAAGACGGCCTGATCCTCATCGACGGCGCCTTGCCCCAGTCGGCCCCCCTGATCGACGCGAACATCCGCGCGCTGGGCTTCGACACGGCCGAGGTCAAACTCATCGTTACCTCTCACACGCACTTCGATCACGTCGGTGGTGTCGCCGCGCTTCAACGCGCCACTGGCGCGATGGTCGCCGCGAGCCCGAGCAGTGCGCAGGCGCTGCGAGAAGGCCGGCCTGCACAGGACGATCCACAGTTCGCATCGCCGGACAACCGATTCCCCCGAGTGGTTGATGTCACCGTGATAGCAGATGGCGAAGCGCTCACCATGGGCGACGTCGCGATCACACCCCACTTCACACCCGGGCATACCCCCGGTGGCACAACATGGACCTGGCGCTCCTGTGAGCAGCAGCGCTGCCTGAACATCGTTTATGCGGACAGTCTCAACGCCGTGTCCGCTGAGGGCTTCCTGTTCACGACCCGCAGCGGACGCTCACCCCTTGTCGATGCCTTCAGACGAAGCATTCACACTATCGAAACACTCCCGTGCGACATCCTGCTGTCACCTCATTCCGGCTTCTTCGGTATGGCCGACAAGCTGCGGCGCCGAGCCGAGGGACAGAGCGACGCGTTCGTGGATGCGACCGCGTGTCGCCGCTACGCCGCTGCCGCATCGGCCCGCCTCGACCAGCGAATCGCCAGGGAACGCGAGATGCACAAGCGAGGTGAGGCTGGTGAGACGACTCGGACACGACCCTGACAAAGCGCTTTTCGCGTCCCTGCGCGCGGATCCCAGATCCGGGCCGGTGATGCTGAGCCACTCATCCCGCGCGTAGAGCAGCCCGTTTGCGAGCACGAGCATGGTATGCCAGCGCTCGACCACTCAGCGCGTGTGGCGATCACCGCGGCCTCCTTGCACATCCTCGTGCCCGCATGCTCGCCGTCGTGAGAGCCGCGCAAGGGCCCGCGCCGCGGGTGACGTCTTCTATACCGATTCGAGCGCTCGAATGGCTCTTTCGAGGTTCACGCGCGCGGCCGCTTCGTATCGCTCCCGAAACAACGGGAAGTGATAGATGGACGGACGCTCGAGGAAGAATCGGAGAATGCCGCAGCGTGCCTTCGCGAAGCGCCCTCCAGGGACCCACCAATACTCCTTGCGGACGTTCCGCTCGAACTCGTCATACACCGCCGCCGGCTGACCCAGAATGGACAGGTCGATGTCGACCACGAGCGCGGCATCGCCGGTGAGCCCGGATGACGCGTGAGCCGTCGCGAGCACGAGATTCCGAACGCTCGAGATCACTTCCGCGGCGGCACCATGCTCCGCCAGAAACCGCGCCGCCCATTTGGCGCTTTCATATTCGTTGTCGTTGCGGTACGTGCGATACACGGCGTCGTGAAACCAAAGCGCGAGCTCGACTTCCGCGGGCTTGCGCGCAAGATTCCGTGCCACGTCCAGCTCCAGAAGACAGGCCGCGAGATGCTGCACGGTGTGGTAGCGCCGACCCCTGCCCGACCACGCC
>JADGHX010000060.1 GCA_019683695.1 Steroidobacteraceae bacterium
CCCAAGCCCCAAGCCCTTTGCGCTTTTGCTAGCCGCTTCTTTCTACTGTAATCCTGACGAGTGCGATATCTACAACGCGGATCGACTGCGCCGCCGATTGGTCGCTGTGGACGAGACCGGCCGCGGGTGCTACAAGGCGCCAAGACCTCCGAGCGGTGCAGGAGCAGACGGTGGAAGGTGACGTGCGGTGGGCTGTGACGGTTTCAAAAGAAACGGACGAAGCCGTGCGCACGTTCCTGGCTCAGCGAGGCATGAATAGGCGCACTCTCGCGAGCTTCGTCGAGGACGCTGTGCGCTGGCGAATGTTCAGCGCGACAGTGGCTGAGACCAAGGCGCGCAATGCGGACGTTCCGGTGAACGAAATCGATGCCGCCATCACTGAAGCGCTGGGAGCCATCCGCAGCGAAAGCAGACAACGAGCCGGCGTGCGGCATACGAGACGGTGAAGTCATTGTGACCATCACTGAGCCTGAGCGCCAACATGCGGCGATCGCCAGCCTTCTACGGCTTCTGGACGCGGACATCCGCGCGGGCCAACACCTTCGTCCCCTGCCGGAGGAACTCGCGCGAGCTTTGCTCGCGAATTCGATTCATGCGGTGAACCTTGACGAAGAGATCGAAGGCGATGTGATTCTGTGATGCGGCGTTCGGCCGGTGCGCCGTCGTTTCGCGCCCGCCACGCGAGCTAGGAAGCGTTATCGTCGAAATGTATGACTCCAATTCGTCACTTTGAATTGGATACCCGCGAGTCAACGAAATAGGTACTCAACTGCCAGGCACGTTCGGACATCTTCATTCATGGATTGAGGAGATCGATATGGGCACCGCTGCTACCGCAGCAGAGTATGTCGGGAAGCGGCTCGGCCGTGCGTGGCGCGGGCTGGCGCATCAGGAGGCTCGGGCGACACACTGGATGGTGGGCCACGGAATGCCGCAGCTCGCGGCTCAATCGATTCTTTGGATCGCGAAGTTTGCGTTGTTTGCGATCCTACTGTACGTGGCGTTATGGCTTGCGCTACTGCTAGCTATTGTTCTGGGCGCAGTCTGGACTGTTCGCAATGTCGAGTCGGATAGCGAGCCCACGGAATGGGCGATCGGGGAGCAGGCAGATCACAAGGAGAGCGTCTTCTACGATCCGATCAACTACAACGACACGCCAGATCCCCGCTTTGATGACGATTGATACGGAGCCATGCTCTATCTGATTGATCTCATCAGCGCGTCCGTACCTTTCGAACCCGCTTGGCCTATGGCCTTTGTTCCATCAGAAAGCCCCTGCAGCGTTCCTCCCGCTCGGATGCCCACCCATGTCAAGGCTGCCACCCAGAACCCGGGCAGTATGATGAACATCGTCGGCAGCACAAACCAGTTGAGGATCATGTCCTGGAATGTGTTGTTCAACCCGAGCAACGCATTGAAGTTGGCATGCGGCGCGTCCCAACCATAGAGGGCGTCCATGATGGTGCTGTCGACCCAGCGCGCGAGCTGAAACCAGAAGTCCACAAAGAACACCGCGAACTGGACGCAACTGACGACGACCAGCGTCTTCAGCTCGTACGTTCCCACGATCAAGAGCAGGGGCAGGCAGATCACGAGCGCCATCTTCAAGACCGAGAGCACCATCGGCAGCGCTTGCCGCACAGCGTCCATCGCTGGCACATAGCCCAGCGTGCCGATCATGATTCCAAGATCTGCCGCGATACGCGTCGCGAGATTGGGGACGGTCATGCCGATCCGCCCGCCGTAGTCCGTGTAGACCTGCCCGTGATTGACGATCTGCTGGCGAGGCGATGCGATGGCACGAATGACTGCGTCATCGACTTCATCCTGAGACAGAAATCCTGCCCATCGACGGAATCGCAGCAGCAGATCCGGCTCGACTTGCGCGAGTAAACGGGCTCGCAGACCGCTGTCTGGATCGGACCACCATTCCTGACAGGTCGGGTAGCCCGCACCGCTCGGAACTTCAGCCAGACCGGCATCTCGCACGGGGTCGTACGGCCAAGCATCGCGCGGCGTGCTGGAGTGGTACGTATCGTAGAGTCCTGGTGTTGAGAGGAAGTATCTCGAGCCGATCCACGTCACGTCGTTCAGCTCATCCTCACCGAGGGCGGGCCGGCTTGCGAACAATCGCGCCCGCGCCGGGCCGTAGCAATCCCGACCGAAATCGGCGATCTCCTGTGACAGCAGCGGATCGTCAATGCGTGTGGCATTGATCTCGATGCGCATCTGTCGCAGGTCCGTCCCGCACGGAATGGATGCCGACGCTGCACCGGTGATGGCCTTCGAGAGTGCGTGCATGAAGAACCACCACACCGGAACCTGGGCGGATTGGCCGTTGAGCTCGGTGAACACCGGCTCCCAGCCGGTCTGCGCAGGCAGAGGAAGGGTCACCTGACACTGCAGCGAGCGCGTTCGGTCGAACTGGATGGTGTTGAGGTCGACCCGAATGAACGGAATGCCTGCGAATACGATGACGACGATCGCAACCCAGACACGCGTCTCGATGCGGATGGACGAGAGCACACCCTTGTTGCCTTCATCAGCGCCTTCTCCTCGTGCTCGCAGCCACTCCTGCACGATGATGGCGATGAATGGCAGCGCAACGGCCCCGCTCGCAACGAGAAGATTCCAGATGCCGTTGCTGATGAGCCAGCCAACGAGCGTGAGGTAGTACTCAAGGTAGTCGCTCGTATACAGCGTCATGGGTCTTGCTTGGCGCCTTTATCGTGATTGCAGGAACATCACGCCTTCGAGCGTCACGACGGCGAACACTGCCGCAATCTCCGCCCGAAGCAGACGGGTTCGTGGCTCGGGGCTCGGTTCCCGGCGCAATACGCGATTGCGCATCCACAACCATCCGAAGCTGGTCGCCCCGTACAAGAGTCCGCGCCACACGGCGAAGTGCCCGCTGTGCTCGTGCAGCCAGCGGCTCCAACCGCTCACATCACCGATGAGCCAGATGCCGATCATGTTCACGGTGGCAGCGAGGAGCAGGCTCGCAAGCACGCCCAACAGCGGCCGCACCACACGGCGACGGAGGGGCGCTTTGCCCTGCACGATCGTGTTCACCGTCAGTTCCGCCGACCGCCGCCAGGCCTCTGGATCTCATCCAGCCGGTTGGGCGCATCATCTTGGGAGATGCTGCGCGAGGCATCGCTGCGTGTGCTGTGGCGCTCGATGATGGCCATGGGTGCGTTCAAGGCCAGCGCGTGCCGAACCTCAAGCTCTGTGCGCAGGTTCTCGATCTCGCGGTTGAGCCAATCGCTCTCCCGGGCGATAGCCTCCTGCGCGAGCTGGTTCGCAGCGACGTTCGGCTCCTTGCCGCCCGCGAGAAGCAGCCGCTGCAGCAGGAGCGCTCGTTCGAGCACCGTGGCGAGCGCCACCTCCGACGCCAGGCGTTTCGCAAGGAGGTTCTGGTCCGGCTCGTCGCGCAGCGCCTCGATGACGCCTCGCGTGATGGGCAGGGCGCTGCTGCCGGCTGCCTCAAGGTTCTCGATCGTCAAGGCTTGAGTGCCCGTCACGAGTCCTTGCAGGGCAGCAAGTTTGCGCTCGTACTCTTCCTGAATGAGGGGCGTGAGCCCGACGCCGGCGGTCGTCTGCGTCTTGGTACAGTCTTCGCAGGTTTGATGCTCGGTCTCACCAAGCACACGGACTGCCCACGCGGCTGCGGCATCGGGCGATGACCAGGCCTCGCACGTGAGACGGGCGTTACAGGCCGCCGGGTCAATCGGCGAGGTGTCGGTGATGGCGCGACCGTTCAAGAGGTTGTAGCCGGCTCGCGTGACATCGCTCACGACTCGGATGGACTCCTGTCCCTGGCCGCCGGCGTTCTCGCCACCGATCCAGGGCACGCCGTTGTTGCCGCGGTTGTTCTCGGCCTCTTTGATCGCCGATACCGCATCGGTGCTCGCGACCGCATTCTTGAGCGCCAACCCTTCCGCCAACTGATCCCAGCCCAACTGGCCGCCCGCGAGCTCGGCCATCCGATCTGCAATCTGACGGCACGTGAGCTTGCTGCGGTCGAAATCCAACCGCGCCTGCAGGATGCCATTGGTGAGCAGGTTGTACAGGCCGGGATCGGCGCGCTGGATGATGAGAGCGGGCAATGAGGCGACCGCAGCCGTGGCGCTTTGGATGATGTCGCTCATGATGGCCTGGAACCCGTCCGTGATGCCGTTGAGCTGATTGCGCAGCGTCACTTCCAGATCCATGTCGCCGCACATGAGGTTGCTGTTCCAGCCGATCCCCACGCCATAGCGCTGCATGTCAGGTGCCGGGCTCATCGAGACGGCGCGCCCGCCGCCAATCGTGTAGAGCACGTGATCGTCGATCACGCTTCCTTGGATGCGAGTGCTGTCGTCGATCGCGGTCTGGGCGAACAGCGAACTGCTACAGAGGGAGAGCCACCCGCCGAAGAGAGCCATTCTGCTTGCGAGGCGGAGTGCAGTGGATGTGAGCATGGTCGGTCACCGGCTGAGAAGGATGCGCCGGAACAGTCCACCGCACGTCCTTGCGTCCGGGCAGCAAACAACGCGAGGCTGGGCATCGCCGGATTGTGAGCGCTGCGGTCAGTCGACGAATTCAACATGGCCCAGGAAGATCTGCCCCTGGCGCTCGCAGCAGCTGTAGGGACGCCACAGCGCCCACGCGTAGCCGCCGTCGGTCGCCTGTATGCGCGAATTGGCATGCGGAAAGACGGCGCAACTCGCCGAGAGTCTGGGCGTCAGTTCCTGCCATTTGCCCGTGGACGGATCGCCTTCGGTCAACGGTCCCGCCGGCCAGTACCCGTCCTGTTCGTTCGACAGGAGCGGCTGATAGACGTGAATCTGCCCGCGACGAGTCACGATATCGCCCGCGCGTTGCGCAACGACGGCGGCGGCCTTGTAGTCGTCGACTTGATGCAGGAATCCGCCGCGAGGATAGACGTTGCCCCAGAGATTCAACGACTGGCGACTTCCAATTTCGCGTAACCCCGGAATCAATGCCTCCGGATAGAACATCTCCGGGAGGTTGTGGCGCCAGGCAATCGTGTCGAGCGTGCTGAGCAGATAGGGCACGAACGGAGTGCCTGCGCCAGGACAGATGTAACCGAACTGGCCCGCGAACTCATTGAACACAGCGCCGGCCGGATGGCCGATCACGTCCGCGTTCTTGAACTTCGCCAGGTCGTTCTCGTTCGACTGATCTGTCGAACCATCGCCGCCGCCCTCCGCCGTGGCGTTCGGCAGGCTCATGAAGGCGACCTCGGTCCAAGGATTCTCTCCCGTGTTGGTGTAGCTGGACACGACGGCGTCGGGAACGTAGTGACGGACCTGCACGGAGGTTTCCACATCGCAGCCGAAGAGCGTGCAGCGAAGCCAGAAGCAGATGCCAACGATGCGGTACCCGAGGCAGTCTGCAGATAGCACGGAGGACATGATCCGCGCCGTGTCGATGGCGAATGCAGTGGTGCCCATGCTCAACAAGAGCGATGCGGTGGCGGTGCGCAGCGAGTTCCGGAGCGCAGGTGTCATGGCCGCGTGCTCCGATACTGGTCGATCAACTCCAATGCACGGTCCACGTCGGGCACCCCGTAGACAACGTACTGCCGATCTACGATCACGGCGGGGATCTTGGTGATGCCTAGACTCGAGGCCTCAATGACACCCTGGTATGCAAGCGCCAAGCGCTTCTGAAGTGCATCACTTCCGCCCTGCAATCGTTGACGCGCGATGGCAGTCGCGCGCGTCGGATCGGTCGGCAGGCCCGCTGCCAGTGCCGAATCAACGATCCGACCAGGCGCATCGAGATCTATCACCCGTATGCCAATCCGGGCGCTAACGGGATGCTGCTGATCGGTCACGACCAAGACATCGGCCGCTGAGGCGGCGACCGAAATCACCTCAACTACGCAGGCTGCGACGAGCCATGTGATTCGCTGGCAGATTTGAAAGGCATAACGGGCAAACGATGCCGGCATGAGAGTTCACCGGAGTGGAATCAATACTGCGATGCTCCGGCAAATCCGATCGAATCCGCCGCAAGCAATGAGAATGCACGGCGGTCCGCTTTGGCAGCTACACGGCGCTCGCCTGCGCGTTACGGGCCAAACGACCGATGCTCTCTAGCCCGACCGGTGGACCTTGCAGTCGCTTGGCACCGGAGTTGTATGCCAATGTAAGCTGGCGAGGCTCCAACCGCGGGAGCGATCAAGAAGAAAGGACGGAGCATGAGAGTCCTTGTCTACAAACGCACGCATGACGATGACCCCGGTCCGATCGGGTGCTTTGGCATCAAAGACTGCATGGGCGCTATCCGTAGGCGCAAGTTCGACGCTGTTATTGGCATCGGAGGCCTCGGTTACGAGCCCCGCACCTGTGGCATTGCGGGCAAGATCAACTGGATCGGGATCGGCCCGAAAGCTGGGCGATGGTTCAGGCGTGGACCAACGTGGACCTTCGACCATTTTCTGAACTTCGGCACAGACGGGGACCTCTTTCGCGCCCATGCGCCTCAGCTTGCCGAACGCATTTATGGTCGGCGGTTACGACACGTCATGACCGATTCGATGAGCGAGGCAGAGAAGCGGGAAGTCCAGAGGATTCTTTCGCTTGCCAGCAGTGCGCCGACGTCGCCGGTTCGATCGTCGCGCTTCAAGCTCGCGAGCAGCGGAGATCGGTGTCGTCCGAAGTGCCTGCCGGTTTGCAGGTGACCACGGGCTCTGAGCCGACGATCGTAGGTGGAACACGCATGCGAATCTATCTTGTGAACGTCCGGGCAAAAGCTAGGCACTGGTCCAGAGCGCGCAGTCCGATCTTCCCGGATGGTACCTTCAGGTTCGTATCCTTCCCTGACGAGAGTGGTGTGGCCTACCGGCCGACATGCGACCGTTCACACGCGGCGCACGGGCTGCATGCACGCATCTCGACCCCGATTGGCAGAACCTCACGTATGGTGAGTGCGTGAGTAATGGCCGCGGTGGAGCCCTCCGTCTCGCCGAGCGAGACGACGTGCTTCTGTTCTGGGGAATGCTCTGCTCCAACACCGGTGCAGGCTGGGAGGGTTTCACCGGGAGCGTGGCTGGTACCTGCTCGGCGCCATGCGGATTGCCTGGATCATGGAAGCCGGTCAGCGCTTGCGAGACATTCCTATGCACTATCGCGCTCGCGCCGGAGCCAACGCCCACGTGGAGGCGGGTTGGCTGGATGACGGCCAGCGCGTATTTATCGCCGATCGTTCCCGTTCCGCGCTGTTCGACAGGGCTGTGGATCTGGGAGCGCAGTCGAAGCAGGGACTAATGTTTCAGGCCTTCAGGACCAAGGCCGGCGAGCCGTTACACTTCGGCGCATCGCCGCACTGGTCCGGCACGCTGCGCGCTTGTCGATGCATGTTCGACCTTGAGAACCGCGAGGACCGCGAGCGAGCTAAGCTCGTTCATACCGCTATCCGGCGACTGAACGAGTTCGCACTGATGAGCTAAGGGTTTCAGCGCCAAGTCGCTCTCGGCCGATAGCATGCGCTTCCCGTTCATCACAAGCCGTCCAATTGGACGGGTTCGATCCCGCGTGCGCGATCGATCGCCTCAGCGATCCTGAACGCGGCATCCAGCTCGGTCAGTCCGTGCTTCATCATGAGCTTGTAGCGCTCGTTCTTCTCTTCCGGATCCGTCATCGCCAGCGCGAGATTGATGCTGGGCAGTACCGCGCGGAAGAGCACCTCCATCGACTTTGACAGGACGACGCCTTCCGAGAACTTGCCGCTCTCCTTGCGCGCAGAGCGCAAGAGGCGCTTTTGCGCGGCGTTCAGCTCTCGGAAGCGCGCGACCTTCTCAACTTCATCCGGTGGCATGCTGAGGCATATCCACCATTCGATCATGCTCAACATTGGTTGCGCGGCAGCGGGAAAGTCGTCCAGATTCTGCGTGCTGAGCCAGAACCAGAGCCCCAGCTTGCGCCACATCTTCGTGGCTTTGACGGAGAAGGGAGACAGCAGCGGATTCTTGAGAACGATGTGGCCCTCGTCGACGACAAAGCAGGTCGGTCTCCCGAGAAACTGATCGCGCTCGGCGATGTCGTTCACGGTGTTGACCAGCGAGATATAGGCAATCGACAGTTCGGCGTTGTAGCCCTCGCGGGCGAACGTTGCGAGATCGACCAGGGTGATGTCGGCTTCCGGCCACGATGTGCCCGCGCGGTTGAACAACTGTCCGTTGACACCCTGGCAGAACATGTCCATTGCGTCGGCCATCTCCAGCAGGCGTGTCCGCCGGATTTCTGGTAGGAGCGGATCGTTGCCCCGTGCACGGAGCGCATCGCGGATGTCCTGCGTGAGGACCACACGCTGCTGCAACGTGCACCGACGCGCGGCGTCCAGGATGCACTGGCGGATGAGACTGCGGTCGGCGCGAGTCGTCCGCGACTCTTCGCGTTCCTCACCGCCCGTGATCATCAATCGAGCGGTGATCTCGAGCTCGCCAAGAACGTCACGCTTCTCGTCGCTGTCTTGATTCGAGGCGGTGCCCGGCTCATCAATGGCGTCCGCGTCAATCGTCTCGACCTGTGCGGGTGTCTCGACGAGCCGTCGGGCATCAGCGAAAGGTGCGAGCGTGACGCCGGAGCCGGGAGCGAGCTTGACGCGATGGACGGTGAGTCCCAGGCGTTCGGCGAATTCGCCGAAGAGCCCAAATGAGTTGCCCGCTTCGAGGATGAACAGTCGCGGACGGTAGATCGCCAGAGATTGAACGAGGAGGTTATTCAGCGTCGCTGACTTGCCGCTGCCGGTAGGGCCGAACAAGAACAAGTGGGCATTCATCTGCCGATCCGCTCGGTTGAACGGATCGAAGCACACGAGTCCGCCGCCACGATTGAAGAAGGTGATGCCTGGATGGCCGGTACCCTGGCTGCGCCCCCAGAACGGCCCGAGATTGGCGACGTGCTGGGCGAACATGAGCTGCGTGTACCACGCGCGTCGGTCCTTGGCCGGATCGTAGACACAGGGTAGCCAACGCAGGTAGCTGTTGAGCGGTGCGACTTCGTCTTCCTCGCGCACGGGCTGAAGGCCGGCCGCGAGCATGACGTTTGTAACCTGTCGGGTTCGCTCGTCCAGGTCTTCGAGATCATGCCCGCGGACATAGAACGCGACCGCGCCACGATACAGCTTATGGGCGCTGCCGAGGATCGAACGCGCCTGCTGTAAGTCCTGACGAGTCTGCTCGGAGTCGAGGGTGTCGCCGATGGACTTGCGCCCCAGGTAATTGAGATGTGCTTCGAGCGTATCCTGCGGCGTTACAAGCAGCGTCATGCACATCACAGTCCCTTCGGGCAACTGGTCGAACACGGCGCTGACCGCATCGCTGCTCGTGTGCGCCTCACCGGTGAGGTGGCCAATCGCGGGAGGCTTGCGCAGCCGATCGAGCACGATGACCCGATGCGGTAGGCCGTCGAAGTACCACACTCCGCGGTTGACGTCGGACCGGGGTTGGCCGAAGAAGAGGCGTTGGGCGAAGTCTACGCCGCTCGCGAGCTCGAGCTGCCCAGGCTCACTCTCGTCGGGGTAGGCTGCCAGACGGTAGAAGCGCTCCTGATCGTCAGGCGATGTCCCGAGCAGCGTCGGGCGCGGATTGAACCAGCGCAGGAGCCACGCGTGAATGTCCGCGGCGTGCAGACGGCGAACGCGGATGCCGGCGTTCGATAATCCGCGGGTCATCCGGTCGCACATCACGCCCAACACATCCTCGGGAGAGAAACCCCGCCGCGAGGAGGTGTTCGATGCGCCCTGCGTCCGCGTTACACGGCGGGTGTCGTGGATGCGACGATAGATGACCATGCGCACGCGGCGGGTCTGTCCGCGCCAGGGCAATCGAGTCACCGTGTCGTCGTTGAATAGACCACCGGGCTTCGATACCGCCTGTAGATGGTGCTCAAAGAGATGCAAGTAGAAGCGAGTGAAAGCGGTGTCCTTCGCGCGAGCATGCACGTATTCGTGCAGTGTGCGCAGGTAGGTCGCCCAATCGGTTTCGTCCTGCACGTAGAGTTGAACCACCCAGGGATGGTCGTCGAGTTCCTCAAAGCTGTCTTGCAGTGCATTCTCGATCGCATCGCGCGCCTGCGCGAGCCACTGCCCATCGCGGCCCTCCGTTCCGATCGTGGTCAGCTCGAAGAACGCTGCCACTGATTCTCCGTCATCGAGCAGCATGCACTGTGAGCCCGGCAGATACTCGACCCACGGCAACAGGTCGACGAAGGAAGGACCGACGTCGTAGAGCGCTTGCTCGTCCGCGGCGGTCGCGGGCTTGCGTCGTACGTCATGCGCTACACCGGGTGCTGGAATCCCGTGAGCACTCAGCCTATTCACATAGCGCTCCCATGCATCCGGCGCCGCATCAGGCGTACCGGTGGCAGCTGCTGGTGCCGTTTCTGGTGCATTGCGCACACGCGAGAAGAGAAAGGACGTCCGCGCCCCTCTATGCCCCGACCGTCAGCGTCAATAGTCCTGCGTGCGCTCGCCCGGCAGTGCGTAATGCACGCGTGCATGCAAGGGGAACACCGTGCTGTAACCGGGCACGGGTACGCGCTCGCTGCCGGCAAGGTGCGGAAACACATACATCACTAGATCGGGATTCGGCAGGCGCTTGAACTGCCGAGTGATCTCATTGGCAGCCGTGCGTGAGTAGGTGTCGCGCTCTGCCAGCACGTCAACATCAGTGAGAGGTCGTCGCAAGGACTGTCGCGCATCGAGCAGGTGCTGCGACCCCGATCGACCGGTCTCCTGCTCCCAGATGTTGAGCATCGTTGCTTCCCCGTGAGGTAGGAGTTGCTCCTTGTTCGTAGCGCAGCCGGCGAGCACGATCGCGGCGACGACAGCTGTCAGCGCGCTCGGCGAGCTGCGCCGGTCAATCGAGATCCGACGAGACATGAATCCCTCCCGATAGATGAAGGACTCTACGGCCCTGCGTGTCGTAGTCGATGGTGAGCGGTTGCTCGATATGCACGGCGACGCGTGCGCCAGGTTGCACGTAGATCGCTGCGAACGCCTGGCCGTAGAGTTTGTTGACCCACTGCGACAGGTCCTGCACGCCGGAGGCGAGGATGCGTCCCATCGCTTCCTGGCCCGTGAGGCCGACCGTGCCCACGATGTTGCCGTCGCTCGTGATGACCGCGGTGCCGCCGCGGTCGGACTTGATCAGCGAGGCCGCGCCCGCGCCGGCGGCCGTAATGAGCGTTTGGGAGCCCAGGTATTGCTGAGCGTTGCTTCGTCGCTCACCAGTTACGCAGGGTATGCCATACGGATCACTGATCCAGCCGAGGCCTCCCTGAGAAGGGCTCGCCGAGTCTCGGTTTCTCGAGGAGGACGATGACGATAGCGTGCGAATCGTGCCGTCATCGAATACGAACGTCAGCGACCGGATTTCGCCGCGCACGCACGAAAGCGTCCAGTCGCCTGACGCCGTGCCGCTCGCGACCGCGCCCGCGAGATCGGGCAATTCGATGCCATTGGCGGCGAGATTGTCGGGACCGATCACGACCTTGAACGGATAGGGGTCGTGCACGGTGCCGTCGATCGGCACGCGGCCGACGAGCGCAGTCATCGCGACCGAACCGACGAGAGTCGCATTGGCAGGTACGGTGTAGATGGGCTGGAGAGAGGTCGATTCCGCACCCTTGGCCTGCGATCCGTCAGCCCTCTCCGTGGCTTCGCTGCTTGCGCTGGAATCAGCGGCCGGCGCGAAGCTCGTCGGAAACTGCACGTCACTGACTGGCGATTCGGTGGAGGATGTGGCACGCCGCGTCGATCGTCCCGCGAGAAGCCTGTCTTCGGGCTCGACCCACTGCGCACGATCGCGTGTCAACACGTCCGCGTCATCGTCCCGCAAGCCTAGCCCCACAGGCAGCTCAGCATGGGGCGACTGGGTAGACAGACTGTTGAGGCGGCGCTCCAGGTCCTGCAAACGGCTTCGCATTTCTCCTTGCTGGCGGCTCGACTGCTCACGCTCCGCCTGCAGTTTGTCGCGCTCGGCGGCGAGGCTGTCTTGGATGCGCTGGTCGATTGCGCTTTCGCGCTGGCGCAGTCGCTCGTTCTCGGCGCGCTGCCGTTCGTTATCGTCGAGCGCGCTCTTGAGCTCGCTGCGCAATTGCTTCACCTGCGCGACGAGCGTTGCCAATGTGTCTTGCGGCGTATCGCCCTCAATCCCGAGTGCCTTCATCTCCTCAGTGGTGAGAGGAGTTCCGGTTCTTGCGCCATCCGCAGCAGTTGCTGGTGGCGCATCGCCCGAGAGGAATCGCACGGCGATGAATGCTGCAAGCAGCAGCACCGGGATCATGAGCCACTTGAGCAGTCCGCTACTCTTCATCGTGGCCTCCGTCCCGAAGGGAAGACGGCGACACGTTGTTCGACGCATCGATGGGGCTGATCGCGGGTAGGAGCGCTTCGGCCAGCCCGTGCCCTCGCGTCACGATATAGACGACCGTTGTGTCCGTGGACTCGCCCGCGGGTCCGAGCGTTGGGTGCTGAAACGTTGCGGCGACAAAATCGCCCTGCAGCGTCCGCGGGTCGAGTGTCAGCCACCCTTGATCGGTGTGGGTGAGTCGGACCGCCGTGACCCAATGATCCGCAAGGCGCCAGGCCGCCAGCGCTTTCGCCCGGATCGCAAGCGCAGGCAGCAACGTCTCGAGAGTCAGATTCCGGGGCAGCGCGACGGGCACGATGCCGGCGACCTCTTCGATGGTGCGCAACGGCGCGTAGAGACTTTGCGCGGCGTAGCGCGTGAGGACCACAGCTACTGGCGTTCGCGGAGCAGCCTGCATGAAATCGCCTGCACACTGGGCGCTCTTGCCGCAGTCGCGCCTGTCTTCCTCATCTCTCTCGGCTTGCCGGGTCGCGTCGATGATACGAACCGGCTCGAGCGGTGCGGCGCCGGGCGCGGCGGCCGCCGCGGTGACATCGACGAGCATCAGTGCGCCGGTTTCGGCGTCCTGCAGTTGCAGGCGGGCGGAGTCGATCGGCGCGTTTGCACGCAGGTAGATCGCACCACCTGCACTCTGTACGCGAAGCCGTTCGCCCACTGCGTCCGGCACGCCAACGCGGACATTCCGATCAAGGAACACGACGCGCTCTTCGCCAACGACTAGCGACACGGCCAGAGGCAGCCGCTCCCAACGGAGAACTTCCACTGCCTCGCCTTTGGGAGTCAGCCCTAGGGCGAATGCGCTGCAGGCGACCACGCTCCACACAGAACCTTTCGGGCTGAATGTCTTCATGTCCACGCTCTGAAGATGCCGGTGTGCTGCCTCAGTCAGTCTTGCGCTATGGGAATCCAGAGTGCGCTGCTGGCGTCTCGGATGCCGCGGGCGTGATGCGCTCCGGCGGGCGGCTGTAGCAGTCGAGCACGAGCCCGAAGGGGTTTTTCTGCGGGTCCACGTCGGAGCGCACAACTTTGATGTGGAAGCGAACCAAGGCGCGCTTGACTTGCTCCGTGCCGTAGTACTCGTCCGCGGCGAGATCGAGCGTGACGAGCCAGTCATCGGCGGAGATCACCTTCACACGCTCGGCGGGCGCATCGCCGTAACCTCTACCGGGAATCTCGTAGACGCCTCGCACGCGCTGACGCAGCTCGCCGCGGTCGCGCCGAGTGGCGAAGTCTTGTTCCAGAAATGCTCGACATCCGGGCGTCAGGTAGGCGGACAGCGCATGAATGTTGCGGGCGTAGTCTTCCTCGCCGTTCGTGGGCCACCGGTTCAACTGCTGGAAGGCGTAGAACGTGAACGCGTAGACCGACTCGGGTGGCACGTCCCACCACTTGCGGGTGCTGCCTGAGCGCAGATCCGGTGGGACGTGGATCGTGAGATTGCGCGGCGCGTTCCACCATCCAACAGCGAGCAGCGTTGCAAGGAGGAGCGACGCGAGCGCGGCGGCGCGCAGTGTTTGGACGTGCGCCCTGAGATGTGCGACTTCGTTCTTGAAGCGGCTCATCGCAAATCTCTCTTTGTCGTTCGACGTGTCGTCCAGTAACCGGACCGCGTGATGAGCTCGCTCCCGCCCACGTATGCCGAGAGCGCCGGCACACGGCGGCGGACCCACCATTGAAGCTGCCGATAGAGCCAGGTCTCCGGGCGGCCTCGCTTCTGACGGCGGAGCACGCCTCCACCGAGGAAGATTCCCGCAGCGACGCAGAGGACAATCGCCGTCGGCACGATCGCCCATCGACGTGTGAGGCTCGCGAACAAGAGCCCAACGGCAAGGCCGCAGGCAGCCGAGACACCGGTCGTGATCCACAGCTCATCGGCCGTCAGTCCGCGAACGATGACCGGCTGCCGATTGAGGCGATGGGGTAGGAACGTCACGGCGTCTCGGCGCGGATCGGTGCCTTCGGCCATGCCGCCCATCCCTCAGAGAATCTCGGTAGCCTGGGTCAGGAGCCAGATGCCCACGACGAGCAGCACTGCGCCGACAGAGACCGTGAGACCGAACTCGCCCCACGTCTTTCGCCCGCTGTGAATCTCGGAGTAGACGCTGTATCCGTGGTAACAGACACCGATGAACATCGTCGCGATCACGAGCAGCGCGACGAGCAAAATCATGTCGTAGCCGTAGTTCTGCAGCGTCTCCATGATTCCGCTTCCGGGACCTCGCGATGGAGGCTCCAATGTGGGCAGGCCCTGGGCCTGTGCGAGTACGGGGAGCAGCGTCGCGAACGGAAGAAGATGAACGTGTCGGCAAATGGCAGTTGTGGTCTGGTTCATACGATCCTCAGATTGGGGTTTCAGGAGAGCAGGAAGTAGGTCAACACGAGATACAGGGCGACGAGTCGGACGAGCACGGCAAAGAATTGCCGACCGGAAATGGTGTTCTCGCTCCACCCGACATACGCCGCGTGCAATGCCCACACACCCCACACGAGCAGCACGGCGAACGTCGCGCCCAACAACAGAACGTCAAGCGCGGAAGGCGTAAAGCCGCTGTTTGCTGTGAATGCGGTGAGCTGATCGGCTGTCACGGCCCCAGCTCCTCGCGCCGATAATCCGCGCTCAGCTCGGTGGGGTCGCGCGGCTGCGCGCGTCGCGGGCTGAGGTAGTCCTCGATACCTGCACGCATGCGCGCGATGTCGCTGCGCAGCCGCGCGAAATCGAAGTGGTAACGGCCGCTATTCGCGGCGGAGAGCGCGCTTTGCTGCGCGAGTCGATCGAGCACGTCGAGCTGGTGTAGGAGCGCTGCGAGGTGAGTACGTTGGAGGTCATCATCCGCGGATGCGTTCCCACAAATACCAAAGCTCGCTGCGAATGCAGCAGCGAGTAGGTCTCTGCGGTGGATTGCGATGTCTCGCATCGATGCCCCTCGTTATCCGATGAGGAGCGTGATGCTGAGCCCGGATTCGAATCTACGCTTCGATGAATGCGAGGAAGGGTGCTACCGATTTGAGTGGGGTGGATGTCCTGCGGAGCGTGGCCACGGAATGACTGGGGCGCGTTTCTCGAGTGACGAGCCTACCGACAGGCGTTGTCTGCAGCGGTGACCTGCAATAGCCACGATGGCGGCTCGACGTTCGCTGCCTGCATATAGCGGCAGGAATCGACTCGTCGCAGGCACTCGGTGCCGAAGGTTGCCAGCTGTCGCCCGTCGGGAGCAGCCATTCAGAGAATCGTTGGTCGCTGAAATGTCGGCGCAGATAGGAAGCGCCCTATGGGGCCGGATCAAGAATCGGAGAGGGAGCACACACCGTCAGGGCCTTCGACCCGCGCGTCATGGCAACGTATAGGTTGCGCGCATCGAGCGCGCCGGCATTCAGAATAACCGACACGTCCGCTTCCAGGCCCTTCAACAATAGCGTGCTGCCGACGGCGCGCCTCGGTAGGGGTCTGCCCACTAAACGATTCTGCTCGCGCATCCGAATGACGGCGTCGTGGAACGATAGCCCTTCCGTCCCGTCGCAAAGCTGCAGCGCCCTGATGCATGCACGCAGAACTGCGGGCCGATGGGTGCTAACGCCCGATTCCTTGCCGATCTCGACCAGCACATCGACAGCAGCACGGTATGACGGTGCGCGAATGAAACACAAAGCGGTAGCCTCGGCATCGGTCGGCGGCTTGCGCGCGGTGCCGCGCATCAATGACTGCACGCGCCTCACCAGGTCTACGGCGCCGACGTTGCGCATGACGCTCTGAGCAAAGGTAGCGAGCCGCTCCAGTGCGTCCGACGCGCCGAGGTCGAAGGTCTTCGAGAATGCCACGAGGTCCCGCAAGTCAACCGCTTCAACAGTGATGGCACCCGGGATCTGACTGGCAAACTGTCGCTGACTCTCGGGATTCGCGCTGTCCCCAATGATCAGCACACAGCCTTGACCGTCCGGCGCGCGCACGCGAGCGGCCCGCAGGCGTCGCTGGTGGTCATCAGAGCCGTCGAGTTCGACCCAGCTCACTCCGGCCGGCGCTGTCCGCAGGTCAATGGGCTCGCCGCGCAGCAGCTTAGCGCGCGCGTCGAGTAGCCACCGGCCCAGCGGTTCCGTGCCGGCATTGATCCAACGCCAAGGCGTATCAAGTTCACCTGCGAGCGGGAAGCAGGTGCAGACATCGTCTTCCCACTTCGCAAGATCGTCACCACCGAAACCGAAGATCGCCTGCATCGGGTCACCAAGCACGCAGGTCGGCAATGTCTGAGCCGCATAGGCGACAACAGCGTGCTGTCGGATCGAGCAATCCTGGTATTCATCCACAATGAGCCGCGCGTAACTCGCGGCTAGGATCTCGGCAATGTGGCCCGCCTTGAGCAGGTTGGCCGCGGCGACGCGGATATTGGGATAATCAGTGCGGGGATGCGTTAGTTGCAGCAGGTTGGGGTCGTGCGCACTGCGTGCGGGGAACGTCGAGATCAACCTCATGGCCCACCCGTCAATCGTCGAGAGGCGATAAGCTTTGGAAGGCACGCCCGCTCGGTCGAGCCGCCCGCGCAGCGCAACAACCCCGGCATTCGTATGCGTCAGCACTAAGATCGGCCTAATACCGCCGTGACGGGTGAGGGCTTGAGCAATCAAGTGCGTTTTCCCGCATCCCGCAGGTGCGGTCACGGTGCCACGATTGATCGCCAACAGGTCGATGTCATTGTCAGGCATCAACCGACCACGCAAAGATCCTGTTGATGAGCGCCCTGAAATCTGCATCGGCATTCGCGAGATCGGGACCGACGATATCGCGGGCAACATTCTCCATCCACGTGACTGACTTGAACCAGCCGGCCTTCTTTGTCCTCGCCGCCTTGCCGAGAACGACGCGGCTCTCGTGAGTTATCCCCTCGATGAGGGCTTCGGTGCGGATGCAGTTCAGATCCTTTGCGTTCTGCGAGACCGACTTGATATGGTCGTTCACTAACTCTTCGCCGTGCAGCTCGACAGCTTGATCGAGGAGTTTGCCAACGCCATTGTCGGTCAGCCCCAGGAACAGCTCGTCTTCCAGTGCCCGTCCATCTCGCCATGCGACAACGGTCCCGCCGTCGGCGATGAAGGCAGTTTCTACTGCTGCGGTCGGCTTCTTGTCGTCGTCCCTCACCACCGCCACACGATACCCCAGCGCCCGTAATGCAGCCGCGCGCTTGAACGGCCTGTCGGCATCTCCGCCACCGCAATCGACGAGGGCCGTTCCCTGGGCAGTGATTGCTTCGCTTCCATTCGCTGTCCGGTACTGATCGAGCCCGCGGATCAATCCGACCTCGCTGGCTCCCTCGCAGACGATGACTTTGGGTGCGAGGAAGGCGTCAGGGTACAGCCGGATCGTACTCTGAATACCGTCCTCGATGCCCACGACGCGAACTTCATGCCTCGCGGGCGAGGCACGGGTTACGAACAACTGATTCCCCGACAGTTCACGCAGCGCTACCGGCGAATGCGTCGTCATGAAGACTTGCAGGGGCGGTGGCGTTTCCTTCGCGCCGAGCGAATCGAGAAGCCGGATGATCCGGTGCGGTTCAAGGCCGTGCTCCAACTCGTCGATCAGGATGATTGATGATTGCGCCGCCGCCTTCCTTTGCAGGCCGGTGATGAGCAAGCGTGTCGAGCCGATACCGAGTCCGCGCAGCGGCACACCATCCTCATCATGCAGCGAGATCGTTCCGCCGCTGAACGAAACGGAGTGAGCATCGAGCATGGCTCTGATGTTCTCGCCGATGGGGATCCCAAGCTCCTTTGCGGTGGCTGCCACGATGCCCAGCGTCTCACCTAACTGCCCCTGCGCTTGGTCACCGAAAGCAGCGCGAGCGTCGCGAGCAGCCTTGGCTAAGGCCGCGGACGTATCGGCGCGTTCCTCCGAGATGCGGTTCAACACGGAGCCGCGTCGCCACCCTAGATGGTAATCCGCCATCGCCCCGATGCGCGTTGGAGCAAGGCGAACGCGGTCGCTCCAGCTCAGATTCCGCATCAGTGCCTGTGCTTCGGCCCGCTCGGATACTAGTGTCCACGTCGGTTCCAGATCGCTCGCGACGGTGAGTTTCACTGTCAGCACGGTTTCGGCATCCCGTTCTGGTTCGTCGTCGATCACTCCGGTCCCGGCGTTAAACCCCCGGACGTACATGCCGTATGCGTCGAGGTTCTTGAGGTCATCATTGAGTTCACCGAGCGTGACCGCAATCGTGATCGGTGTTTCCACATCCAGCAGATGGAAGTCAGCGTCCGTGAACTGGATGCTCCGGCGCGCTCCGAGGCACAAGTCGATTGCATCGAGAATGGACGACTTACCGCTGTCACCGGGACCGATCAGGCAGTTGATTCCAGCGGCTGGATACCAGGTCATCTGCTTGATGCCCCGGAAGTTCGTGATCTCCACCACCCGAATTCGTGCCATGCCGTGCTCCGTCTTTTTTTTGCGCGCCTGATCAGGCCGACATGCGGCCCTTGAACGGAATGACGTTGGTAGGAGTCGGATCGGCTTCGGGCGCGCTCTCCTCGACAAGCCTCAACAGCGGCGCGATCACCATTTGCTCCCATAGCGCGTTGATCATCTCCTCGAGACGTTCCTTCAGCTTCGCCTCCTTGGTAAACCAGCCCTCCAGACGGTCCGCTACGCGCAGCTTGAAACCTGGACCGCGGCCCCACTCCGAAGCACAGGCCGTCCACACGGACGACTGCGACAGAGCCTCGCGGTACACCTCTACCCCTCCGAGCTGCGCCGCTTGGAGGAATGCGCGCTTCGATGCCGCTGCGCTTGCGGCGATCTGGTCGATCGAGCGGTTGGCCAACGCCAAACCTTCATCCGCTTTCAGTGAGTTCAGGAATGCATCGAGACCGTCGAACCAGCTCTCGCTACGCAGCCTGGCGTCTCGCGCTGCGCCAACGCCGACAAGATGCACGACGTTGAGGCCCGTGTAGTCTCCGTTCCGCCGAGTGGACGCCCAGAGCGTCGAAGCGTATCGCACGGCTTTGATGGTGTTGATCGCCTCCACATGGGCTAACTGCTCGCGTGCACCTAGGCGCCGATTGCCTCTAAGAAAGGTGTTGAGCCTGTTGGCTACCTCCTCGATGGCCGCGTTCAGTGCCTGGGCTTCATGGTTCCTGATGATTTCCCGCGATGCTGCGCACAAGTCCAAGAGCCTCTCTTCGACCGCCTTTCTCATCCGGCTCAACTGCCCGAACAGAGCGACGCGGATCGTCGCGACGTCATCCGCCTCGACGTTGTAGAAGAGCATCGGAACACCAGCGAGGTTCTCGGCTGCAAGCTCGGCTTCAACGTGCATGCGCTTGAACTCGTAGCCCTCCGCGTCCGTCATCGCCTGCTCGCCCAGGTCGTCCTTCATCGCGCGCGCTTCTTCGGACCGTGGCAGTGCCAGGACTGATACCTTTCCGGTGTCGAAGCGTTCCGAGAACGTCTGGCGCATGTGCTGGAGGAGCACGCGCGTACTGGTACCCGGCGCATCGTTGAAGCGTGAGCAGAAGACGATCGCTGTCCGCGGGTCTTTCAGGCGGTGGTCGAGATCCTCGCGTACCGCAACGTCGTCCACACCCTTGGTGTCGATGACCGTAATGTCCAACTCGCCGAACGCGCGCCCGAAGTTCGGAATGAGCAGATCAATGCTCTTGGGTAGCGGCACGTCTTTCAGCCGACCGTTGTTGACGGCCTTGAAAGTTTCCGTGACCCATTCCATCGGGTGCTTGCGAGTAGAACTGTCGTACCAGAGTTCGCGTCGCGTCCGATCGTCGAGGTTCATCAATGTTAGGACGCGCGTCCGGAACTCGTCCTCGCTATTGCTGGAGTTAACCATGTCCGCCACCGGGTCGTGGTAGACGGTCTTCCCATCGACCGTCTCGCGTCTGCGCCCCAAGCCCGACATGTTGCGGATAGCTCGCTCTGCTTCCCGGCTGATGCCAATGCTCTCGCTTGCGTCCCGTTGCTCGCTGGTGTGAACGGCCCACTTCGCGGCGCAGAAGTCCGAGACGAGTTCCCGCATTTCGGCGTCGCTCATTGGCAGGAGAGAGATGCCGAACTCCGGGCCGCCTTTGATGTGCACCTCGCAAATCGTTGTGCCGCCGGCGCCGGTTTCCAGCACAGGCCGGTTGATCGCCTTGTCGGCGAGGGATGGGGGCACGAGCAGGTCGAAGATGAAGCTGATGGCCGTGGACTTGCCGACGCCCATGTCGCCGATGAAGGCAATGTTGTGGTTGAGCCGACCCAGAAAGCTCGCCGCGCGCACCAGCGATTCCCGTTGACGTTCAATCTGGCGGCGGAGCGGCCATGGATGGTCGTCGTTCGCCAGGAAGGTCGCGATCTCGTCGAGCGTCTCTTCCGTGATCTCAAGACACTCGCGTTCTGGGTTCCAGAAGGATGGCGGTTCGATGTGCTGCCAGTCACGGCCGATGTACTCCCTGAACTCTTTGGCCTTCGCCGCCCCGAGCGCGTCGAGAGCTTCCAGCACCCGGTCCACATCCGTTCCTGCGACGACCTCGCCCTTCTCGATCCGGGAGATCCTGCTTTGGTCCAAGCCGGTCTTTTCCGCCAGAACAGCTTGGGTGACGTTGGTCTCGGCACGGAGGCGGGCTATTGCCGCTCCGATATTCTGTAGCCGGGTGTACTCGAACATTTCCGCCTCCAGCCATGAATTAATGCCGCATATATTCATCACCCATGCATGCTGTGTCAACATGCAATGCACTTCCTGAGCCTGGCACCGGCCGCCGCGAGGTTCGGGCGACCGAAACGCGGACGGCCTGCCTCACAGATATTTCTTGAAACTTCCCGCACTGACGTCGACGCCGATGCAGAGCAGAGCGGCTGCCGGCAACAGAATCCAGAGTGGATGCACGCTAAGGGGAGCAGTTAGATAGATCGCCCAGGGCAGGATGGCGAGCGGCAAGATGAGGGCGCGTGCGCGATGGTGGAGAAATCCCGATTCTCTGCCCGCGCCGAAGCGCCGCAGATCACGGCGGACGAGCCCGTCGATCAAACCGACGAACGCAGCGGTCAGGAACAGAGGCAGCGCCAAGCACAGCACGACCAGGCGGACGAGGAAGGTTAGTGCCGTGTACCCGGCGGCGACGGCATACGGCTTCACGGCGCCATAGGCCATCTTCAGCAGTCGTCTGAATCCCGCTCGACTCTCCTCAGTGCCGTTGCGTGACGGCTCAATCCATTCGCGCAGACCAGACTTGACCACAACGTACTCGTGCGTCCATTCGATAAGCCGCCGCGCGGTCTGCACCGGCGCGTCCATTACAATGCTTCGCCGGAAATCTGACGAGAGCTGATCGAGCTCGTAGCTCAGCATCTGTTCTGCGTGGTGCGAGCCCTGATCCGACCAGATAAACAGCATACCGATCCATTCCAGCAAGATCGCGAGCACGAGCGAACCGCACAGCATCCCGAACAACCTAAACGGCAGACCGATCAGACCGGCAATCCACCCTTGTTGCCGTCTCTGCTGACGTTCCGCCACGGCGGCCGGATCAGACATGGGCGTGTCCCTGTGCGGCGTGGCGGTCGGTCGCGGCCACGGGCGCACTCGGATCTGCGAGCTGTGCTTCTGGCAGTGGCGTCTCCGGCGCCGGCGGTGCGTGCGCGTTCCACCACTCGCTCGACTCTGTATAGTGCCGCCGCATGTGCGCCGCAAGCGCTTGCAGGTCTTCCGGCATGATTTCGTCCGGATCCGGCGCGGGCAGCGGCATACGGATCTTCCACAGATTCCCGCCCTCGAGTAGTGCGAACGCCTGTCCCTTGGGGAGTGCGACCACGTGCGCAGGCTCGATGAGCGGCACGCTCGTCACGGTGATGCGATCCTGTGTGTGCGACGTAAACGCCGTTGTGCCGTAGGGGTCGGAGCTGTCGGTGGTCCCACTCATGAGCTGTGCGGAAGCAACTTCGACTTTTGGCAATTGATCGGTCAGGAGCCTGGCTGTAGCGGTCTCGCGTACGCGAAGCATGATGAGGCAGTTGAAGTTGCCGACGACCTGGCCGGCCTTGGCGCGGCTGCGGATTCGCGCTTCGATGTCGCTCAGCGTCTGCGTGTACGCGGTGACCTGAAGGCCGGCGCCGCCGCCCTTGTTGATCAGCGGAATGAACTCATCGCCAATGAGTTCGGCAAACTCATCCGCATGCACGTTGATCGGCACTCTGGCATGGGAGCTGCCGGGCAAGCCGTCATCGAGTCCGAACTTATAGAGATGGCCGGCCACCGACACGAGGTCGGCGAACATCGAGTTGCCGACGGCTGCGGCGACCTCGGGGTCGGAGAGCGCATCGAGGCCGACGTACACGATCGCGCGCTGGCGGATGGCTTGCATCCAATCGAAGATGGGTCGCGGGTCGTTGAGATCGGAGTAGTCCGGAGCGAGGAGCTGCGCGATCTTGCCGGTGGTGAGCTTCTCGAGGAGCGGCAAGAGGCTCGCGACAATCTTGTCGAAATACGTGCGATCGTATCGCACGGCGCTTCGTAGTCCGTCGAGCACCGGATCGTAGACGCGAACCTGCGACAGATACTGCTCGATCGCGACAACCCGCTTGTCGCGGCCGAGCATGTGCCGCGGAATGTTCTTGTCGTTGAGTCCGCCCTCGATCCGGACGATCGCTTCCCATGCTCTGGGCTCAACTCTCGCAAAGTAGTGCTGGGCATATTCGATGAAGAGCGCATCGATGTTGATGACGTGGCGCTGAATGAGCGCATAGTCCGGTCGCTGTCCGAGCTCCACCAAGGCCCGAGCGATGATGTTCACAAACCGCCAGGCGAATTCCCTGAATGCCGCCGAATCCCCTTCGGCGCTCAACTGTCCGGCGATGCGAGTGGCAACCTCGGAAATGCGGCTGAATCGGCCGATGGCGTTGTAGCGCGCACTCAAGTCCGGCCAGCCGAGATGGAAAACGTAGAACTCGCGCTCGCGTCCCGCGCGTTTCGCTTCGGCATACATCCGTCGCAACAGCTCTGCGTCGCCTTTCGGATCGAAAGCGATGACAACGTCGCCGCGCCGAATGTCTTGCGTGATGAGAAGCTCAGCGAGGCGTGTCTTGCCAACGCGAGTCGTTCCGAGGACGAGGGTGTGCCCGACTCGTTCGCTGAGCGGCAGCGTTACATCGACCTCGTGCGGCTCGATGCCATGCAGGCGCGGTAACCCTCCGACGGGCGGCAAGGGCCGAACGGGGTTGAGGGGATGATCCCAGCGGGTGAGGCGAGCGAGACTCGACCAGGGCGGCGCCGAGAATGCCAGACGGTGTTCGAAGCGGCGTGCGAGACGATAGGGCGCCGGCGGTTCGACGTACCGGCGAAACTCCGGTCGATAGGTCTGCAACAGGCGATGCGTGTGGCGCGGGTCCCATTTGAAGCCACGGCCCAGAAACAGACGCTCGCCGCTCACCGGAACATCGCGGCTCGCCATGACGTAGCGCGGGAGACGGCGAATGCTACGTCGATAGCGCAGTACGGCCCATGCTTGGCGAAGCCGCACGGCACCGAGCGTAACGAACGCCGCGGCGCTCACGAGACCCAGCACGGGATTGAGGGCCAGCGACCACGGCGCAGCGATGCACAGCGTCGCGGCGAGCGCGC
The DNA here is from genome assembly GCA_019683695.1 of Steroidobacteraceae bacterium. Taxonomy (GTDB): domain Bacteria; phylum Pseudomonadota; class Gammaproteobacteria; order Steroidobacterales; family Steroidobacteraceae; genus JADGHX01. The sequence continues at coordinate 23,986 of JADGHX010000060.1, forward strand.
ACACGACGACCGTGTACAGTTCCACGGCGGGCCGCAAGAGGACTTCGACCGCATGCGCCTGGGCCACGCCGCGCCCTCCGCCACTTCACGGCTCGATGCCCGTTGCCGTGACGAGCACAGGGTAATGCTTGAGACCGAGGCGCTGCGCCAGGTCATCGCCCGATGCGGGCACGAGTGTGAGATCCGGCGCCAAGTGTCGCAGCGACTGCAGCGCGTCCTCCGACTCGACCTGTACGACGAAGCCGACCGCGCGCAGCGCGTGGAGTTTCTCGGTGTTCGCTCGCAACCAGGCGCGCGAGCGTGAGTCATCGCCGATCAGAAATATCGGCTTGAGACCCGGGGCGTGGATCGCGCGCGGCGTGATGGTGCCCGGAGTCAAACGCGCGGAGCGTACGGGTAGAAGGTCTCCTTCGCTGTAGCGTCGATTGGGTGGACGAGGAGCTTCTAACGTCGGCCGTGTGGCGGCCTGGCTGGGTTCCGGCGTCTTCAGATTCAACTCGCGATAGTACGGCAGCGCAGACGCCCCACCTCCATCGTGCACGACGATAAGACCCGCGTCGGCGGCGAGTGCAACCGGCGCGAAGGTGCCGAGGCAAGCTGACCCGATGGCAACGCAACGTGCGCGACTCATGGCAATGTGCCGCCAGTCCCTTCGGCGCGCACGCTCGCATCAGCGATCCGCCGCAAGTGCCGTTGAACCGCCCGCCGGTAATGCTCTGCGCGTTCACCCCCCGCAGGTCGATGGTAGTAACCGATCGCGATCACCCAGTCCTCGGCCAATGTGTAGTGCTCGTGCAGGATGCGTGCAGTCAACGCCAGATTCTGGTACGGGTCCAAAAGTGCACAGGGGTGCGCGACGCGATGGCCCTGGAAACCCACATTGATTTGACCCAGCCCCACATCGATACGTGTAGGCGGAACGTGAAGGAGCGCCGTTCTGATCGCCTCACAGGCCTGCGCGCGATTCGCGAAGCGATAGGGGCGGCCGGCAACATTCAACGTCCATGGCCAGGGAATCAGCCGCCCGCGCAGGAGCATACCGCTCTCCTGGAGTGCGATTGCGAAGAGAACGTCAGCCGGCACGCCGTGCATGTACGCAGCCGATTCGTAGGCCGGCGGTGGCATCCCGTTCGCGTGCGTGCCGCCTGGCGCGAGGCACACGAAGATCGCACACGCCACGTGGAGCACCGTGGAGAGACGCCGCGTTACTCGCGCACCCATCGTTCCCCCACCTCGCGCATGACTGCGGGCAGATCGCCCGACCCCCCGATGGCCTGCCACCGCCCGGCGTCATGGTTCCTGTCTATTATAAACATCTGACGCA